>JBALTG010000059.1:0-26224 GCA_036964625.1 Motiliproteus sp.
GCACAGCAAGCCGGTGGTCGATAGCTTCTATGAGTGGTGTGACAGACAGATTAGGCGGGGCGACCTGACGCCGTCAAACCCCCTCAGCAAAGCGCTGGGCTACGTCATGAAAAGAGAGACGGCCCTGCGCGTGTTCCTGGAAGATCCGGATGTGCCGCTGGATACCAATCACTTGGAGCGCGCCCTTCGACCCATCCCGATGGGACGCAAAAACTGGTTATTTTGTTGGACGGAACTGGGCGCGGAGCATGTAGGGATCATTCAGAGCCTGATCAGCACCTGCAAGCTACATGACGTCAATCCATATACCTATCTGACCGATGTTCTGTTGCGGATCAGTGAGCATCCGGCCAGCCGGGTGGAGGAACTGACGCCCCGGGTATGGAAAGAGAAGTTTGCAGATCAACCGTTACGGTCAGACTTGTATCGGGATATCAACCACGCCTCAGAATGACCGGAAACGTTTGAGGTGTCTTTTCCATGGCCAGGATTATCTCAAAAAGCCAATGAACGCGGGGTTTTAACGCTGTTTCAGAAGATTAAAAATAGATATATTTTAGTTTCTTGTGGGCCTTGGGTTGGATCAGCGGCAAGCCGTCCAGCAACCAATTCAACTCCCGTCGATCGATCAATTGGCTGGCAGAGTCGTCGGCAGCATCCGGCCATTTGAAGCGTCCTTTTTCGAGCCGTTTGTAATGCAGCCAGAAGCCGTTGGTCGACCACTGCAAGATTTTGATCTTGTCGCGAGCCCTATTACAGAACACAAACAGTTTATTGCTAACCGGTTCTTCATCCAGCAAGTATTTGACCATGGCGCAGAGCCCATCGATCGACTTGCGCATATCGGTTGGCCCGAGCATTAACAGCACGGTCTGATTTTGCTCTGTGATATCCACAACAATTTCTCCGGTTTGATGACCGGAGGGATTATCCAGATAGGTGGATCTGTTTGGAATGTGGGTTAGATTGGACGATTACATCAAATCTAACAGGTACGTGCTTGCGGGCTAGATTACAGGACACAGTTGGGATTTTAAGACTATATTTTAGCGGTAATATGCATCGAGAGGTTAATGATGAAAATTTCCGCATCTAACGTGTTATCGGGAACGGTTACCGGCATTGAAAGCGATGATAAGAGTGCTTATGTTTCGGTTGATATTGGAGGGAATCAGATAGTTACCGCAGCCATCACACTTGAAAGTGTAAACATGCTGGAGCTTGAGCCCGGTAAGCAAGTTTTCGCAGTGGTCAATGCCTGGGATGTGATGATCGGCACCCATCATCATACTCGCTGAACGTTGATGACCTCTGGTTACTATTAACCCGGCGGGTTAATAGGAGACGCAAGGATGCGTCAGCATTGGTCGAAGACCAATGCGAGCCCCAGAAAATCAAGCAGTTCCACGCAACTGCGCTAGATTTTAGGGGCGACGGACAGATAGGTATGGAACCTATTTGTCCACCAGGTTAATAGTGGGCGCCGATACTGTGCTTTAAATAAGTCCGCATATCTTGCTAAAGCGGCGTAATAGCGCGTTGTTCTCCGGCGTATTACTCACCTGCTTCAGCAGGTGAGTAGAGTCCTGTTCGTGCTCAGACAAGGCATCTCGCTGTTGATTGATATAGTCACGAGTGACACCGGCGGTGAACTCGGGATGGAATTGTACCCCCCAAATTCTGTCGCCAAAGCGAACAGCCTGGTGAGGGTCATGTTGGTTGGCGGCGAGGATAACCGCGTTGTCGGGGAGTTTAAGGATGGTTTGGTGGTGCGTAACGTGCACAGCAAAGCTTTTTGGTAAGTGGGTGAAAAGTAAGTCATTGTCTGCGGCCGTGGTACAGGTTATCTCGACAGTTCCGACTTCTGGACCACCGAGATGGTGACCGGCTAAACCGCCGAAGGCCTGGCCCATCAGCTGGTGACCGTAGCAGACACCCAGTATGGGTTTATCTAGGGCCGCGGCCTGGCATAGCCAACTTTGCAGCTGTTCGATCCAGCTGTCGCCGTCGGTCACCATGCTGTGTGCCCCTGTGATAGCGACTCCGCAAAAGTGCTGCGGGTCAGGTAACGGGGTGGGTCCATAGGCTTCATGAATCCAAAGGGATTCCGTGTCGAGGCCAAGACCTTGAGCAAACAGTTGTTCAAAATCACCGTGTTTTGCAATCGTTTCTGGAAAAGTAGATCCAGCTTTAATAATCAGTATCTTAGCCAAGTTCTCTGTGCTCTTATGTGGCTCATGTCGTTGCTTTGCGGTAGTAATCCCATAGTAACAGCGAGCCGACACTCCTCCAGGGTGCCCAATGGCTGATAAGTTCACGAGCCTGTTTCGGTGTAGGCCTAGTCGGTAGCCTTTTAAGACGTTTCAACGCCTCCAGCAAGGCCAGATCGTCGGCTGGAAAAATGTCCTGGCGTTTGAGGGAAAGTAATAGATATATGTCGGCGCTCCAGCGACCGAAGCCCCTAAGGGAGGTGATTGCCTTGATCGCTTCAGTATCGCTCATCGCCCCCAGGCTATCGATGTCGAAACGCCCTGTTATTACCGCGTCTGCTAGGCCTTTGGCATATTCTATCTTGCGGAACGATAATCCGGCGGTACGCAGGGCAAGGTCATTTTGAGATAGCAGGGCCTGAGCGGAAATAACCGGCATGAGGGTTATGACTCGCCCCATTATCGCCCGAGCGGCAGTTGTAGAGATCTGCTGGCTGATAATGGCAGAGAGGAAGGCTTCAAATCCCGCCGGACGTATCCGGGGGGATGGTATACCGAGTTGATCCACAGCTTGGGCTATATCGTTGTCTACGTCGGCCAAGGCTGCGATACCGGTAGCGATGATCTGTTCGTTCATCTTATCCCTAAAAATCGTATTCAGAGCAGTGCCACACATGCTGAAGCAAAGGGGTGTTCATGGATATTCGCCTGACGGTGACTGACTCCCGCTGTAGATCGTGCTCGCGTGAACTGTCATCAGTCGTTATCACTTGGGTATGTTTCTGGCTATTACTGGTGAGATTATTAGTTTCTAGTAATCGTTTCATGATCTACTCCTGTCAATTTTATACAGTTTTTATTGATCTATAAAACGGTTTTGAATCAAAATCAAAAAAAGGCTATAACAGCTATTTTGGTGGGTTTGGGGGGCGCAGACAAATTAAAAGATTCAATCGATTGATAAGTTTGTATTTGAGTTTAAGAGGCGACAGGCTGATTGATAGCCTGAAGATATAAATCGTTTGATTTTTTTAATTTGAAATATTAATAGCAAAGAATTAATAATCACATTAACAGCACTAACACTGGGGCCATCAGGATTTCGGATGCAGGCTGTTTTCCTGAATGCCGTAAGACAAATGGTAATTCCGGTGTTGTTTTTTCAAACAGACTCCAAGCGTTTGATTGTTAATCATTCTGCAATACCCAAGACAGGTTCGCCATGCGTAAATACCTACAAATAAGCCTTGATGATCGATCCATTAAAACTGAAGAGCTAAATGGGGAGACGGTCGCTCACGCCGGTCGTTATTTTATTGCTAAAACTCTGCTCGAACAGGGTGTGGCCAAAGTGGATCCGTTATCGGCTGAAAACCCGCTGATCTTCTCAGCCGGGCCTTTTGCTGGCACAAGCTTTTCCAATGCCAACCGTCTCAGTGTCGGCTGTAAGAGCCCGTTGACCGGAGGCATCAAGGAAGCCAACGCAGGGGGTACCTTTGCCTTAGCCATGGGGCACCTGGAGTTAGCGGGCTTTACGCTGCATGGCGTGTCTGAAGACTGGGTCGTTATCCGCATACCCAAAGAGGGGCCGATCAAGTTCGAAAGCGCCGCACCCTATCTGGGTAAAGGCAATATTGAAGCGGCAGCCCTGTTACACGAAGAATACGGTAACAATGTTAGCCTGGCTCTTTGTGGACCTGTGGGTGAGTATCAGGGGTTGCTTTCGGGTATCGGTTTTAGCGACCCGGAGCGACGCCCAGTGCGCCTGGCGGCTCGAGGCGGCGTCGGCGCCGTGATGGGGAATAAGAAGGTCAAGGCAATTGTGATCGACAAGGCTAAGACACCGGAGCTGCATGATCGTAAGAAAGTCTCTAAGGCTGTGCGCGAGTACGGCGTTAAAATTCGTGATCAGGAAGGTCTAAAAAACCTGAACCAGTACGGCACCCCGTTTATGGCCGATGTGGCCAACCTTATCGGCGGACTACCGGTCAATAATTTTAGCCGCGGGCAGTTGACCGATGGCACCTTGAAGATGGGCGGGCAATTTATTCGCGAACAGAATCTTGCCCGGGGTGGTGAACAGACCCATGCCTGTATGCCGGGCTGTATGATCAAGTGCAGTAATGTTTACAATTGTTCTGCCGGTAAAGAATTGGTTGCCCCGCTGGAATATGAAACTATCGGTTTGATGGGTACCAATTGTGGTTTGACTGAGCCCGACGATGTGGCTGAACTGAATGCCATTGTCAATGACCTGGGTATTGACAGTATTGAAACCGGTGCGGTATTGGGTGTGGCAATGGAAGCCGGGCTTGCTGAATTTGGCGATCTTGATTACCTGCGTGCGGCACTCGAGGATATTCGCCAGGGCACAGAGCAAGGGCGTTTGTTGGCTCAGGGCGCTGCTCGAGTGGCCGAACACTATCAAGTTACGCGTGTGCCGGTGGTTAAGAAACAGGCTCTGAGTGCTTACGATCCACGGGTCATGGAGGTAACTGGCATCAGCATGATGGTTACGGCGCAGGGGGGAGACCATACGGCGGGTAACGTGGGTGGTTATGCCTGTAACGGAAAGAGCATTGCAGAATTGGTGGATGTCAGCATGCAGGCGCAGATCAGTGCTGCCGCTGCCGACTCACTGGGAATGTGCATCTTTGGACGTTCGGTGACAGACTTCAATCACGAACTACTCACCGACACAGTCAATAATATTCATGGCACTGAGTTAGAACCCTCGTTTATCGCCAACGTGGGTCGCGAAACGTTGCGCCTTGAGAACGCATTCAACCAAGAGGCGGGGTTCACTGAAAGCGATGACCAATATCCAGAGTTCTTTTACGAAGAGCCCTTGCCGCCCACCAATAACGTGGTTCGGTTGTTCAGTGATGAGGTGAACCGCTGTATCGATGCCTGGTGGGAGCAGAACCCAGAGTAAGTTAGTGGGGCGTCAGAAACTGACGGTATAAGGTTGGCTGTCGTTTAACGCAATGGCAGGCCTAGCCACAACGATCTGCTGCAGAGTACTATTACCTTATTATTCTTACTCTATTTTTTAAATTGAACTTCATATTACGAGCCGGCAATGGACGTCGGCTTCCTCCTTGCTAACAAAAACCTGACCAAAGAGGCCGCTCATGACCGGATTTTCGGATGCTTTTGCTGCGGCTTTTTCGCTGTTAATCAGCCTGGATCCTGACTTGGCCGAGATTGTGACGCTCTCTTTGTCGGTGAGTCTGGTGGCCGTGTTTATCGCGATTGTGGTTGCGATGCCTTTAGGCGCCGCCTTGGCGATCTTTAACTTTCCAGGCAGACGACTGGCGATCGTTGGGCTGAGTTCATTGATGGGGTTGCCGCCGGTGGTGGTGGGGTTGATCGTCTACCTGTTGCTTTCTCGATCTGGCCCCTTGGGAGTATTGGGCCTGTTATTCACCCCGACCGCCATGATAATCGCCCAGGTGATTCTGGTGGTACCCATTGTTGCGGCGTTGACGCGGCAGATTGTGGCGGAGTTGTGGACTGAGTATGAGGAGCAACTGCGCTCGTTAGGGGCAACGCCCTGGCAGGCGTTGCCCACGCTGCTCTGGGATGGGCGTTTCTCGCTGATTACGGTGATGCTGGCCGGCTTTGGACGGGCCATTGCCGAAGTGGGCGCAGTGATGATCGTGGGTGGCAATATCGATCATGCCACCCGGGTCATGACCACGGCTATCGCGTTGGAGGTGAGCAAAGGGGATCTGACTTTGGCGCTTGGCTTAGGCATCGTGCTGATTTTGATCTCGATCGGAGTCAATGCCCTGGCCTACCTGATCAAGCAACCAGGAGCGAAACAATCAGGGTTTAAACCACCGGGTCTGAATCGACGTCCGCTGAATGAGGATGGCAGATGAGGACCGATAGCATATTGCCGCTGGAGCTCAGGTCGGTCAATTTTGAGGCGCAGGGCAAGCATCTGATCAAGGATATTTCCTGCACCTTTGAGCAGGGACTGCGTACGATCATTATCGGCCCTAACGGCGCAGGTAAAAGCCTTTTTCTCAGGCTCTGCCACGGCCTGTTGCAGCCGGCGTCGGGCCAGGTTGTCTGGCACGGTGGTGCTGAGCAGGATGTGATCCGAAGTCAGGGCATGGTGTTTCAGCGGCCGGTGATGCTGCGTCGCTCGGTTCACGCCAACGTCGATTATGCCCTGTCCGTTCGGGGGGTGCCGCGGAAAATGCGCAACACGATTATCGACGAGGTGTTGCAGCGTACCGGACTGAGTCGTTTCGCCAGCTATCCGGCCCGCCAGCTCTCGTTTGGTGAGCAGCAGCGGCTGGCTCTGGCCCGGGCCTGGGCACTACAACCGCAGATCCTGTTTCTGGATGAGCCGACCGCCAGCCTGGACCCACCAGCGACCCACCTGGTGGAACAGATCATCGAGGCGATTCATAGCGCCGGTACCCGTATTGTCATGACCACCCATGACCTGGGGCAAGCTCGTCGGTTGGCCGATGAGGTGATGTTTCTGCATCGGGGGCGGCTCTTGGAACATGCGCCGGCCCCCGCATTTTTTGAGCAACCCCAGAATGATCTGGCCCGGGCCTTTGTCGGTGGTGAGTTACTCTGGTGGCACCGTAAACACCCACTCCATAAACCCGGAAGTCGAGAGGAAATTGGCCTGTGAAAAAGTTTTCAGCGACGGCGTTGCTACTATCGCTTAGTGTTCTATTGTTGACCGGGAGCGCTAGTGCCGAGCAGCCCTTTATCACCCTGGCCTCAACCACCTCGACCCAGAACTCGGGGTTATTTGACTCCATCCTGCCCAAGTTCACCTCGGCCTCGGGCATCGCAGTGCGGGTGGTGGCGGTGGGTACCGGCCAGGCGATACGGCTGGCGCGTAGCGGCGATGCTGATGTCTTGCTGGTGCACCACCGTCCTTCGGAGGAGCGGTTTGTCGCCGAACATCACGGCGTCGATCGACGGGATGTGATGTACAACGATTTTGTCATCGTTGGGCCGACGGAAGATCCGGCGGGCATCAAAGGGATGGCTGATGCTGTTGCGGCGCTGACAAAGCTGGCTGTTGCGTCGACGGTTTTTGTTTCACGGGGGGATGACTCCGGGACCCATAAGAAGGAGCGGGGGCTGTGGACGGCAGCCGAGGTCGACCCGACCGCGGATTCTGGTGGCTGGTATCGGGAAACGGGTTCCGGAATGGGGGCGACCCTGAATGCAGCCAATGCCATGAACGGCTATGCTCTGGCGGACCGGGGAACCTGGATGAGCTTCAAGAACAAAGGTGCGTTGAAGGTGATGGTGGAGGGCGACCCTCGTCTGTTCAACCCCTATGGCGTGATTCTGGTGAATCCTGCCAAGCACCTGCATATCAAGGAGGACGCGGGGCGCCGCTTTATCGATTGGATTACCTCCAAGGCGGGACAGGACGCGATCGCCGCGTTTCGCATCGGCGGGCAGCCGCTGTTTTACCCCAACCCGCGCTGAATCGAGTCGCAGGATTTTACCCAACTAGCCCGCATGTTGCATCGAGCCCTAGATTTGATGACCAGAACGGCTCAATTTAGCTCCGGTTATCGAGGACGAGCTAAAGCTGATTGCTTTTTGATCTGTTCTCGCTTTTAGGGCGCAACTACCCCTTACACTATTTTTTATAGAGTGCCGGGAACAGCACTAGGATGAGCTGGTTCCAGGAACCAGTTCTTGCCGATACCTGCGATATTGCCCACATCGTTGCGTTCGCACCAAGCCAATACGCGAGGACGGCAATAACCTCCATTACCACGGAAATGATTTTTTACACTTGGCCAGGCCTTACGAATACGGTCAATTACCCCATTTTCAGTCCACGACCTTCCGTGAGCACAGGTCAATCTCAACGACAATAACCGACCTTTCTGCGTCCTGGGGAAAGTAAACAGCCGAGCCTGGTCAGACTCTTCTACGGCCTCTCCTTCCCGAACCGTACGTGCACCTTCCGGGTTTACGGCTCTTCACTTAATTACGGCCGACGGCCATAGCAACCCCAAAGCAACTCTAATGCCATTCATCCAGTCGCGGAATGGCTGCTACACTTGATATATCGTCATGTACGGTGAAAGCCCTATTGTCAACGACTCCTCCCTGGCGGGAACGAGCTGATAAATGCTGTTGTTAACCAGATGACTCATTGAGGATTTAAACGTTAGCAGGTGGTCATTCAGATGTCGGCACATAGGGATGCCGCCTCAGCCACTCGCTCGGTAAAACCTTCTATAGAGTTATGGCCAGTTAACCACCTTGCTTTGTGAGGACAAACTTTCTGGTAGGAGGTAAATGGATTTTGATAGTGCCTCAAGCAACCCAAAGGTAGTTGCTCTGAGAACAAAATACCATCGGGGAGACAATTTTAGACTACCCAAACATGACCTTGTACAAATTGACAAAGTCTTTGATTTTGTAAGGCAAACTGAGCAGTGGTTACTTTTCATTACGCTGTATCGCCAATAAGGCGTTAACAGCGAGCGTTAATAGTAACAATAACGCGGTGCGGCTAGCTGTTCGTACGACAACGTTAACTCAACTAATGGAGGTGGCAATTCCTCTCGGCAGCGCGTTAATTACTCCATGCATTGCCCTGTGACCTACATTCATGTAGGCCAGGTACTGGGTATCCTTGCCACAAAATTATGAAAATAGGCATTTTAACTACCAATCAAGTCCAAGATGATAATCGTTTGGTAGAGGCTGCCACCGAGAAGGGGCATTCGGCAAGCTTACTCGACTTGCGAGATGTTAGTATTGATTTGTCCCTTGATTTTACAACCATTTATTATAGGAATGAAGAGATCACCCGAGAGTTTGATGCGATCGTTCCACGCCTTAACGTCTCTTTTACCGACTACGGTATTAACATCTTGCAGCAATTCATGTGTACTCATACTTACGTCAGTGAATCACCAGACGCGTTACGTTTAGGCAGAGATAAGTTGAAATGCCTGCAATTTTTACTCAATAAAAGGCTTCCCTTCCCCGGCACCGGGATTGCTTATTCCTGTGATAATTTCACATCCATTATTTCGCGTTTAAAGTTTCCATTAGTGATAAAACTAATAGAAAGTACCGAGGGGATTGGTGTGTTTTTGGCTCAAAACCAAATGGAAGCGGAAAACATCATAAAAACCTTTAGCTTGTTAAGGGCCCCCTTCCTGGTGCAAGAGTTCATTGATGAGGCCGAAGGTCAGGACATCCGCGCTTTTGTGGTTGGAGATAGAGTGGCTGCAGCCATGAAAAGGACATCACTGGTGGGGGACTTCAGAGCAAACGTTTCCCTGGGGGCCCACTCTGTTGCAGAAAAACTGACTGATGACGAGGAGCAAATCGTTTTACAAGCGACGAAAAGTATTGGTGTGAATGTCGCCGGTGTTGATTTTGTTCGTTCCCATCGTGGGCCGCTATTGTTGGAGATAAATGTTTCCCCCGACTTTACTGGTGAGCAAGGTATTGAAAAAATAACCAATATCGATATTGCAGCCGCTATTATCGACTATACCGTAGGGCAGGCGCATGAATTTAACTACAATTAATTGAAACTCATCCATACTTTGAACAGAAAAGGCCTTTTTTTGTATGTGCCGATGGATCGCTTATTCAGGACAAACTATTTTTCTCGATAGTTTGGTCACGCAGCCAGCCCACTCCCTGGTAGTGCAGAGTTTGAAAAGTAAACTCAATATCACTGCAGCCGGAGAGTTACTGAGCATCAATGGCGATGGCTTTGGGATTGGTTGGTACCATAAAAGGCCGGAGCCTGGCGTATTCACAGATGATAAACCCGCCTGGCACGACGAGAACTTAAAAAATTTGTGTCACCAAGTAGAGTCTCATATTTTCTTTGCGCATATTCGAGCGACCACTACAGGTGATGTTCAAAGGAGTAACTGTCATCCATTCCAATACCAGAACTGGTTGTTCCAACACAACGGTCATGTCAGCAACTTTGAGAGCATCCGCAGAGAACTGCTATTTCAAATCGCACCAGAACTGTTTCCTGCCATTAAAGGAACCACCGACAGTGAAACCTTTTTCCTTTTGGCAATCACGTATGGCCTCATGAACCGGCCCAAAGAAGCACTGCAAAAAATGGTGCATTGTGTATTGAATGCCTTAAATAAGGTCGATCCCAACGGGGTGCTAAACCTGTCTTCCGCGCTATCCGATGGTCAGAAACTTTATACACTGCGCTTTTCACACAATGAAGAAGCCATGACCCAGTTTTACTCGACCGATACAAATTGCATTAATTCACTCAATGATTCGCCAATTAGCATTCCGAGCGATAGTGTGGTGGTCGTTTCGGAGCCGCTAGACAGAGCCAGTGATAAATGGATCGAAATACCCAACAACAGTTTTACGACCTTTTCAAAGCAAGGGATTGTTATCGAGACATTTTTAACTAAAGATGATGAGAGTTGAAGTCTTCATCATTCGCAGGCGTTTAAACAGGATAGGCTGGCGCGGACATGGTGAAACTCATGAAGAAATTTGACCTGTATTCCTAACGTGAGTAAAGGGTTTGTTGAAAATTAAAAGTATGAGCAGCGATGAAGTTCAACACCCTTAAAGACAAGCTGATAGTTATTTTAGATCACATAATCGACTCCGCCTGTCCACAACGCTGGCTTCACCATCTCTTAAGCACCATTGGAGCATGGATAACTCTATTCTCATCGGCCATGAACAGCATGGGAATGTCAGGTTGTCGCTGTAAGTGTTTGTTCGGTGTTTTTATGGTCAGGCTAAAGTGTGCTAACCAGCAATCAAAAAATGAGGAGACCTATGTGTGGAATCGCGGGAGAAATATCATTTAGCGGGTGTCCATCCGTCGCTGTCGTGGGTCAAATGCTCGATCATTTGGCTCATCGGGGCCCTGATGCAACAGGGATGTATAGCCAAGATAACATCTGTTTGGGGCATCGTCGGCTCAAAATCATTGACCTTAGTAACCATGCCAACCAGCCTATGGTGGATGCTCAGTTAGGTCTGACTTTAGTATTTAATGGCTGCATATATAATTACCGACATTTACGCCAAGAGCTGGAGCAGCTCGGGTATCATTTTTTTTCAAAAAGCGATACCGAAGTCATTTTAAAAGCGTATGCACAATGGGGCGAGCAGTGTCTTGATAAGTTTAATGGAATGTTTTCATTCGCAATTTTTGAACGAGACAGTGGCCAGCTTTTTGTTGCTCGTGATCGACTGGGTATCAAACCGTTTTATTATTTTCATCATGCGAGTGGTTTAGCCTTTGCGTCCACCTTGCCGGCCTTGCTGCAACATCCTGCAGCGGATGTAACTATCGACCCGGTAGCATTAAACCATTACTTCAGTTTTCGCGCCATTGTCGGTGATAAAACGATTTTTAAGAATATAAAAAAACTATCTCCAGGTTTCTGGATGAAAATAAGTTCAGATGGCCAGATTAAACAATATTGTTATTGGAAACTTCCTGAAAAATCGAGTCAATCTAACCCGTTGTCGGATGAGCAGGAGTGGTCTGAAAAATTAGAGTCCTGCTTGATTGACAGTGTCAAACGACGGTTAGAGGCAGACGTTCCCGTAGGCGTTTTGTTATCTGGCGGATTGGACTCCTCTTTGATCGTCGGCTTGTTGAGTCAATTAGGTAAAAGGGATATTCATACCTTCTCAATTGGCTTTGAACAGGTGGCTGAAGAGGAAGGTAATGAGTTTCGCTATTCTGACGTGATAGCCGAGCGGTACAGCACACGGCATTTTAAAATATTTGCCAATCACGACAGGTTACTTTCTTCCTTACGCAGCTGCGTTGCTGCAATGTCGGAGCCGATGGTCTCACATGATGTGATAGGGTTTTATTTACTGTCGGAAAAAGTGAGCCAGCACGTCAAAGTCGTCCAGAGTGGACAGGGCGCTGACGAAGTGTTTGGTGGCTATCATTGGTATCCGCCGATGATAGATATTCCGTTAGAGCGAGCGGCTGAAACCTATGCCAAGGCTTATTTTTCATGTGATTTCAATGAATACAAAAAATTAGTGCAACCTCATTTAGTCAGTCACGATCATGCGATGCGCTATGTACAAGACTATTTTCAACGTGATCGAGCCGACACAGCGATCGACCAAACACTGATGCTGGATACAGAGGTGATGTTAGTGGATGATCCGGTAAAACGACTGGACAATATGACGATGGCCTTTGGTATTGAGGCTCGAGTGCCCTTTTTGGATCACCAGTTGGTGGAGTTGGCCCATCAAATGCCTTACGAGCTAAAAGTACGGGATGGCGGCAAGTACTTGCTTAAGCAGGTGGCGCGTCGTCTGATCCCGCATGAGGTGATTGACCGGCCAAAGGGGTATTTTCCGGTTCCGGGACTGCGTAATATGCAAGGTGCATATCTGGCGTTAGCGAAACAAGTGTTCTGTGAACCAGCCGCACGAGAACGTGGGCTGTTCAATCAGAGCTACATCGATAACATGCTCGCAGCGCCCGAGCAATTTACTACCCGGTTTGGGTCGAGGTTATGGCAAGTCACGTTATTGGAGCTTTGGTTGCAACAACACCTGAAATAATAAGTATCCCTGTCTTCCGTCCCTTCGGTTTTAGGGAACCTGCAAACAAGTCCAAATGCATTTCTGGCACTCAGACTGGTTCGTAATCAAGGCGCGGCTTAGCAGGCCCTCTTGGTTATACAAGAATAGACCTGTCAAAAAGTCGCAACGCGGAGTGCGGATCAGTCTGAATGCCCCGAAGGGCAAGGCCTGAAGCGAGCTTACTCTTCGTTACAGTCATTACTAAGGACTACGGCCATTAGTTGCTGACTGCGCCTAAATTCAACTCGCTTCAGGCACTTGCAGAAACGCTTGGGGACTTATTCGTAGGTTCCTTCGTCTATCTGATAAAATAGGGACGGTTTAGGTGCAAGCGTGGTTTTGTTACTTAGGGGTTACGATCACGTAGAGCTTGCGTACCGCTTCGAGCACCTCCCAGGTGCCGACAAACCCGCTAGGGATAACGAATGAATCACCCGTAGCAAAGGTAGAAGCGTTGCCCGTTTCATCGGTTAGAACTACCTTGCCAGAAAGGATATGGCAAAATTCACTCTTGGTTGAATAATCTGCGCTCCACTTGCCTTCGGTGCAGTCCCAGATGCCAGACAGCATCTGTTCGGAGGCATCCTGGAACTGGTTCCATAGGGTCTGCTCAGGCTCACCATGAATACAGCGCTCCGCTGGTAGGGCAGAAACGGAGCCTTCAATGGTTGAGGCAGCAAAATTGATCACTTTTTGAATAGAATTAGACACAGATAGTCTCTCCTGTTTTTGTGTTAAATAGAACAATGAATAGAGCGGCGGATTGATCAGCTGGCGACAGCGATATCTGCGTTGTCATACACGACATGATGGATATCGCCCTCGAACATCGCCTCCAACTTCAGGGCATCATCCACCGCGAGCTGGCGTTCTGCGGAATTTTTTGCCACCTCAAAGTCATCCCAGTCTTTAAAAAACAGCTCGAAAGTGAGATAGAACTTGGGTGCTTGGCCGTCGCGAACGACGCCCTTTTGATAGCGCAACTGCTGCAATTTTGGGTACTTGGCAACCAGTGGCAGGTGAACCTCCTGGACATAGGCGTCAAATTCCGCCTCTGAGCCTTTGACCGTGCCTTCGTAATAAGCGCAAAAAGCTAACATAATGATCTCCTTGGTGGGTGGGGGTAGATTCGTCGTGGTTATGGTCATGCGGTTGGATTATTAACCGCCTTGCTCGCTATTCCGGAAGCCGTTGTGGGCTGGTCTTAACCAGCTGAGCATTGATCGGTACCCAGGCCTCTGCATCGGCGTCGGTATCGGGAAGAATGGCGCCGGTCTCGCATTCGAGCTCGCAGTTGCCGCAATCGCTGCACTCTTCCGGGTTGATCGCCAGCATGCTCGCGCCTTCGTGGAAACAGTCGGCGGGGCAGGATTCGACGCAGTCGTAGCAAAGCGTACATTCATCGGTAACAACAAAAGTCATAACGACCTCCTGTAATAGGGATTAGCGGATGGTATCGATCGAGCAGGATGACCTGCTCGATTCAGCGCTATCTGAACAGCGCCGATATTTCGTTATCAGTTTTACTCAACCAATAGCGCTTCGATAGCGGATGGGGATAGGTCTTTCGGACCCATGCGGATGGCGTCCCAGGGGCAGACGTTCCAGCAGAGCTCGCAGCCGATGCAGTTTTTCTCAGTACTGGCGACCTGCTCCTCACCCTCGTTCAAGGCGTCGTAATAGCAGTTCTTGATGCAACTGGTGCATATGGGGAACTTGCATTTTTCATGATCGATATAGGCCTGCAGCGGGCTGGCCTCAAACAACTCTTGCAACGTGGCGACTTTGCGCGAGGAGATGCCGTACATCGCATCAACGGTGTCGTAGCCGTGGGTATCCATAAACTTCTCGACATCGTTGATCACCTTGGGCAACCACTCGATACCTTTTAGCATCAATACCGAACCGACCTGCATGATCCGCGCACCGCTCATGATGAATTCGACTGCGTCGCGGCCGTCAAAAATGCCGTTGGAACCGGCGATCTCCATGCCCAGCTGGGAATAAATTTCGTGGACCCAGCGCAGGGTGATAGGTTTTACCCAAGGACCGCCAACACCCGCGACACCACCAATATAGGGGGTTCCGGCTTCGATGTCGGTGGCGAATCCTTTAAAGCGGCTGTTGACCGAAACAGCTGCTGCGCCAGCGTCTTTGGCCGCTTTGGCGATAGCCGTGAGGTCGATTGCTTCAGGTGTTAATTTAACGATCACCGGAATATCAATTGCTTCAACGCACAGGCGTGTGATCTCATAAGTCGCTTCAGGGCTTTGAGCGATCAGCGTCCCCGGATATTTACCAGCCCACTCGGTGGGGTAGGGGCTATGTAGGTTGATCTCGATCATCGGCACGCCACAGTCTTCGGTCATTTTGCACAGCTTGGGCCACATATCCAATGTACCGGCTGAGACGTTGCCGATAACATGGGCACCATGTTGCGCAGCATAAGCCTGGGTTTCAGTTAGATAGGCGATCCACTCTTCATAGTGCTCGCTGATATAACCCGAACGACTGTAAAACGTAAAATTGCGGGGTACTTTTCCGCGGATGGTCTTGCCCTTGTCGTTCAGAATGGCGTACTTAGAATGCTTAGTCAGTGTCGACATCGACTTCATCTCGCTGACCGTTTTAACGATAACCCCCGCGGCACCGTTATCGATGCATTTCTTGATGTTATCAACGCTGTTGGAGGGCTCAATTGAAGCAACAATAATTGGGTTTTTGAATTTCACTCCGCAAAATTCAACGCTCATGTCAGCCATAGGATATTCCTGTCTTGGGGCATGTCCTTTAAAAAGACATTAAGTAAACGAATGTTATTTGTATTTTTAAATGTTTAATTGGCATAAGGGTTGTGTGGATTATTGTTTTTTTATCATTGATATTTCAAATTTAAAAAAACTAAGGATTAATAACTGGAGGTTATTAGTTCTCGGGGATTAAGGCTGGTAGCGGGTCTGAGGGCGAACGAGATATCGGTCACAGGTATTTTATGCCATCAATAAAGGACTTTGTGGGGCTGTTTTGGCGTTGTTGCAAACAAAGGGGGCCTGCGAGAAAGTTTCTGAACCTCTGAACCTCTGAACCTCTGGCGTCTAGGGTATATAGAGCTATTTTTGAAGAGTTTGAGCCGTAAGTCCTTGGAAGAAATAAGGGTATATGCGTTACTTATTAATCGATATGGAGATTTTATTGGTAACTATAAATGCACTCAGCAATGATAGCTGCAAGGCGTAAGGGGTTCGGATTTCAACGCCACCTGGGTTGAAATAATAATTATAATATTGGAGTTCATTATGACTGAAATGGTCGATGGGAATATAAAGAGCGGAGAAGCCGGCAGTAGTGCTGGTTCTTTAGCTAATGTAGACTGGCCCGTGTTCGCTATTAGTGGTGGATTTGTAGCCTTGTTTTGTATTATGGCGTTGATCGACATTGATGCCCTTTCCGGTATGGTTAATAGCGCTTTTGCTTGGTCGACCAAGCTTTTCGGAGCTTATTGGCAATTTTTATTGTTGGCGACTTTTTTTATTGGTCTGACATTGGCCTTTACCCGCACCGGTGCAGTCAAACTGGGAAATTTAGCGACACCCGAGATTCAGACTTTCAAGTGGATCGCCATCATCATGTGTACGCTATTGGCTGGTGGAGGGGTTTTCTGGGCTGCCGCAGAACCGATGGCACACTTTACGTCACCGCCACCCTTGTTCGGGGTTGAGGCTAATACCGCTGAAGCGGCCTATCCGGCATTGGCACAAAGCTATATGCACTGGGGGTTTCTGGCTTGGGCCATTCAGTGCAGTCTGACCTCGATCGTGCTGATGTACCTGCACTACAACAAGGGGTTGCCGCTTAAGCCTCGCACCCTGCTTTACCCGATCTTCGGTGAGAAAATCTACAAAAGCTGGTTGGGCTCTTTTGTCGATGCAGCCTGTGTTATTGCCGTGGTGGCCGGGACTGTAGGTCCGATCGGATTTCTCGGGCTGCAGGTCAGTTATGGCCTGAACGAGTTGTTTGGTGTGGTGAATGACTACGGTTTGCAGCTTAGTATTATTCTAGGGTTGATCGTGCTCTATACCGTATCGGCTATCAGTGGTGTGACCCGAGGCATTCAATTGCTCAGTACAGTCAATGTCTGCCTGGCGCTATTTTTAATGGCCTTTATTTTGGTGATGGGCCCGACTGCCTTTATCTCCGATGCCTTTTTGCATTCGTTTGGATTATACCTAGATAAGTTTATCCCGATGGCAACCTTCCGTGCCAGCCCTGCTTGGCTGGATTGGTGGACCGTGTTTTTCTGGGGCTGGTTCCTGGGTTACGGACCGTTGATGGCGATGTTTATCTGCCGGATCTCCCGTGGACGCACTATTCGTGAAATTGTAACCGTGGTGTCTATTTTGGCTCCAGTGGCCACAGCCTTCTGGTTCACTATCATCGGTGGTAGCGGTATCTTCTTTGAACTCGCCGACCCCGGAATTATATCTGGACCTTTCACCGGCTTTAATCTGCCAGCGGCGATGTTTGCTATTACCCAAGAGTTGCCGATGGGTTTCTTTATCTCGGTATTGTTCTTAATCTTGACCATCATCTTTGTGGCGACCACCGGGGACTCGATGACCTATACCGTCTCGATGGTCATGACCGGCACCGACCATCCGCCAGCGGCGCTACGCGTTTTTTGGGGTGTGGCAATGGGGTTGGTTGCGGCGATTCTGATCTCACTGGGATCGGGAGGTGTCTCCGCGTTGCAGTCCTTTATCGTGGTGACAGCGGTACCAGTATCGCTGATATTGCTACCTTCGCTCTGGTGTGGGCCGCAGATTGCACGCAAGATGGCTAAAGAGCAGGGGCTGATTTAAGTTTTGGATTAATGCGTAATAACGGCGCCCAGTCTAAGCTGTAAACATTCCCCCGCTGTTATTCATGTCCGATAAACCCCCGCGCCTCGGTGTCGGGGGTTTTTATTTGGGCTTATTCGTAGATTCTTTAGGTGCGGGGGCTTTCTCGAATTGTTGTTTGAAAAGGATTGGTCTCATGTCCGAACAAAATTTTGTTGAAGCCTTGGGTATCTTGCCTCGGGGTTTTATTGACGATCACTATGTGATTGAGCTTGAGGTCACACCGCAACACCTGAATGTGGGTGGAATTGTTCACGGTGGGGTGATCTGCAGTCTGCTGGATACCGCGTTGGCGAGGTCTTTTTTTCTTGCTGTGTCAGAGGAGCGTTTGTCGGCAGCGACCTTAGAGATGAAGGTGAACTTCCTCGGTTCAACCAAGAAGGGAACGTTGAAGGCGTTAGGGCGGGTGGTGAACACCACCAAGCGTACCGCCTATGTGGAAGGTGTTGTAGAAAATGAACAGGGTAAATTGTTGGCCAAAGGTTCCGCGACGATGATGTTGTTCGAAGAAAAACGGGTGCGATAGTCCTTTTTTGCAGAGGGCAGTTTAACTGCGCCGGCTGATTTTCTGTATGGGTAGTGGAATCTGTTACGTTGTTGAGCTTACCTCATGTAACAACCACTCTCGAAAAGCGACCATCGGTGCGTAATCGGATTTCTCAAGGGGAGTGATTAGATAGTAGCCGTAATCGCTTTTCAGCGGTTGTTTAAAGACCAGTACTAGCTCGCCGCGATCCAGCTCACTTTGTACTAAAAACTTTGGTAGCAAAACTGTACCCAGGCCCGCGACGGCTGCTTGGGCGGCTGTCAGGAACTGCTCGAAGTACATCCCTTCGCTACCCTGTGCGGATAAACCCTGAGCCTTGAACCAATCGGACCAGGCATCGGGGCGACTGGAGATATGCAGCAGCGGGGTGGAGATCAGGTCGTTGGCATTTTCCAGGGTGTTGTCATTTAGGAACTGGGGAGAGCATACCGGCACCACCTCTTCACCCATCAGATAGATGCTGTCGGTATGGGGCCAATCAGGCGCCCCGTAGTGAATAGCCGCGTGCAGGTCTTCCAGACGAAAGTCGAAGGGGGAAAGCTTGGTGGCAAAGTTGAGGGTGATATTAGGATTCTGTTTGAGAAAAGAGGGCAGTCGGGGCATCAGCCAGCGTGTGCCAAAGGTGGGAAGCACCGCTAGATTCAGGACCCCGCCCAGGGGGCCTGTCATGGCGTTTAATGATGCCGAACGAATGGCCTCCAGTGCAGACTGGATCTCTTTGGCATAGGTTTTTCCGGTTTCGGTCAGGATGACCGTTTGGTGCAGCCGTTCGAATAGAGCCACGCCGAGTTGTTCTTCCAGTGCGCTGACCTGCTTGCTGATGGCACCTTGGGTTAGGTTGAGTTCGCGGGCGGCTACCGTGAAACTTCCGGCTCTGGAAGCGGCGTCAAAAGCTGCCAGCATACTGGTGCTGGGTAATAGACGTCGTTGGTTATTCTCAGACATTTTGTTCACCGGATCTTCGCATATAAAGATTCATTATTATGCATTGTTGAGTGCGATGGAATAAAGGTTAATTAGAAAACAATATGGTTTTATTGCTGGGCATTATTAGTTGTTAATTCTTTTCTTTGGTCTTAATGATATAAGTCACCCAGGGCTCTTAGGTTGATTTTTTACCGCTGTGGTTGATAACTCTAGATCAAGCGAGATCCAAGCTGGTTTTCATGTATATATGTTATTAATCAGTCTCTTATGGTGCTTATATGTGTCGGATATTAATGCTTTTGTTTTTTTAATTTGAAATATTAATGGCTATAAATCGATACTGACTTCGCATTATTAGTAATACCCATTACCAAAACTCATGACTCCTGTGAATCTTTATCCTTTGTAAGCGCAAGGTGATTGTTGAACACTACCAGCATCACCCTAGTGACAGGGATTAGATCGGTTCAGGTGATGCAGCCGAAACAAAATTTTAATTAGATAGGCGGTTGGCTATTTTGTTTGAGTCGTCGTTACACGATGAGTGTTCAGACTATTTAACCCGGGCCTTAGCAGTCATAGCTAACTATAGCGAGATAACAATGAACAATATTGAGACAGCTGAACTTATTCCCAGTGCGCCGAACTATAACCCTGATGCGGTTCCTTTTACGGTGGCGTCATCTGATGTGCAGAAGATGATGGAGCGTTATCAGTATTCCGAAGAAATCCGCAAGGTCATTGAAGCTGAGAAGTTGTTGCCGACAGGACTGCTGAGCCGCTTGCAAGCCTCCTATCCGCAACACTCCGGCCTGCTTGAGCGTCGTCAATTCCTGTTTAATGAGCGTGACAACTATACCGGCTTGAAGGGCTTTCGGGAGGTTAGTTCGATCCTGGAGGCTAATGGCGTCGACATAGGCTACACCGCTGATCGTGAATTGTTTGTTGAGGTGTACCGTTTTCTGGCGACGCGTCACTCGCTTAACAGTATTGATTGGGACAACTTTGAAACGGATGCCGTGTTCCAGCTGGTGATGCCGCAGCCCGGAATGATCAACGAAAAAGTGACCCAGGCCTACGCCAATGCAGCGACGGCCGAAGAGCGCACCCGCATCGCGGTGGCCTACCAAGAGGAAACCAATCCTCACGATGGTAACCAACAGCTCAACAAGCCCTGGTTTGAAAATAGTGAAGGCGAGGTTGAATTTCTAGATGGCAGCCAGCACAAATATCCGCAATGTCAGCTGGTTTTTGATCGCACCACCCAGAACTGCTTCTCTTTCTGTACCTATTGTTTCCGTCACGCCCAGGTGCGCGGTGACGAGGATATGTTTATCCAGAAGGATATCGCCCAGATCCACGACTACCTGCGGGTACACCCCGAGGTAACGGATCTGTTGATCACTGGCGGTGACGGTGGCTATATGCCGGTCAATCGACTGGAGCAATATGTCCGGCCGATCATCGAAGATCCGGCGTTGTTGCATGTCAAAAATATTCGTCTGGCGACCCGCTCTTTGACATTCCAGCCGGAGATGATCCTGAGCCACAAGTACGACAAGATGCTGGCGCTGTTCTCTGACCTGCGTGACAACGGTGTTCAGCTGGCGTGGATGGCGCACTTCTCCACCCCGCGTGAGTTGCTTAACCCCAGTACCATCGCTGCGATTCGCCGTCTGCAGAACGCGGGCGTCAATATCCGTAGTCAGAGCCCGATGATGAACCACATCAGTCTGTTTACCCATGAAGACGGCAGCGTTGATGTGGAGCGCTCGGCCCAGAATTGGATCGATCTGGCTGAGATCCTGGGGATGATGTGCATCAGTTTCCACTCTATGTACGCCGCTCGACCTACCGGTGAGCACCACTACTTCACCGCACCGCTGGCAGACTATCAGCGTGTGTTCAATCTTATTTACCGCTCGCTGTCCTCTATCAACCGGCCTTCACGCCATCTGTCTATGACGATCTCTGCCGGCAAGCTGGCGATCATGGGTTACTCCATCGTCAACGGTGAGAAGTGTTTTGCGCTGCAGTTTACCGAAGCGCGCAACATGGCGTGGATGGACCGGGTATTTATGGCCAAGTGGGACGAGCAGGAAAACAAGATCAACTTATTGCAACCGCTCGATGGTGAAAAGCATTTCTTCGAGGACGAGCTAAAAGAGATCGAAGAGAGCCTGGCAGCAGCCCTGCAGGCGCGGCTGGCGTAACGGCGATCCAGGAGGGTTGGGGTGCTATAGGCCATCAACCCTCTCTGTTTGAAACTCTTACCTCAAATTCTCACCTCAAACGCTGAGTGGTAATGACAATGATAGATAAACGCATAGATTCGGTCACCGCAGTGGTTGCCGATATCTTCGACGGTGCCACCGTCATGGTCGGTGGCTTTGGTGAAGCGGGCAGCCCGATCGAACTGATCCATGCGCTGATCGATTCAGGCGCAAAAAATTTGACCGTGGTTAATAACAATACCGGCAGCGGTCACGTTGGTTTGGCGGCACTGATCGAGAACAAGCAGGTTGGAAAGATGATCTGCTCCTTCCCGCGTACGGCTAACTCGACCGTGTTCCCCGACCTTTACCGTGCTGGTGAGATCGAGTTGGAACTGGTTCCCCAGGGTACCCTGGCTGAACGTATTCGTGCTGGGGGTTCTGGTGTGCCGGCTTTTTATACGGCCACTTCGGTAGGTACGCCGTTGGCCGAAGGTAAAGAGCTACGCAACTTCGGCGGGCGTGATTACGTGATGGAATTCGGTCTTAAGGCTGACTTCGCACTGATCAAATGTGAGCGCGCTGACCGTTACGGCAACCTGGTCTACAACAAGACCGCGCGTAACTTTGGTCCCATTATGGCGATGGCCGCCAACATCACTATTGCCCAGACCGGGGCGCAGGTGGAAGTCGGAGCCATTGATCCTGAGATGGTCGTGACGCCAGGCATCTTTGTTGATCGTATCGTGACTGTGGCCTATCCAGCCCAGGAATCCAAACTCGTTGCGGCGGGGAGGAGTTACCCATGAGCACTCAGACAGACACTATTTCAGGCTGGAACCGTGAGCAGATGGCCAAGCGCGCTGCGCTGGATATCCCTAACGGATCCTACGTCAATCTGGGAATTGGTATTCCCGAAAAAGTGGCGCAATACGTGCCAGCAGGGCGCGAGGTGATCTACCACACCGAGAACGGACTGTTGGGCATGGGGATCGCTCCAGAGCCCGGTCAGGAAGATCCTGAATTGATCAACGCGGGTAAAAAGCCGGTCACGGTGATCCCCGGCGCCGCCTATTTTCATCACGCTGATAGTTTCGCCATGATCCGCGGCCAGCACATTGATATCTGCGTACTGGGTGCCATGCAGGTGGCCGAGAACGGTGATCTGGCAAACTGGTCTACCGGCGCGCCTGATGCAATTCCGGCGGTGGGCGGCGCTATGGATCTGGTTGCGGGGGTGAAAACTATCTACGTCATTACCCAGCACTGTACCAAGAGTGGCGAGCCCAAGTTGGTTGATACCTGTAGCTATCCGCTGACGGGTCAGGCGGTGGTCAGTCGGATCTATACCGATTTGGCGGTGATCGATGTGACCCCGGAAGGTTTTATGGTCGCTGAGTTGGCTCCTGGCATTGACTTCGACCACGTTCAGGCGCGCACCGGCGCCAAGCTGATACCCGGGCAGATGCTGGCCAGCGTCGTCAACGGCTAAGGCTTTTTCTTAGATCTTAACTATTACCGAACCCCCAGCGCAGGTGACAACAATGACACAACAAAACACGGCGGTCCTCTCCACACCGGTTGAGGGCTTAGGGCAGTCCAAGGGCGCAGCACTTTATCAGCGGGCTTTAACTGTGATGCCCGGTGGTTGCAGCCGCAATACCGTCTTGCGTAAGCCTCATCCACTTTATGCTGAGCGTGGCGAAGGCTGCTACGTCACCGATATTGAAGGCGTCCGGCGGATCGACTTCGCAAATAACATGGCGTCGTTGATCCATGGTCACGCCCATCCGGAAGTGGTGGCTCGGGTCAGCGAACAGCTGCATAAAGGCACCGCCTTTACCTTGGCTACCGAAGCCGAGATCGTCTACGCCGAGCATATCTGCAATCGCAGTGCGGGCTTTGAAAAGATCCGTTTCGTCAACTCGGGCACCGAGGCGGTGATGAGTTGTTTGAAAGCCGCTCGTGCTTTTACCGGCCGTGCCAAGATCGCTAAGGTGGAAGGGGCCTACCATGGTCTCTATGACTATGCCGAAGTGAGTCAGACGTCAAAACCGTCCAACTGGGGCGATCTAAATCAGCCGTCCAGTGTGCCGGTGGCCTATGGCACTCCCGCGTCGGCGCTGAACGACGTAGTCGTGATTCCTTTCAATGATCCTGAGCGAGCCATTGCCATCCTTGACCAGCACGCCGACGAACTGGCCTGCGTACTGGTCGATCTGTTGCCCCACCGGGTTGGTCTGACCCCTGCCTCACCAGAGTTTATCCGCGCCTTGCGGCAGTGGACTCTGGACAACGGGGCGCTGCTGGTGTGCGACGAGGTGATTACCTTTCGCTCCAACTACGGCGGTGCTCAGGAGTGGTACGACGTCCGTCCCGACTTGACGGCGATGGGCAAGATGATTGGCGGCGGTTTCCCGGTGGGTGCATTGGCGGGCCGCAAAGAGGTGATGGATGTGATGAACCCTCTGGCCGACAAGGTGTTGTTTCCTCACTCGGGCACCTTCTCAGCCAACCCGATCACCATGATTGCCGGCCATGTGTCGATGGAACTCTTTGATCAGGCGGCGGTGACCCGGCTTAACGGCCTGGCGGATCGGGCTCGTGCGCAAATTAGCGAAGCGATTCGTATCGCCGGCGTACCTGCCTGCGTTACCGGCGGTGGCTCTATGTTTCGGGTGCATATGAAGCCAGAAGCACCGCAGAACTACCGTGCGGCCTTTGTTACCGACGCTGAATCCCGTGCCACCGGAGTGCTGCTGGACCACCTGTTTGACAACGGCATCATGATGATTAACACCTGCTCGGCGACCCTCTCAACGGCGATGACCGGAAAAGAGATCGATATCCTCAGCGAAGTGATGCTGGGTGGCTTGCGTAAAATCAAACAGCAACTGGGCTGTTGAACAACGAAGAAATGGCAGCACCGGGTAACCGGTCAAGGTGATGAGTATGAAAGACGTTTTTATCTGTGATGCGATCCGGACCCCTATCGGCCGTTATGGAGGGGGCCTGGCCCCGGTGCGTGCCGATGATCTGGGTGCCATCCCGCTGCAGGCGTTGATGGCGCGTAATCCTCAGGTGGACTGGGCTCAGGTCGATGACGTGTTGCTTGGCTGTGCCAATCAGGCTGGCGAAGACAACCGCAACGTAGCGCGGATGAGTGTGCTGCTGGCGGGTCTGCCTCAGGATGTGGCAGGAGTTACTGTTAACCGCCTGTGTGGATCCGGCCTCAATGCTGTAGGTGATGCGGCCCGAGCGATAAAGGCTGGCGAAGCCGATCTGATGATAGCCGGCGGCGTGGAGAGCATGTCCCGGGCTCCTTTTGTGATGGGCAAGGCAAACTCAGCCTACGACCGTTCTCAGCAGCTGTTCGATACCACCATGGGCTGGCGTTTCGTTAACAAGAAGCTGGATGAAGCCTACGGCACCGAGGTCATGCCCAGGACGGCGCAAAACCTCGCCGAGGAGTTTGGTATCAGTCGTGAGGATCAGGACCGTTTCGCCCTCTGGAGCCAGATTAAAGCTGCCGCCGCGCAAGAGGATGGTCGCTTGGCCGAAGAGATTGTGCCGGTGAGCATTGCCCAACGTAAAGGTGATCCGGTTATCGTTGACCGGGATGAACACCTGCGGGCGACGACGCTGGATAAACTGGGCCAACTACGGCCGCTGTTTGATCAGGGCAGTATTACCGCCGGCAATGCGTCGGGCATCAATGATGGCGCTGCGGCCCTGTTGTTGGCCTCGGCAGAGGGCGTGGCCCGTCACGGACTGACGCCTCAGGCCCGTGTGTTGGGCATGGCGGTGGCTGGTGTACCGCCGCGGATTATGGGGATTGGACCGGTGCCTGCAACCACCAAGTTGCTCGAGCGACTCGGATTGTCCATCGATGATATGGATATTATCGAGCTAAATGAGGCCTTTGCGGCGCAGGCACTGGCGTGTGCCCGGCAACTGGGTCTGGCAGATGATGATCCACGTATCAATCCACAAGGCGGCGCGATTGCCTTGGGTCACCCGTTAGGAGCGAGCGGTGCACGCCTGGTCACGACTGCGGTGCGGCAACTGCAGCGTAGTGGTGGCCAGTACGCGCTATGCAGCATGTGTATTGGTGTGGGGCAGGGCATTGCCATGGTGGTGGAAAGGATTTAGGTGCTAGAGCGGGTTTAATCCTTGTTGTTATCCGGCCGCGCGGGGACACCCGTGCGGTCTCGTGCCAGTGCAACTTGCGTAACATTTTCGTGGATTGCAGTGCCTGCTATACGGAGAGATTCCATTGAATATTCATATTAATAAAATGCTTCGATGTCCAATCGATGCAGAAACCGTCCGGGATAAGATCCAGGCGTCTGGATTGGCTTCGGTTGGGGGTGCTTCCATCCGTGAGTTGGTCAAACTGATAAATGAGATCGAGCAGTCAACGGGTGAGCGTTATGTCCGCATGGAGATGGGTGTTCCCGGTTTGCAACCCCCTGCTGTGGGAATTAACGCTGAGATTGAGGCGTTGCGAGCGGGGGTTGCAGCCAAATATCCGATGCTGGATGGACTGCCAGCACTGAAACACGAGGTTTCGCGCTTCTGTAAGTTGTTTATGGATGTCGATGTACAGCCCACGGGATGTCTCGCGACAGTAGGGTCTATGCAGGGTGCCATGGCAACCTTTATGGTCGCAAACCGTACCCATAAAGAGCGTAGTGGAACGTTATTTATTGACCCGGGATTTCCGGTACAGAAAAAGCAGTTGCAGGTGTTGGGTCAGCGTTACGGCAGCTTTGATGTCTACAATTATCGCGGCGCAAAGTTACATGATGCCCTAGAGGCACAGCTGCA
>JBALTG010000060.1:0-10344 GCA_036964625.1 Motiliproteus sp.
GAATAGCGAGCTATTTAACGAGGGTGATCGTGAAAATATGACCAAATTCGGGTTTTCCGCAGTAGATCAGTGTTAAGCCCGACAGGCTCCTGATATGGGTTGAGGATAGCTGCGCCATCAGATTGATAGCCTGGGTTTTGAGGACGATAGGGAGTCTCGCCGAACGAGCGTTTTAAATCGGCCTGTTTTTGTCTGATCTGAGTCAGGATAAGGGTAAAAACTAGAAAAAGGCCGTTTAATCTAGGTTAGTCTGAATTTATTGAACAATAATTAAGTAACCTGATACTGCTTGGGTAAATGTTTCCGTACCGGGCCTTTGGCTGAGCAGCTCATCTAAACGATGTGGTGAGGCCCATGAAAAAATTTGAACGCAAAACGGTTTATATTTACGAGATTAACGGTCAAGAAAAAATAAAAGTGACCAGTGCCGAGGAAGCGCAACTCTGGGATGTTGTGTTTGATGTGGCAGAGCAAGTCGATCAGGTGTTGCTTGATCATCCTCCCGAGATTGAGCTGGATGAGACGCAGCGTACGGAGCTGAGCTTATATCTGGCCCAGCACCGTGATGAACTGCTCGCGGTACTGGCAACAGGGGAGGCGGCCGCACCCGCTGTTGAGGCTCCTGAGCCTGCCAAAGAGGTCGCCCCTGAGAAAAAAGAGGCGGCTCCGCTAATGAAAAAACAGCCGTTTGTGCAGGAGTTTAAACGTCCTGTTGAGCCCTCCAAGGACGGATTTAGTATTTAACTTAACTTAACTTAACTTAACTTGGCTTTAGCGAAAAGCCGCTTGCAGCAGGGTACGGGTGTACGGATGTTGTGGCTGCTCAAACAACAGCCGTGCTTGGCCCTGCTCCACCACTTTTCCGGCGTGCATCACCAACAGCTGATGACTCAGCGCCCTGATGACGGCCAGATCGTGACTGATAAAAATATAGCTCAGCTGATGTTTGGCCTGGAGTGCGCGCAGCAGGTCAATAATCTGTGACTGCACGGTACGGTCCAGTGCCGAGGTGGGTTCGTCGAGGATGATCAGCTTGGGTTTGAGTACCAGCGCACGCGCGATAGCGATTCGCTGGCGCTGGCCGCCGGAGAATTCGTGCGGATAGCGGTGCCGTGAGTCGGCCTCTAAGCCAACCTCCCGCAGTACCTCGGTGACCCGCTGGATGCGACTGGCTGGGTCGCCAATGGCATGGATCACTAAGCCCTCGGTGATGATCTCCTCCACGGTCATGCGCGGGCTGAGGCTGCCGTAGGGGTCCTGAAACACCACCTGTAGTTCGCGCCTTAGCGGTTTGACCTGTTTTTGGTTCAGATTATGTAAGGTCTGACCTTGAAAGCGGATCTCACCCTGGCTACCGATCAGACGCAGAATAGCCAGTCCGAGGGTGGTTTTACCTGAGCCCGATTCACCGACCACACCGAGGGTTTCGCCCTGGCGCAGGTTAATATCGACGCCGTCGACCGCTTTGACGTGTCTGACGACCCGCTGCAGCAGCCCCTGTTTGATTGGAAACCAGACCTTGAGCTGAGCGGTACTTAGCAGGGTATCGGCAGTGTCTGGGAGGGCGAGCGGTGCACCGCTGGGGTCGGCATCCAGCAGCAGGCGGGTGTAATCTGCCTGCGGGTTGGCAAACAGCTCGGCGCAGCTGTTGGTTTCGACGATCCGGCCCTGGTGCATCACGCAGACGTGGTCGGCATAGCGGCGCACGATGTTGAGGTCGTGACTGATCAGCAGGATCGCCATCCCCAATTTCTGTTGCAGTTCGCGCAACAGCTCCAGAATCTGCTGGGCGATAGTGACGTCGAGTGCGGTGGTGGGCTCATCGGCGATCAGCAGTTGCGGCTCATTGGCTAGCGCCATGGCGATCATCACCCGCTGCCGCTGGCCACCGGAGAGTTCATGCGGGTAGCTCTTGAGGCGCTGTTCCGGGTCACGGATGCCGACCAGCTGCAACAGTTCAAGGGTTCTCTCGCGGGCTTGGCGTTTGTTCATGCCTTTGTGCAGTAACAGGGTCTCCGCAATCTGGCGGTCGATGCTGTGGAGCGGGTTGAGCGAGGTCATCGGCTCTTGAAAAATCACCCCGATCCGATCTCCCCGTAATTGACGCATCGCTGTCTCGTCGGCCTGCAGCAGATCGCGTCCCTGGTACAGAATCTGACCGGTTGGGGGTTCGGCCTGTGGTAGCAGGCGCAGTATCGAGAGTGCCGAAACCGACTTGCCCGAACCCGATTCGCCGACCAGCGCCAGGGTCTGACCGGCAGGGATGTCGAAGCTGATCTGTTTCACCGCCTCGACACGCTGGGCCTGCTGGTTGAAACAGACACTCAAATCTTTTACTTCAATCAGCGGCGGGTTGATGGCGGTTAGCATCGACGGGCTCATGGCTGCTTCCTCGGATCAAAGGCGTCTCGTATCGCTTCACCGGTAAAGATCAGCAGCGTCAGCATGATCGAGAGCACCATAAAGGCGGTGATGCCGAGCCAGGGGGCGTGCAGGTTGCTTTTGCCCTGCGCGACCAGCTCGCCCAGCGAGGGGGAGCCGGGGGGCAGGCCGAAGCCAAGGAAATCCAGGGCGGTGAGGGTGACCACCGAACCATTGAAAATAAACGGCATAAAGGTCAGGGTGGCGACCATCGCGTTGGGCAGAATATGGCGGAACATGATCAGGCGGTTGCTGAGCCCCAGTGCACGGGCGGCGCGAACATATTCCAGGTTGCGGCCGCGCAGAAACTCCGCCCGAACCACATCGACCAGCTGCATCCAGGAGAACAGCAGCATGATCCCCAGCAGCCACCAGAAGTTGGGTTCGACGATGCTGGCCAGAATAATCAGCAGGAACAGCACCGGCAGTCCCGACCAGATCTCGATAAAACGCTGGAAGATAAGATCGACCTTGCCGCCGTAATAGCCCTGTACCGCGCCGGCGATGACGCCAATGACAGAGCTGGCCACGGTCAGGATCAGCGCGAACAGCATCGAGATCCTAAAACCGTAGATCACCCGTGCCAGCACATCCCGGCCCTGGTCGTCGGTGCCGAGCCAGTTTTCAGTCGAGGGTGGCGAGGGTGCGGGTTGCGACAGGTCGTAGTTGATGCTGTCGTAGCGGTAGCGGATTAACGGCCAGAGGATCCAACCCTTGCCGTCGGCGCCGATCAGCTCCTGAATATAGGGGTCTTTAAAATCGGCTAGGGTATCAAACTCACCGCCAAAGGTGACTTCGGAGTAGTCGTTCCACAGGGTCCAGTACAGCTGCTGTTGATGGCTGACGAGCAGGGGGCGTTCGTTGGCAATCAGCTCTGCACCTAATGAGAGCACGAATAGCCCGCTGAGCAGCCAGAGTGACCAATACCCCCGGCGGTTCTGTTTGAAGCGCGCAAGCCGGCGTTGGTTGATGGGGCTAAGCTTGATGGGGTTAAGTTGGATCCGGTTGAGTCTGCGGGCTCTGGAAAACATGCTCAGCTCTCCCTGCTCGCAAAATCGATCCGAGGATCAACCAGCACATAGGTGATATCCGAGATCAGCTTTAGCAGCAGGCCGATTAACGTAAAGATATACAGAGTGCCGAAAATGACGGGATAATCCCGGTTAATGACCGCCTCGTAACCCAGCAGGCCGAGGCCATCCAGCGAGAAGATCACCTCGATCAGCATCGAGCCGGTAAAGAATATGCTGATCAGTGCCGCGGGCATGCCCGCGATGATGAGCAGCATCGCGTTGCGGAATACATGGCCGTACAGGACCCGGTTTTCGGTTAGCCCCTTGGCGCGGGCGGTGAGCACATACTGCTTGTTGATCTCGTCCAGAAAGGAGTTTTTGGTGAGCATGGTCAGGGTTGCAAAACTGGAGATCACCGAGGCGAATACCGGCAGGGTGATGTGCCAGAAGTAGTCGCCGATCTTGCCCCAGAAACTCAGTTGCTCGAAGTTGGGCGAGGTCAGTCCGCGCAATGGGAACCAGTCGAGGTAGGTGCCCCCGGCAAAGAGCACGATCAGCAGGATGGCGAACAGGAAGTTGGGGATCGCATACCCGACGATGATGGCGCTGCTGCTCCAGACATCGAACGGGGTGCCGTCACGTACCGCTTTTTTGATCCCCAGCGGAATCGATACCAGATAGGTGATCAGTGTGGCCCAGAGGCCGAGCGAGATCGACACCGGTAGCTTCTCTATAATCAGGTCGATCACCGGCTTGTCGCTGAAAAAGCTGTTGCCAAAATCAAACATCAGGTAGTTTTTGAGCATTTGCAAGAAACGCTCGGGGGCTGGTTTGTCGAAGCCGTAAAGCTTTTCGATATCGGCGATTAGCTGCGGGTCCAGCCCCTGTGCGCCCCGGTATCCGCTGCCTTCGCCACTGGCAACCGATGCGGCCATATCGGTTTGCAGCGCGCTGCCGATCCGGCTGCTGGCATCGATGCCGAGGCCTTGTAGATGTGCCAGGGTTTGCTCAACCGGGCCGCCGGGAGCGGCCTGGATAATGATGAAGTTGATGGTCAGAATGCCGAGCAGGGTCGGAATAATCAGTAGCAAACGACGCAGTATGTAAGCGCCCATCAGTGGCTGGCGTTCCCTTTGCCGGTATTCGGCTCGGGTTTAAGCCACCAGCTATCGAACCCCAGAGCGTATTGGGGGCGGGTTTCAGGCATGCCAAACTTATCCCAGTACGCGACCCGGTAGCTGCTGATATGAAACTGCGGAATCAGGTAATGATTCCACTGCAGTACCCGGTCCAGCGCCCGGGTGCGGAGCACCAGCTGCTCCCGATCGGGTGCTGCGATCACCAGGTCGATCAGGTGGTCGATGGCTGGATTTTTAATCCCCATTAAATTACGGCTGCCTTGCATATCGGCCATCGACGAGTGCCAGTAGTTTCTCTGCTCGTTGCCGGGCGAACTGGATTGTCCGTAGCTGGATACAACCATGTCGAAGTCGAAGCTGCGTAGCCGATTGATGTACTGCGACACATCGACGATGCGGATGTTAGTTTCGATGCCCATTTTTTGCAGATTTTTGAGCATCGGCGCAACCACCCGTTCGAACTCTTTCTGCACCAGCAGTAGCTCGAACGTGAAGGGTTCGCCGCTGGCATTCATCAGCTTACCGTTTTTGACCTGCCAGCCAGCCTGTTTCAATAGCCGCATGCCAGCGCGTAGCTGGGTGCGAATGTTGCCCGAGCCATTGCTGGACGGGGCGCGGTAGACCTGACTGAACACCTCGGCTGGCAGCTGCTCTCGCAGCGGCTCCAGAATGGCGAGTTCGGCGCTGTTGGGCAGCTGGTCGGCGGCCATCTCCGAGTTGGAGAAGTAACTGTGGGTGCGGGTGTAGGCGTTGTAGAAGATGTTCTTGTTGGTCCATGCAAAGTCAAACGCATAGGCTAGAGCCTGGCGCACCCGGCTGTCGCTGAATTGGGGGCGACGGCTGTTGAAAATGAACGCCTGCATGCCGGTCGGGTTGGCGTGACGGATCTCCTGGCGCAGGACCGCGCCGCTGTCGAACATCGGTCCGCTGTAGCTGGTAGCCCAGTTTTTGGAGGAGGTTTCCTCGCGGAAATCGTATTCGCCCGCTTTGAATGCCTCCAGGGCTACGGTGCTGTCGCGGTAGTAGTCGTAACGGATCTGGCCGAAATTGTGGCGACCCCGGTTAACCGCCAGTGCTTTACCCCAGTAATCCTCACGTAGCTGATAGCTTAGGCTACGTCCGGCATCGAAGGATGCGATCCGATAGGGGCCGGAGCCGGGCGGAATCTCGAGTCCCGGTTTGGTAAAGTCGCGTTCCGACCAGTAGTGCGCGGGAAGGATCGAAACTTCGCCGACGATCAACGCGAGTTCGCGATTTTCGCCCGGTTTAAACGTGAATTTAACCGATCTGTCATCGAGGGCCTCGATGCTGAGGATGTCCGCATAATAGGCGCGATAGAGCGGGTTGCCCTGCTCGCGGAGCAGCTTGAAGGTGTGGATGACGTCGGCGCTGGTGACCGGCTCGCCGTCGCTGAAACGGGCTTGAGGGCGAATATGAAAGGTGACCCAGCTGCGATCCTCGGGTAGCTCCACCGATTCCGCTAATAACCCGTACTGGGTAAAGGGTTCATCTTCGGCCTTGGTCATCAGGCTATCGTAGATCAGTCCCAGGTCATCTGCCGGGGTGCCTTTGATAATAAAGGGGTTAAAACTGTCGAAAGTGCCCATCGCCCACCGCCGCACACTGCCGCCTTTGGGCGCCTCGGGGTTGGTGTAGTCGAAATGGCTAAAATCGGCACTGTATTTAGGTTCGCCGTGCATCGCGATGGCGTGTTGCGGCGTTACGGCTGCCATTGCTGCCCAGGGGGTCAATAAAGCGGCGAGTAACAGGGAGTGTAGAAGCAATAACGAGCGAGCACTGGCAGCCATGCCTGGGATCCTTAATACGATGAATAGATGAGAGCTTTGTTATATCAGCTTGAGGCCGCTGTGGCGAGCTTAGCCGATTGGTAGTGGCGCTGATGGCAAAGCCGCACCCAGATAGTAGGGCCTGCTGTAAATAACCTTAGTCCGCGTTAAGGCTCACCGGTAGGCGCGGAGTTCTTGCCGGTGAGCTTTGCCGGGCGCTTTAGCGTAAGCGGGTAACGTCAACGTACAGGGTCAGATGCTGGCCCGGTTGCAGGTATTTGGCCTGGGCTTTTTTACGGTTCCAGCGCTTGACGTCATTGAGGTTAACGCTGAACTTGGTGGCGATAAGCGCCAACGACTCGCCGTTACGTACTTTGTAGCCAATTTTTCGGATTACTTGGCGGCCCTTATTAGAGGCGGTAAGCGTCTGCTTGGGGACGCTGCCAGCGGGCTGCCAGATCACCAGCTTCTGGCCGACTTTGAGCGGATCGCCAGGAGCCATCTGGTTCCAGGCTGCCAGTTCGCGGATCTTGACCGAGTGTTTACGCGAGATCTTCCAGAAGCTATCGCCGGTGCGCACCTTATAGGTGAGTTTATCTTTGCCCGAACGTAGCGCCACACGCTGGTTTTTCTTGGCCTGGCGTTGGTCCTGGCTGTACGCGTAGCTCTGAGCCTGCTGGGATGCCTTGGGTATCAACAGCATCTTACCAGCACGGATCTGGTTGCCGGTGATCGAATTGGCGCTGCGTAGCGATGCCACGGTGGTGTTGTAGTGCTTGGCAAGGTTGATTAGGTTGTCGCCCGGCTTGATCTTATAACGCGCCCAGCTGATCCGTTGGTCCGTCGGGTAGCGGGTGAGTGCCTGCTGGAATGCCACGGCCTTCGCAACCGGTACCAGCAGCTCATGTGGACCGTCGGGATCGGTTGCCCACTGGTTAAAGCCCGGATTGAGCAGGTACAGCTCTTCGATCGAGATCCCGGCCAGATCGGCGGCCTTGGCCAGGTCGATCTGCGACTCGGTGACAACCGCGGCAAAATAGGGGCGGTTGGGCAGCGACTTGAGACTCAGGTCGTAGGCTGCGGGGTTGTCGAACAGCTTGGCCAGCGCGATCAGCTTGGGTACATAAGCGCGGGTCTCATTGGGTAGCTTGAGGGACCAAAAATCGGTGGGGAGATTGCGCTCGCGGTTCTTGCGCATCGCCTTGGAGACGTTGCCACCACCGGCGTTGTAGGCTGCCAAGGCCAGTAACCAGTCGCCATCGAAGCGTTTGTTGAGCAGTTCGAGGTAATCCAGAGCCGCGTTGGTGGATGCCTGAATGTCACGGCGGCCGTCATACCACCAAGTGTGCTTAAGCTTAAAGCGCTTGGCGGTCATCGGAATGAATTGCCAAGGGCCCGCGGCACGCCCATGGGAGTACGCAAACGGATCATAGGCGCTTTCGACGATGGGTAGCAGAGCCAGCTCTGAAGGCAGGCCGCGTTTAATCGTTTGCTGCAACACATAGTGATAATAACGACGGGCCCGGTCAGCCATGCGGTCGAGGTATCGGGGGTGCTTGCTGTACCAGTTAAGCTGCGACTGAATACGTGAATTATCAAGGCTGTGATCGAGGCCGAAATTATCGCGGGTCAGTTGCCAAAGATCGGGATCGGCGGGTGTCTCGTTGGTCGCGTCAAGGGGGGGGAGGTCTACACCACCGGTCACTTGTTGCGTGGTGTCGGCAGGCGCGTTCGGTTGAATACTGAACTGTTCGTAAGCAGGCGTGATCATCGGAATGGCGGGGTTGGGGCTGTTGGAGTCCCAGTCCAGGGGCGAGCGGATGGCTCCCCAGTTTAAGGCCGTGTTTCCGGTTGGGCTCTTCGGTTGTGTGACCGACGTCGGCGTGGCCGAGGATTCGGTGCGGGGAGTCGGCGCCTGACAGCCGCTGACAAGGGCGCCGGTCAGGATCAGGCTTAGGTGTTTTAACAGGCGTGTCACCGGTTACCTCTGCAGCAGTAATCATTACATCAGGATGCGCGCAGGTTTTGCGTCACCTTACATTGTCGCGCAGTTTATGGGGCGGCAGCGGAGCGGTCAAGCCGAACCCGCCCAGACACTGACCTGGATCTGATTTATGCTCAGCGGGTCTGGGAGGTGGCTGCAGGGGAGGCTGCAGGTGTGGAGAGTGCTGCTGGCTGTTTAGAAGCGGTCCTTCCATTGTCTGATGGCAGCCAGCACCTGGGCGTCGTTATCCAGCGGTTGACCACTTAGGCGTTCTGCGGTGCGGACCACCTCGGGTTGGTCGTAACGCATAAATGGATTGATCTGCTTCTCTTCGCCGATACGCCCGGGAAGGGTTGGTAGTCCCTTGGATCGTAGCTGTTGGCAGCGCTCCTGCACGGTCTGGATCGCGCTGTTGTTGGGCTCTACCGCCGCTGCAAACGCGAGGTTAGCGAGGGTGTATTCGTGCGCGGCGCAGATTTGGGTGTTATCCGGCAAGCTGCGAAAAAATGCCATCGCTTGCTGCATCTGCTCGGCGGATCCTTCGAATAAGCGTCCGCAGCCGCCAATGAACAGCGTGTCACCGCAAAACAGTTGGGGCGTGTCAGCGCTATCGCTCGCGGCTGCAAAATAGGCGAGGTGGTCTAGGGTGTGGCCGGGTACGGTTTTTATTCGCAGTGTCTGGCCTAAAAGTTCGATCAGGGCTTCGTCTTTGAGTGGTTCGGTTACCGCCTTGAAGGGTGAGTCCGCCGGACCATAAATGGCAATGTTGGCATGGGCTAATTCGGCAATGCCGCCGGTATGATCGGGGTGATGATGGGTAACCAGGATCGCCGCCAGCACCACGTTGTGCTCTGTCAACCAGTCGATTACCGGTGCGCTCTCGCCCGGATCGACAGCAACAGCTAGCCCCGGGTGTGAGGGGTGTTGCAGCATCCAGATGTAGTTGTCTTGGAATGCGCTGATGGCTGTCAATTGAAACATGTTCGCCTCGCTGAGTCGGTTATAAATAGACTGAAAGTACTCGGTTTTCGGCTAAATAAAAAGGCTGGATTAAGATCCCGCCGCTGGTTGCCTTACGCGGTTAAAGAATCCACTATCAATCTTCAATGTGACAAAAGCGGATGAGGAGTTTATGCGCTGCGCAGGTTTTTTATGTAAAAGCAGAGTCTTGGTTATTTGGCACGCTCTGATCGTCGCTGCTCCTCCGCTATGAAAGTGGTGCACGTGAATCCGTTGAAAGAGCCTGACCAACCGCCGTTGGTGGAGTTGCAGGATGGGCTGAATGGGTGGTTCGGGTCTGAGTTAGGCTTGCAGCTACTGGAACGAGAGCGGCAGGTGCTGGACCGGTTGATGCCTAAACTGTTCGGTTATCACTTGTTACAGGTCAGCGCGGCCGAGAATGTTGATTTTACCGAACATGCCGCTGCCGGTCATTGTTTTAAGTTGGTGTCGCGTATCGCCTTGGGGATGCCGGAGAATGTGCTGGTGGGGGAGGTAGAAACCCTGCCGATCGCGAATGAATGTGTCGATGCGGTGGTGCTCCATCATACGCTCGATTTTGCCCGCAGTCCTCACCAGGCACTGCGTGAAGCGGTGCGCATACTCCGTCCTGGCGGGCGGCTGGTGGTCATTGGTTTTAACCCCTTTAGTTTCTGGGGGCTGCAGCGGCTGCTGGTTAAACGACGTCAGCAGGTTCCCTGGTCCGGGCGTTTTATGGCCTACCGCCGACTGCAGGATTGGTTGCATCTGTTGGAGATGAAGTGTGATCGGGTTGAATCCGGCTTTTATCGGCCGCCGCTGCAAAGTACCCGCTGGATGCAGCGCCTGTTAGTTTGTGAGCGCTGGGGAGCGCGATCGCAATCGATCAATGGGGCTTTTTGGGTCGTCACCGCCTGTAAGGAGACCTACGCCGCGACGCCTGTCGGGCGCAGCTGGTCGCGCCGCTTCGCTTTTCCGCTGCGGCCGGGGACGTCCGCCCGAACCGGTTCTGAGTGTCAGAC
>JBALTG010000060.1:10444-26142 GCA_036964625.1 Motiliproteus sp.
GCTGGAGGGGCGTAATAGCTCTCCTTCTGCTTCGGGTTCTGCACCAGAGACTAAGGTTAACTGCGAGTCGGATCGGTAACGGGTCGCGCCGCTTCGCTTTTCCGCTGCGGCCGGGGACGTCCGCCCGAACCGGTTCTGAGTGTCAGGCGCTGGAGGGGCGTAATAGCTCTCCTTCTGCTTCGGGTTCTGCACCAGAGACTAAGGTTAACTGCGAGTCGGATCGGTTATAGTATCGCGATGTTGAGCGTCGCTGAGCGGGCTCGTTAGCGGTTCGGCTTAAGAGGGGGCAGTATTTTCAATCATAAGTTTTTATTTATGCCTGTCATCAGTAATATTGATTATATTTTATGGTGCTCTAGGGCTATTGTAGTTTCCTCAACATAAGGGGCTGCTTGTCGGGGAGATGGGCGAGCGGCCACGGCGATTCAACAGATGGCAGGAGTAGAGGCGTTGGAACCAAATAGCCTGATTAATGAAGGTTTGAACTTGATGATGTTCGGCATGGGCTTCGTGTTCGTGTTTCTGACGTTGTTGGTTTTCGCCACCGGGTTGATGTCACGCTTGGTGACTAAATATATCCCGGAGCCTGCGCCGGTCGCAGCAAAGTCCAGAAGGACCGCAGCGGTTGCTGCTCCCGCGCCTGCAGACGACAGTCAGCTGGTGGCGGTGCTCTCTGCGGCGATAAAACAGTATCGATCGCGCCATCCGCGCTGAATCGCACCGCTCTATTTTTAGTTTAAAAGACACTCGGAAGCTAATAAGGCCTATACCATGACCGATACAAAGAAACCGTTGGGAATTACCGATGTCGTGCTGCGGGATGCACACCAGTCGCTGTTCGCTACCCGCATGCGTCTTGACGACATGCTGCCAATCGCGGCGAAGCTCGATCAGGTCGGCTATTGGTCATTGGAAAGCTGGGGTGGTGCGACCTTTGATTCCTGTATCCGTTTTATCGGCGAAGATCCCTGGGAGCGTATTCGTGAACTGAAGAAGGTGATGCCTAACACCCCACAGCAGATGCTGTTCCGGGCCCAGAATATTCTTGGCTACCGTCATTATGCAGACGATGTAGTGAAAAAGTTCGTCGAGCGCGCTAAGACTAATGGTGTCGACGTGTTCCGTGTGTTTGACGCGATGAACGATGCCCGTAATATGGAAACTGCGCTGAAAGCGGTCAAGCAGTTTGAGGGTCATGCGCAGGGCACTATCTCTTATACCAAGAGCCGGGTGCACACGACTGAGATGTGGGTTGACTACGCCAAGCGCCTCGAAGATATGGGGGCCGATTCGATCTGTATCAAAGATATGTCCGGTATTCTGACACCATCCGATGCCTTTGATCTGGTCTCACGACTCAAAGCGCAGACCCACCTCGAGGTGCAGCTGCACGCGCATGCCACCTCCGGTCTGGCCGATATGACCATCTTGAAAGCGATTGAAGCGGGTATCGACCGCGTCGATACAGCGATTTCATCGATGTCGATGACCTACGGCCACAGTGCGACCGAAACTGTGGTAGCAGCTTTGGCCGGTACCGACCGTGACACTGGGTTGGATTTACAGAAGCTGGAAGAGATCGCGGCCTACTTCCGCGAAGTCCGCAAGAAGTACGCGCAGTTCGAAGGCTCGCTTAAGGGCACCGATTCGCGCATTCTGGTTGCTCAGGTGCCGGGTGGCATGCTGACCAATATGGAAGGTCAGCTCAAAGAGCAGGGTGCCGCGGACAAGTTTGACGAGGTCTTGGCTGAAATCCCACGCGTCCGCGAAGATCTTGGCTTGATCCCGCTGGTGACGCCGACGTCACAGATTGTAGGTACTCAGGCGGTATTGAACGTACTCACTGGCGAGCGCTACAAGAGCATCTCCAAAGAAACAGCGGGTATCCTCAAAGGAGAATACGGCGCAGCTCCGGCGCCTTTCAATAAAGAGTTGCAGGCGCGGGTTCTTGACGGTGCTGAGCCGATCACCTGTCGCCCCGCCGATCTACTCGAACCCGAGTTGGAGAAACTGACCACGGAGCTGCGCCAGCTGTCCAAAGAGAGTGGTTTCCGGCTTGAGTCGGGTGAGCGTGAGATCGACGATGTGTTGAGCTACGCGTTGTTCCCGCAGATCGGGCTAAAGTTCCTGCAAAATCGCGGTAATGCATCGGCCTTCGAGCCTGCGCCAACGCTCGAATCGGCACAGGCTGCCGCGGTTTCTGCTGCGCCTAAAGCCGCCAGCCAGGAAGAGGTTTATACCGTCAATGTCAACGGTCAGAGCTACGTGGTTCAGGTCTCCGAAGGGGGGGATGTTACGGCCCTGGCGCCTGTTGCAGGTGGCGCAGTTGCTGCTGCGGCCCCGGCAGCAGCCCCTGCTGCGGCAGCCGGTGAACCGGTTCCGGCACCGCTGGCAGGAAATATCTGGAAGGTTGAGGTCTGCGTGGGTGAGTTGGTTCAAGAAGGTGATGTTCTGATCATTCTTGAGGCGATGAAGATGGAGACTGAAGTGCGCGCGGCCAAGGGTGGCACGGTAACCTCTATCGACGTTAAAGACGGCGACTCAGTGGCGGTAGGTGATACCCTGCTGTCTCTGGCGTAAGGGCAGAACGATGATTGATAAGCTAGAGCTTCTGTTTACCGGCTCGGGTCTCTACAACTTGCAACTAGGTCAGATGTTTATGATCCTGGTGTGCCTGTTGCTGTTGTTCCTGGCGATTAAGAAAAACTTTGAACCTTTGCTGCTGGTGCCGATCGGCTTCGGCGGGATTCTTGCCAATATTCCCGAAGCAGGAATGGCGTTCTCGGCGGTCGAAAATGCTCTGCATCTGGGTGGTCCCGAGGTGCTGGGCGCATTGGCGCAAGCCTTGGGTCTGGACGCGGGGGCGGATCCTGCGGCGATCAAGCACGCATACGTCAATGCCGCCGCAGCCCCGCATGTGCTGGCAGTACAGACCGCTAACGATGCCAATTTCAACAACGGCATGCTGTATAACTTCTATACGGTGGCGATCGCCAGCGGTGTCGCCCCCTTGCTTATTTTTATGGGCGTCGGGGCGATGACCGACTTCGGTCCACTACTGGCTAACCCTAAAACGTTGTTTTTGGGCGCCGCGGCACAGTTCGGTATTTTTGCGACTGTTCTCGGTGCGGTGGGATTGACCTCGCTGGGGGTGATGGATTTCAGCATCCAAGATGCGGCGGCGATTGGCATCATCGGTGGTGCTGACGGGCCTACTGCGATCTATGTGGCGAGCATTCTAGCGCCGCATCTGTTGGGTGCCATCGCGGTTGCGGCCTACTCCTACATGGCGTTAGTGCCGTTGATTCAGCCACCGATCATGCGTCTGTTCACCACCGAAGCTGAGCGCAAAATACAGATGACGCAATTGCGTCATGTCAGTAAGACCGAGAAGATTTTCTTCCCGCTGGTGCTGCTGATCCTGGTGGCGCTGCTGCTGCCCGATGCGGCGCCGCTGCTGGGGATGTTCTGCTTTGGTAACCTGATGCGTGAATGTGGCGTGGTTGAGCGACTCAGTGATACGGCTCAGAACGCGTTGATCAATATCGTCACCATTTTCCTCGGACTGTCGGTAGGCTCTAAGTTGAGTGCGGATAAATTCCTGGATCTGAATACGCTGGGTATTCTGGTGTTGGGCGTGATCGCGTTCGGTATTGGTACCGCTGCAGGGGTGTTGATGGCTAAGCTGATGAACAAGTTCAGCAGTACCCCGATCAATCCGCTGATCGGTTCTGCCGGTGTATCGGCGGTACCGATGGCGGCGCGAGTCTCCAACAAGCTCGGCCTGGAGGCCAATCCGCAGAACTTCCTGCTGATGCATGCCATGGGGCCTAATGTGGCCGGTGTGATCGGCTCGGCAGTCGCTGCCGGGGTGATGATCAAGTTTGTGGGCTAGTCCTGGCCACTGGATCTAACCCGGACATTTCACAAAGGCGCTAAAAACTGACCTGTAACACCGATGTTTACAGAGCCTATGGCTTGTTTTAGAAAATTACACTTTGTAACCGGTATCGCTGATCGATTTTCCGCACCCACTGCCGTTGCATTTGGCCCGATCTCCCTTAAGCCTTGGAACCACCAAGGCCCTGCGGGAGATAGAGCCAACTGCTTAGCCAGCGGATCCAGAAATTTCGATCCCTTCATGAAATATCCGGGCTAAGATAAAAAGGGGCTGAATAGCCCCTTTTTTTGTTTGCACTGTAGTTCGCGGTGAATCGTTAGCGGTAAATCGTTAGCTGTGAACAGTCAACAAGAGCGTTATTGATGAAGATGACCCTGCGCCAGCTGACGCTGTTTGAATGTGTCGCTCGACATATGAGTTACACCCGGGCGGCGGAGGAGAAACACCTGACTCAGCCCGCCGTGAGCATTCAGATCAAGCAGCTGGAGGAGCATGCCGGTTTGCCGTTGTTTGAATATATCGGCAAAAAGCTCTATCTCACCGATGCAGGGCGGGAATTGCAGCACGCGTGCCGCGATATCTTTAGCCGCATCGAAAGCCTTGAGATGGCGTTGACGCAGATGAAAGGCGGGATGCACGGCAGTCTGAGGATCGCGACTGTGACCAGCGCCAATTACTTTGCCCCGCACCTGATTGGTGAGTTTAACCGCCATTATCCCGATGTTGAGATGAGTCTGGTGGCGACCAACCGGGATAGCGTTATTCAGCGCCTGATTAATAACCAGGACGACCTGGTGCTGATGGCGCAGGTGCCTAAAGATATGAAGCTCAAGGTGTATCCGATTCTGGATAATCCGATGTTTCCGGTGGTGGCCCCCGGGCATCCATTGGTGGGGCAGAAGCGGATTCCGATCGACGCCTTAACCCGGGAGCGCTTTCTGATCCGGGAGAAGGGGTCCGGCTCACGTAAGGCGATCGACGATCACCTGCGCGAGGCGGGCATCAGTCTGCCGCTAACCATGGAGTTGGGCAGCATCGAAACAATTAAGCAGGGGGTGATGGCCGGGTTGGGGATCTCGATCCTGTCGCGTTTCAGTATGGCGCTGGAGCTTGCGACCGGCTGTTTGGTCAGTCTGGATATGGATACGTTCCCGATCGTACGCACCTGGTGCCTAGTACATCCGCTGGAGAAACGTCTGTCGCCCGCAGCACAGGCGTTTATCGACTATTTCCTGGACCATGATGAGCGGGTTCGGCAGCTGATCAATAACCGCTTTTTAGGCGCTCAGCTGCCGAGTTAAGACGTTAAAGGTTCAACCTGCAAAACCCGAATCCACGAGTTTCTCTTTGCCTTCTGCGGCCTCGCGCGCTAGGTCATCGACCCGCTCATTCTCAGGGTGACCGCTATGGCCTTTGACCCAGCGCCATTCTACTTGATGCTGCTGGTTCAGCGCATCCAGACGTTGCCATAGATCGACATTCTTAACGGGTTGGCGATTGGCGGTTTTCCAGCCCTTTTTCTTCCAACCATGGATCCATTGGGTGATCCCCTGACGCACATACTGGCTATCGGTTGTCAGAATCACCTGACAGGATTCATTCAACGATGCCAGCGCTTCGATGGCGCCCAGAAGCTCCATCCGGTTATTGGTGGTTAGGGTAAAACCCTGGCTCAGCTCGATGCGGTGAGCCTTGTAGATTAGCAGTGCACCATAGCCGCCAGGGCCGGGGTTACCCAGGCAGGAGCCATCGGTAAATACTCGAATTAATTTTGTCTCAATCAACATGCGTCTCCTTTTAAGGCGGGCATTGTAGTCATTCAGGCTGTGATAAGATAGGCGCTTTCGGCCTCCGGGCCGGGTGCGGATAAACCTTTTTAGAGGCTGTGATGAGACAGGTAATACTGGATACGGAAACCACCGGGATTGAGCCTGCAGCCGGGCACCGGATTATCGAAATTGGCTGCGTCGAGATGGTCAACCGGCGCCTGACCGGGCGCACCTACCACCGCTATGTTAACCCGCAGCGCGATGTGCCTGAGGAAGCGGTTGCGATCCATGGCCTGACCGCGGATTTTCTTGCCGACAAACCGCTGTTTAAAGAGGTTATGGATGAGTTTAAGGCATTTATCGATGGTGCTCAGCTGGTCATTCATAATGCCCCGTTCGATGTCGGCTTTCTCAATCATGAATTTACCCTGGCAGGACCAGGTAACGGTCGTATCAGCGACCTGGCGACCGTGCTGGATACGCTAGCATTGGCGCGCAGCATGCGCCCGGGGCAGCGTAATACGCTGGATGCGTTGTGTAAGAACTACATGATCGATAACTCGCAACGCACCCTGCACGGGGCCTTGTTGGATTCTGAAATTCTGGCTGATGTCTATCTGATGATGACCGGAGGCCAGACCAGCCTGGTGTTGGGGCGCAGCGGTGAAACCGATGGCGTGGCCAGCCCGGTGCGCCCGGTCGAATCCGGAGTGTATTCGTTGCCGGTCATCAATGCATCGGCATTGGAGCTTCAGGCGCATGAAGCGATGCTAGATCGAATCGATAAAAAAAGCGCGGGTTCGGTCTGGCGGGCCGCAGCTGTTACTGTGGAGACTCTGCAATGAAGCGTTTGCTTGCTGGACTTTCGCTTGCAAGACTTTCGCTGCTAAGCGTTTTGCTACTGCCGCAACTCAGCTGGGGGCAGGCGTCTGCGGCCTTGTTAGAGCGGTTAAAATTCACCTCGGTTGAACTGCTGATCTATACCGATCAGTTGCAGCGTTTTGAGCGGACGGCCTGTAGTGACACGGTGGTGTCTAACTATACGCTGGGTAGTGCCAAGCAGAAATTGCTGTCTCAGCTCAATCCCGAGCACCGTGCAGAGTTTGAGCAGCTGTTTGGCTCGGAGCAGATAGCGCAGTTATTGCGAGAAAATAAGGCCGGTGTCGAGTCGATGCTGGGGCCGCAGCGACTGCTGGGTGGGGATAAGAACCTCGACGAGCAGCAACGCGCGGCCTGTCGTGAGTTGGGCGAGGTGTTCCAAAATAACTACCTGCAGACCCGTCAGGATCTGCAGCAGTTGTTTGATCAGTATCGTAACTGACGCGAAGTGGCTGCGCGCTGGGCTTTTAGCTATTTGTTAAGTGCCCCTTAAATCTGCGGCAGTTGCGTGTAACTGATTTGTTTTCAGTGGTTTGGGTTAGTCTTCGGCCCGTGTTGACGCATCCTTGCGTCGCCTATTAACCCGCCGGGTTAATAGCGCGCGTGCTTGGCGGGTCAGTAGGGGCTGGTCAGCTAGTCGACAAGTTGGTTGATTTTGTGCTTGAGTTTTTTATCCAGGGTGCGAATCATCTCCAACTTCTCTTCTAAGGTGTGATTGAGAAAGTTGTTAATTGAGGTGATCGTGGTTTCAATCTCTCGTAGCTGTTCCAGTGATCTTGCTGAGTGTGCGAGGGAGGGCGCAGGGGGCGAGTGAGGGTCTTCAGAAGCGCTTGCGGGCCTGGGCGCAACGACAGGCTCGCGCTGCTCGTTTAGCTGCGGGTTGAGTTCCTCAGCCAGCTCCGCGGCAACGGTATTAACCGCTTCGACGGTGATGGTGTTCTGATCCTCCAGGTAGCAGTACAGCAGCAGCCGGTCGCAGAACATATTGATCCGTCGCGGAATGCCGTCGGTATGGTCGTGGATAACAGCAAAGGTAATATCGGTGAATTTAGGGTTCTGAGCCCAGCCAGCGATCGATAATCGCCACAGGATATACTCTTTTACCTCAATCGCCTCTAGGGGTTTGAGATGGCACGAGGCGATGATTCGCTGCCGGAACTGCTCCATATCCGGTCGTTGGATAATGCCCCTGAGCTCGGGTTGGCCCAGCAGAAAACTTTGCAGCAGCGGGCCGTCAGTGAGCTGGAAGTTGGACAGCATGCGCAGTTCTTCGATAGCACTGGCAGGCAGGTTTTGGGCCTCGTCGACCACCAGTAACACCCGTTTGCCTGTTTGGTGAGCTGACAGTAAAAAGTCCTGAAACTGTTGCAATAGAATAGCTTTCGGCTTGTTTTCTGCCGGAATCCCAAACGAACTGCAGATAAGCCGCAGCAGGTCGTCGGCTTCGAGCTTGGTGGTGACCAGTTGCGCGGCGATAATTCGGCCCTGATCGATGTTCGCAAGCAGGTTGCGCATCAATGTTGTTTTACCGGTGCCGATCTCACCGGTAACAACGATAAAGCCTTCACCCTGACCCAGGCCATACTGCAGATAGGACATCGCCCGTTTATGTCCTGAACTGGAAAAGAAAAAATCCGGATCAGGGCTGAGCTGGAACGGTTTGGTGATCAGGCCAAAATGAGATGTGTACATGACAGACCTTGTTAGAACGTATGATTTAAACTAACTCCGGCACCGTATTCTTCATAAGCACGGCTGGTATCATTGGAGTGCAGTTTATTAAACCTGAGTGCGGTGCTTAGAGAGGTGTCGGCACTGAGTGTACGGCTGAATCCCAGATTCAGCCCCTGGCGGTAATCGCGCTCGGATGTGGTTGTGTCAGGAGCGAGTACTGAGCCGTCGTAGCTGATTGTCATCGAGCTGCGACTGGATAGCTGCAGTGCCCAGGCGAGGTTTAATCCGAAGTCATCCTCTATCCGCTTGCTCAGAGTCTGGAATTTACGCCGATTAGCGGTGAGTCCCAGCGACACATTGCTCTTCCTGAGACGGTAGCTGTAGTTGGCGTTGAGCGCCTGGCTGATAAAGCGACCTTCATCGAGCGAGGGTAGCAAGGAAACGCCAAAATTAACGAAGTCATTGGGGTTAGTGTTGGCGAATTCAGGGCTGTTTATTGCGATAAAGCGGCACTCTGGAGAGTTTGCGTCGCCACCAGGACACACTCTGACCACGAGCCCTAGTTCTAGCTGCTGCTGGCGCACACTGCTCAAACTCTGTTGCACCGAGAGTGACAGGGTGCTGCGTTTAAGTCGGTGGGTGAAGACGACGCCACTGCTATTGCCGCTCTGGATCTGGTCGCTGTAATTGAGATCTAACGAGATTCGAGGATTGGGGCTCCAGGTCAGGCCCCCCGACCAGAATGATGATCCCTGGATCTGGTCGTTGTAATTGAGATTTAATGAGGTTTGAGGCATGGGGCTCAAGGTCAGGCCCGCGGACCAAAATGTTGATCCCGAGCTGATATCGCTATCGCTAGGGTTATCGATATGGCTGTCGCTATAGCCGCCGCCAATGTGCAGGTCCAGCAGCCTACTGTGACGATAGCCTAGTTGCATCTGAGCGAAGTCGTTTTTGTTCAGGGTGTTGTTGGTCGTGCTGGACTTGGCGCTATCCTGGCGCGTCTCTAAGGTCCAGTAGATCCTGTTGGGGTTGCCCCGAGTATCAAGTCCAAGGTTGTAGCTAAACCCTTCGCTGTCTTCAGCATTAGTCTGGTAGATGACCGCATCGTAGCTGGCGCTCAGAGTCATGTTGGTATAATCGCCGATACGTTGGCGCCAGGTTGGCGTGAAGGCGAAGGTCAGGGTGTTGGTGAACGCATCTGGTGCTAGCTTGGGATCGATAATACCGGTACTGCGGTTGTCGATCAGCTGCTGACTCGCGACGGCTTGTGCGTCGACAAACAGATGATCCTCAATCAGCTCTGCATCGGCAAAGGCGTTCAGGTTGTGAAAGTAGCTGTCACTGCGAGTGTTGGAACTGTAATCCAGCAGAGAGAGACGGTAGTCAGCGCCAAGTTTGAGGTAGCGGCCCTGGCGGCTGATGGAGATGCCGGGTGCCAGCGTGCCGATAAAGGTTTCGGTTTTATCGCTGGGAGCCAGATCCAGGTTGTCGCTGTAGTCGAGACCGAGTTGCAGCGAGGGGCTAATGTCCCAATCTTTGGTCTGTTCCGAATAGCAGGGTGCAGAGAGCAGCGCGAGACCCAGCAGAGACCGCCCCAGGCAGCTAGGCGTTAGCGTAATAATAGCCATAGTTATCTCTTTGGCCATTCGATTTGTTCAACACCAGACCGATCGCTATATTGGGGTTCAGCAGGCTTAATGCGTGTTGCAGCTGGGCATGCGACGTTTTTTTCTCTTCGACAACGATCACTGCCTGGCCCGTCATCTGTGCTAATACGTTAGTTTCACTGGCGCCGAGAAGAGGGGAGGTGTCAAAGATAACGATACGGTCTGGGTAGCGCACGGATAGCTCTTCCATGAAACGCTTCATCTTCTCACTGGCGATCATCTCGTTGGAGTGGTGATGGCGGCGTCCGGCGGTGATCAGTTTAAGGTTGGGGATGCTGGTGTTGAGGATAATATCGGTGACCTCGACCTTACCGGTCAGGTAATCCATCAATCCCGGGTACTCGGCGATGCCGAGACGATCGCAGATACTCGGCTTGATCACATCGGCATCAACCAGGAGTACCTGACGATCCTCCTCCATGGCCATGCTGATGGCTAGATTGATGGTGGTAAAGGTTTTTCCTTCGCCCGGAAAGCTGCTCGAAACCATCACCAGGTTGGGTTGATCGAGGGTGCTGGCGCCTGCGCCAAACGCATTGTTGAGCAGTGGTCGCTTGATGTAGCGGTACTCCTCTTTGATCTTGGTGAAGCTTTCGGTTGGTGAGACCATGCCCATCGCTTCCAGGCGTCGGATATCGATGTTGACCTGTTGTTCGGATCGCTCGCTTGGCGTGGCGTTCAGCGGTGATTCAGGCAGGTCTTTTAGCGTCGGCGAGGTGGCTGTGGGTTTAGTGCTGGTGACCGTCTGTAACTGCGCCTGCTGATCGTTTGCTACCGGATCAGCCGTGGCTCGTAGGCTGGCTTGCTGTTCTGCCTGTTGTTCAGATTGCTGTTGCTCCAGTCGCCGTCTGTTTTCAGCCAGCAGGCGCTGTTTTTCCAGGGCTCGTTCGATTGTACTCATCCCACTCCCCTAGAAACGGTTGATTAGATTGGTGAATAATAGTTTTGCTTTGAGGTAAAGCGTGTTGAATTGGCTGGGAAGGTCCGGTAACTGCGCTGCGACCTGGCTGTTGATGTCGGGAAACAGCTGCAGCAGTAATATTCCTGAGTAGGAGCCCAGCAACCCAAGCAGCAGCAGGATGAAAATTACCGTGCGTCTGCGGGTCCGGCGGTTAAGATCCGGGGCGCTGTAAACACCGACAGAGCCTAAAACAGGAACGCCGGTAACACTGTTAAGTTGCTTGCTGGAGAAAAACACCGGGCGTAGTTGGCTGAGTAAAAAAGCCACGCCGATACCGGCGCCGAGGGCGGCAACCAGCACGCCTGTAATGAACAGCGGCCGATTGGGCCCCGTGGGTTCGGTTGGCGTCCGCGGTGGGTCGATAATCCGGAACTGGAAGCTATTCTCGCTAGCATCGGCTTGCTGCGACAGATGAGCCGATTCGCGTCGGCCCATCAACTCATTGTGCTTTTGCTGGGTGATCTGGTAACCGCGATCCAGCGCTTTCAGTTCGGCTTCGATATCCGGAATACTGTTTATTTTGGATTCAAGAGCCTTGAGCTGCTCATTGAAGGTGCTGCGGCGTACTTCAAGCGAGCGGACGTTAGATTGTTCGCGCGCCTGGGTCAGTTTCAGCTCCTGATAAACAGGGTTTTCGTTCAGACCGCCGCTACCGCCGCGTTGACTGTTGATCAGCGCGGTTTCCTTGTGACGCTCCTCCAGCTCCAGATCACGTTTGCGTTTGAGGTCATCGATAATTCGCTGGGTCTCTTTGATGTCCGGATGGATATCGGTGTATTTGAGCCGGAGTTCATCAAGATTGTTTTCCAATGTGCTAATCCGGTTGTCAAAGCTGGAGCTGACGCCGAACTGGGGGGTAAAGCTGTCCTGCATGATGCCGAACGTCGGTTGTTCTCCTGCTAGTTGTTGTGTGGTTGATTTTAAACGTGTTTTAGCCTCGTTGAGTTCGAGGTTGGTGCTGGCGATGGTGGCTTTGAGGCTCTGGATGCGGCTGTAGTAGCCATCGTTGCTCATCAGCTCAAAATTGGCTTTCTTAAACTCTTTAAGACGATTGTCGGCCTCGTTCAGGCGGGTTGCATACTCCTGGATCTGGCGATCGAGAAACGCCGTCGCTGAATCTGAATCCGTCCGATTATCCCCCAGGGTGTTTTCTACCAGTGTGGTTAGGGTGGCTTGAACCACGTTTTTGGCTTCGTTGGCGGAGCTGCTGGAATAAGCAATATGGTAGATGTTATCGCGGCCCGCCTTGTTGAGTTTAAGCCCGGATTGAAGCTCGGCGATGATAAGGTCGAACTCGCTATTATCTTTTGCTCTGATATCCAGATCGGCTTGCCGGGCAACTTTTTCCAGGTTGGGTCGGGTAAACAGGGTTTTAACGATCAGCTGCACTTGCTGGGTCGGGTTAGTCTGGATCGTGAGTCCCCGCAGCAACGGCGACAGTAATGACTGAGTGTCGACATAGATCTTGGCTTGGGATTGGAACTGGTCCGGAAACTTGAGCACAAACGGCCAGCCGATCAAGCACACCAGCCAGGCGATGAGTACGGCGACCCAGCGGTGCAGCCATACCCCAAGAACCAGTGTTTTTAGTTGGTCTAAAATATCTTGCATAGTGGTCGCTTCCTGCGCTTAGAACCAAGACTCAGGAATGATAACGATATCCCCAGGCAGAATGTCGGCATTGGCGCTGATGTCACCGCCGCGGACCAGGTCGTGCAGGCGGACGCTATACTGGCGCTGCTCTCCGTCAACAATGCGGACCACGCTGGCACCATTGCCGTTGGCGAATTCAGTCAAGCCGCCGACGCTGATCATCACATCGAGCAGGGTCATATCTTCCCGGTAGGGTAGCGATTGTGGTTGGCTGGCTTCACCGATGATTCGAATCTGTTCGGAGTAGGGGCCGATAAAGCCACTGGCTAACACCGTGGCGATCGGCTCTTTAATATAGATGCTGAGTTTTTCTTCGATCAGGCGGGCGACCTGAGTCGGCGTCAGTCCGCTGACCGGAATGTCTTCAACCAGTGGCGTGGTGATCATCCCATCGGGACGAACCGTAACACTCTGGGATACCTCCGGGTTACGCCAAACAAAAATGTTCAAGCTGTCGCCAGGGCCGACCAGGTAGCGGTACTGGTCAGGATCGGTGGTGAACGGTTGTTTCGATAGAGAAGTTGGCAGAGGGGTATAAGCGTTGCCCGAACAACCCGTCAGTACGACGGCAAGGCTCATCGCGATTGACCACTGTCTACACGTAGCTTTCATAGTAGCGTTATCCTGACTCAAAAAACGTCAATGTTTATTCCGGCTTAGAATAGCATTAAATAACCGGAGGGCAACTCGTTCGCAGCGTGCTAGTGCGCATTTGCGGTAAAAACTAGAACAATATAAACCTGAAGTTATGCCAAAGCCTGAGGTTAGGGAGCCTGCGAATAAGGCCAGTGCGATCTCTGCGGGAGCTATAGAGGCAGCCCTTCGCAGAGGGGCAAGGGACTTGTTCGCAGGTTCCCTTGTCTGTAGTTCTATCTGTAGTTCAACCTATAGTTCTATCAATGGAAATCGCTAGTCGGACGGTTAACCGACTCGCATGCCGGGTTTAGCGCCGTCTTGAGGCTCTAAGATCCATAGCTCTTTGCCGCCCGGGCCTGCCGCCAGAACCATCCCTTCGGATAAGCCGAATTTCATCTGCCGCGGTGCCAGATTGGCGACCATTACGGTGAGCTTGCCTTCCAGCTGTTCCGGTGTGTATGCCGATTTTATCCCCGCAAACACATTGCGTGACTCTCCGCCCAGGTCCAACGTCAATCGCAGTAATTTCTTGGCCCCTTCTACAGGCTCCGCCTTGGCGATGCGGACGATGCGCAGATCCAGTTTGGCAAAGTCGGAAAATTCAATTTGAGCGGCGATCGGTTCGTTGTTCAAAGGGCTGTCTGTCTGTTGCTGGGGTGTCTGCGCTGCGCTCTGGGGTTCGTTGCTAATGGCTTCTTTCGAGGCCGTACTCATGGCGTCGATCTTATCCTGTTCGACCCGGGTCATTAGCGGCTTGAAGCGGTTGATCTGGTGGTTCTGCAGAATCTGCTCCAGGGCATTCCAATTTAGCTCGTTATCGAGAAAGTGTTCGGCCTTGGCGCACATCTGTGGTAACACGGGCTTGAGGTAGACCATCAGGATGCGGAACAGGTTGATGCCCACCGAGCAGACATCCTGTACCCGTTGCTCCTGGCCCTCCTGCTTGGCCAGTGCCCAGGGCTCCTGCTGATGAATGTATTCGTTGGCCTGATCGGCAAGATGCATGACGGTCTTGATCGCTTTGCTGAATTCGCGATTCTCGTAGAGGATAGCGATATCGTCTCCGGCAGCGATAAAACTAGCCACCAGCTCGGGTTCGGAGCAGGTCGCAGACAGGTAACCGTCATATTTCTTGGTGATAAAGCCAGCGCTGCGACTGGCGATGTTGACGACCTTGCCGATCAGGTCAGAATTGACCCGCAGTATAAAATCATCCAGATTAAGGTCCAGATCTTCGACCCGATTGTTGAGTTTGGCAGCAAAGTAGTAGCGCAGGTACTCGGGGTCCAAATGATCCAGATAGGTGCGCGCCTTGATGAAGGTGCCGCGTGATTTGGACATCTTTTTGCCATTAACGGTCAGGAAGCCGTGGGCGTGTACCGCCGAAGGGGTGCGGAACCCCGAACAACTGAGCATCGCTGGCCAGAACAGGGCATGAAAGTTGATGATGTCTTTGCCGATAAAATGGTACAGCTCGGCGCTTGAATCCGAGCGCCAGTAGTCGTCAAACTCCAGCCCCGGGGTTTTGTCGCAGAGGTTTTTGAAGCTGGCCATATAGCCGATCGGTGCGTCGAGCCAGACGTAGAAATACTTGCCCGGTTCGTCCGGAATCTCAAACCCGAAGTAGGGGGCGTCACGACTGATGTCCCACTCCTTTAAGCCACTGTCGAGCCACTCGGCCAGCTTGTTGGTGATCTCCTCCTGCAGGGTGCCGCTGTGGGTCCACTGTTGCAGCATCTCGGTAAAGTCGGGAAGCTTGAAGAAGAAGTGCACCGAGTCTTTGTCGACCGGCGTGGCCCCGGAGATGGCCGAGCGAGGATTGATCAGCTCGGAGGGGCTGTAGGTGGCGCCGCAGGCTTCGCAGTTATCACCATACTGATCGTCAGTCTTGCATTTAGGGCAGGTGCCTTTGATAAAGCGATCGGCGAGGAAGATGTTTTTCTCCGGATCGAAGGCCTGGGTGATGGTGCGGCTGGAGATATGTCCGGCATCTTTGCAGCGGTTGTAGATCAGGCTGGAAAACTCCCGGTTCTCTTCAGAGTGGGTCGAATGATAGTTGTCGAAGCCGACCAAGAAGTCGCTGAAATCTGCCTGGTGTTCGGCGCTTACTTGGGCGATAAGCTGCTCTGGGGTGATCCCTTGCTGTTCGGCCTTGAGCATGATGGCGGTGCCATGGGCATCGTCGGCACAGACGTAGGTGCAGTGTTGGCCACGACTCTTCTGGAACCGCACCCAGATATCGGTTTGAATATATTCCAGCAGGTGGCCCAGATGGATGGAACCGTTGGCATAGGGAAGGGCGCTGGTGACCAGGATCTTACGTGGTGAAGTCGGCATAGTACTTGATTTTCCAGTGACGATAGCTCAAACAGGTGAATCTTGGGTGAGTCGCCCTGCAGGCCTGCGGCGCCCCCCATCCGGTCGGCGAATTGTATACTGTTCGTCGCGAGTTACAAAACGATAGCCGTTACGCTAGGCTCTAGGAGCCTGTCGGGCTTGGCCGATCGTAGCCAGGGAAATACGATTTGAGGCAGATTTTTCGATCATCCGAGGCG
>JBALTG010000061.1:0-25656 GCA_036964625.1 Motiliproteus sp.
ACCAACAGCGATTTTCGAGTTTCTTTTGGCATCTGCCCACCTGCGCACGATCTAGAACCAACCGCGATTTTCAAGCTTCTCTTTGCATTTACCCAACTGGGCACGATCTAAAACCAACCGCGCTTTTCGAGTTTCTTTTGGCATCTGCCCACCTGCGCACGATCTAGAACCAACCGCGATTTTCGAGCTTCTCTTTGCATTTGCCCAACTGCGCACGATAACGCGCCGCATTTTTCTCCACCTTAGCCGCCACCCGGATCAGCCAGGGCTTGCGATTGTAGGTCTTGCGCTTAAAACCACCATGACCCTCGTGGTAGGCGAGGTATTGATTCTTGGCATCCCACTTACTGAGCCCCAGGGTTTTATTGCTGACACTGCCGTACCAGCCGATGAAATCCACCGCATCACTAAAGTCATCCCGGTCTGCGCCCCAGTTACCGGTCTTGTCTTTATACCAGTCCCAGGTACTGTCCTTAACCTGCGCGTAGCCGTAAGCAGATGACTTACGCCCCCAGGGGATAAATCCCAGCAGGTAGTCCTTGGGCGGCTTGGCATCGTACTTAAAACTGGACTCCTGATGGATGATCGCCAGCTGCACGTGGATGGGAACCCCCCACTTCTTAAAGCTAGCCTTGGCGTCGTCGTACCAGTCGTCTTTGTCGGTGAAGATGGAACAGGAGTTGGCGATGTTAGCGGGGGGAGTAGTGGCACAGCCGGTTAAAGTTAGCAGAACAGCAGCGAGCAACAGAATACCAGCAGAAGATCTCATAATTTTCTCAATTAAAAGGCGCGCTAATGAAGCCGCAGCCCTTCTAATAAAAAACCCGCACAAGCGGGCTTTTTATCTTTAAATCAATAATAAACTTATGGACCGTCCGTCACCGTAACCGTCCTACTGGAAACAATCCCAGCAGGCGTCGTGACGGTAACTGTCATAGATCCGCCTTTGATGGCAGTCGCAGCACTATTGTGCGCCAACGTAATTCCAAACGATGGCGGGTTAATAATATTTGTCGGCACAACAAAACCGGTGACACCTAACAGCTTACCCACACCCGACTCATCCAGAGTTACGACAACACTTGAGTTACCGGGAGGAGTATTCCCTAGCGCATCCTGAACAGTAATGGTAATAAACTGAGTGGCACCCGTGGCAACACTAACGTCATAGGGGTCAGCTGGGGCCAATCCGATTGCGATATTTGATCCAGACTTAACTAGGTTGACTGTATCTCGTACATGAACCAGACCGTCACAATGAACCCCTGTGGGCACAGCAATACCAGGATTACAGAGCACACCGTTAAATACCGAATCGCCTGCTGAATACTGGGTATCTAGGTCTCGATCTTCAAAAAACTCACCGAGGTCATAGCTACCGTTATCGTTGCCATCTAGAAACACCTCATCTACGTCCGTGAACGTATCAGGCGTGCCCGTTGTGTCGTCAAAGATACCATTGCCGTCATTGTCGATGAAATTTTCCGTTCCTTCTGCAAAGGCAACAACCCTGATTCTTGCATCGCCATTATCGCCCAAGCCTGAGCCAGGCGCCGTCTGACTCAACCAGTTAATAGAGCACTGGCCTGAGGCGTTAGTTACACAAGAGCCGGGAGCCTCAAGAAACCCTCCCTCCTCCGACTTAAAAGTAACATTAGCGCCCTCAACAGCAACACCAAAGCGATCTGCCATCGACACACTAAGGACTACAACGCCCCCATCTGTTGTTAGGTATTCTGGATTAAAGATCTCGGATGCGAGTGAAAAGCGGTTTGAATCCGCTAAGCCAACACTGATCACAATCCCAGCTGCCTGATGCGATATAACACCACCGCCAGCAGTTGTCGTAGTTGCTTTAACAGAAACAACCGTCTGCTGTGTTCCTGAGGTCAACGTTACCTGAACCTGGCCACTGCCATTAGTTAACTGGCTAACCTGGCTCAACGCCAAACCTCCAACGGTAGAGTCAACTTCAAAATCGACCTGCTGACCCGCCGTTACTGGATTACCATTGATATCTTTAACGACAAAGGTAATCAGTGATTGCTCTGCCCGCCCACCACCTCCGGTGCCTTTAATAGAAACATTTTGCTCAGAAATGGAAACAGTCTCTATAGACCCAATGTCAGCACCAGCGACTAACACCGCTACCGTGGCACTCAGACCGCCCGCAGCGGTCGCGGAAATAGTGTCCGGCCCGACACAACCATCGGCCTGATAGGTCGCAGTAGCCACACCATTCACTGTTGATACTGAGCCATCAATTTGGGCAGTGCTTGCAGCAGCACAACCAGAAGTGAAAACAACATCAACCGGGTTGGTAAAAAGCGCATTACTACTAGACTGATCGACCACAGTCGCCGTGATGGTCATGGTACCGCCTGCCGAAAGTTCTGCTGGCGGAACGACACTGGCGGTCAAGGCACCATTAGAAAATCCTATCCCACTCCCTGAACCTAAAGCGATATTCGCCAATGAGCTACTAAATGACGCCGAATTTGCGGCCGTGTCCGCTCCCACAACGGCAGTCGCGGTCGCGGTCGCGGCACCAGCAGCGGAACCAGCCTTGAGTGAAATCGAGGCAATACCTGAGACATTGGTTAACGCCGTACCTGAAACAGGATCCAACACTGCTACAGTCGCATTATCGACCGTAAAGCTGACAACCTGGGAGGCGACCGGTAGTCCAGAAGTGTCGAGCACCAATGCACTCAGGGTTCCAGATTGTGATTCTGATATCGTAGTAGTGGCCGCACCTAGACTATTCAGAAGAGAAAGAGTGAGTGTTGCACTAGCTGTTACAGTTCCAGTTCCAGTTCCAGTTCCAGAGCCTGTCCCTGAACCACTGCTAGTCGAGTCACCGGTCCCGCCACCACAGGCAGTTAACAAAAGCGCACCGAAAATCGGCACGAATAAACGTAGCAGGGACAATTTCATTCACAATTCCTTTTAGTAATCTCTAACAAACGGCTTATCGGCGGGCAGCCGCTTGGCGCAACGCTTTGCGATACTAGCACAGGACTTTACTCTCTTGAACCAGCCGTTGGCTGTCCGGCATGTTTTATCCCTTAATAAGCGCCAAGCTGGCACAGCATGTCGCCATCACTGACCAACCTTATCCCGGGCCGATATTACGGTTACAGCCAGGATTGACATTATTTAACACCGCATTGTAACAACCGAGCCGGTTATACCCTCTAGACTTCATAATTAAAAACTACCGGAACCCAACATGCGCCGTCACACATTTACGTTCTGGTTGGTACTCGCCGGCCTGATAAGCACACCCTTTATTTCTCCCTATAGCAGCGCCGAAACTTTATTCCAGGGACACTCCCAAGCCTATCAGCCTGCTCTGACCCGCTTCCCACCGCCCGATATCAATTTTCTGGACGCACAAAACCAGGCACATACGCTGGCCGACTATCCAGGACAGGTCCTTGTGATCAATTTCTGGGCCAGCTGGTGCCCGAGCTGCCTGCATGAGATGGCATCGCTGCAACGACTCCAGGACGTAGCCGGAGCACGGGTAAAAGTAATCACCCTGAACCAGGATTTAACCGACAGCACCCAGATACAACAACTCTTGCACCGCGTGCAGGCGGGGCAACTACCCTCGCTGCGTGATCCAGACGGACGCCTGGGTTATGCCCTCGGGCAAACACTGCTGCCAACCACGTTTTTTATCGATAGCAACGGTCAGGTAGCCGGGCAACTGATAGGCGCCGCTGAGTGGGATAGCTCGGAAGCACTGGCGCTTATACAAAGCCTGCATTTGTAAATAATTGACTATTCTTTGTAACGGTAAATATCCCGCTGCATCTAGCGTGGACAGTGAACGTATCCTCCGAGCCAACTTAAGTAACACTATAAATATAAGGAACGACCGATGACCCCTAAACTCCTGAAAATGCTGAGGCTGTGTTTCGCGCTGGCAATTGCCTCCGGCGCACTGGCTTGGCAAGGCAGTGCTTACGCGGCCAGCAACCCCTGCGCCGCTAAAAACCCCTGTGCAGCCCAGAATCCTTGCGCTGCCAAAAACCCCTGTGCCGCTAAAAATCCTTGCGCTGCCAAAAACCCCTGTGCCACTAAAAACCCTTGCGCGGCTAAAAACCCCTGCGCCGCTAAAAACCCCTGTGCGGCTAAAAACCCCTGTGCGGCTAAAAACCCCTGTGCCGCTAAAAATCCTTGCGCGGCTAAAAACCCCTGTGCGGCCAAAAACCCTTGTGCAGCCCAAAACCCCTGCGCGGCTAAAAACCCCTGTGCCGCTAAAAACCCCTGTGCCGCTAAAAACCCCTGTGCCGCAGCCTCGCTGGATATTAAAGAGATAACCCGCCCCCTGGGCAGCAAGATGTTCTCCGGCAGTCAAGCTGAACTCGCGGCTTACGGTGCCAAGCTCTGGAAGAGCAACAAGCTAAGCAGCAACGGCCTCAGCTGTGATAGTTGCCATGCTAACAGCCGGGCATTCAAACCCAGCTTCACCCAAGCCTATCCTCACCGCGTCGACATGGCCTCGGACCAGGCGGGACTCGAAAGCATCCAACTCGAAGAGATGGTCCAACTCTGCATCAAGGTGCCCCTTGCTGCCGAGCCACTGGCATGGGACTCCAAAGAACTGGCAGCACTGACCGAATATTCGAAGCAGGCCCAAAAGCAGTTCCGCGCAGTGGCCATGAACCCCTGTGCCGCTAAAAACCCCTGCGCCGCTAAGAACCCTTGCGCAGCCAAGAACCCCTGCGCCGCTAAAAACCCTTGCGCAGCCAGCAACCCCTGTGCTGCTAAAAACCCCTGCGCCGCTAAAAACCCCTGCGCAGCCAACAATCCCTGTGCCGCTAAAAACCCTTGCGCAGCCAACAACCCCTGCGCCGCTAAAAACCCCTGTGCAGCCAACAACCCCTGCGCCGCTAAAAACCCCTGCGCAACCAAAAACCCTTGCGTAACTAAATGATAAATTGGAACAATCATGCAGGGAAGCCGACTTTTCCGTAGCGTAACCCTCCCACTACTGCTGATCAGCGCTGTCGCAAGCGCGCAGCCTGATCAGACAACTGATTTCCTACAGCAGCACTGGCAACGTCCCTTGGCGCCGCAGGGGGCGGCACCCGATCACTACTCCGGACAGGAGGCATCGCTGTCAGCGAACGCGTGCGGTAGCTGCCACCCGCAACAACACAGCGACTGGGGCCAAAGTCTGCACAGCAAGGCGATGGGGCCTGGGCTGATGGGGCAACTGCTGGACATGTCAGCCCTGGATTCGGATGCCCTGCAGAGCTGCCTGCGCTGCCACGCGCCTCTTGCGGAACAAGCCAATGCCCTGGTGGCGGAGATGGAGGGGGATTCGACTCAGGACTTACACCGAGAGGGACTTATCTGTGCCGCCTGCCATGTGCGTCAGCACCAGCGCTTTGGCCCCGCACGCCAGAATGGCTCGGTGCCCGACACTCGCACGCCCCTGCCGCATAACGGCTGGACGGCCACTGACGCGTTCGAGGACAGCCGCTTCTGTGCCGCCTGCCATCAATTTGAGGTGGATGAGTTTGCCCTCAATGGCAAACTGCTGGAGAACACCTACAACGAGTGGCTCGACAGCCCTTATGCCGAACAGGGTGTTAGCTGCCAAAACTGCCATATGCCCAAACGCCGCCACCTATGGCGCGGCATCCACGATCCGGAGATGGTACGCCAGGGGGTTGATATCAGCACCCACACCGGCCAGATCACCCGCGATCATATCGAGGTGACGTTAAGCATCAGCAACAGCGGCACCGGGCATCGCTTTCCGACCTACGTCACCCCTCAGGTGGTGTTGGAGGGCTACCAGGAAGACGGCGCAGGTGAACGGATCTCAGGGACCGAATCCTACTTTGTGGTTGCCCGCCGGGTCGCCATGGATCTGAGCGAGGAGATATTCGATACCCGCCTGGCACCGGGAGAGACCGCACGACTGGAATATAGCGAACCCCTATCTCCTGCGGCGACCCATATCGTTATGCGAATCTGGGTTGAACCTGACTTTTTCTACCAACAGTTTTACACCAGCGTGCTTGATTCGGGGCAACCACAGCGCGGCAAACCAGAGCTGCAGCAGGCACTCACACAGGCCAGCGAATCCCGCTACACGCTGTTCGAACAGCGCCTGCCTCTTATACCCTAGCCCTGCGAGGATACCCCCTACCCGCTGGATCCCGACAGCTCGGTAACGACCTCGCAAGAAACGCCACACAGGACTATGGCATAGACCTCAAGACCGGAGAATACCTCGACGCCTAGAAGCCTGACAGAGAACAGACTGACCTACTGCGAAACCAGTATTTCGGTCAGCCTCCTACCTGCAGGTCCATCCCCAGCCCAGCGCCTGATCGTACCTGAGTAGTTTTAGGCACAGTGTTCAATCAGTTAGCTCTGAGCGTCCACCGCCGCGGGTACTTCGCCAGCACCGCCGCAGCCTCGCCCTCAGTATGGGTGTGACGGACACAGTTACATCCTGACGCCTTACCGATACGCTGAAACACAGCGTCAGACCTACGCAGATTATTTTTATATTGAAGTGGCAGCAACATACCACAACTTACACACCAACAATAAAATCATATTAATACAAATAATTATTGATTATCATCCACTTAAAACACTTTGCGACGATAACAATAAACAAAAAAAAACCGCACCCTTAAGGGTACGGTTTTTTTATCCGCTCAGCACGAGCCGAAACTCATGCCGAGCGTGGAGCAAACGTTAGGCAACGATCTTAGCCACAACGCCGGCGCCGACAGTACGACCACCTTCGCGGATAGCGAAGCGCAAGCCTTCGTCCATCGCGATCGGGTTGATCAGGGTCACGGTCATCTGGATGTTGTCACCAGGCATAACCATTTCTACACCTTCAGGCAGCTCACAAGCACCGGTTACGTCGGTGGTGCGGAAGTAGAACTGGGGACGGTAGCCTTTGAAGAAAGGAGTGTGACGTCCACCTTCATCTTTGCCCAATACGTAAACTTCAGCAGTAAAGGTAGTGTGTGGAGTGATAGAACCCGGCTTAGCCAGAACCTGACCCCGCTCAACATCTTCACGCTTAGTACCACGCAGCAGTACACCGACGTTCTCGCCTGCACGACCTTCGTCCAGCAGCTTGCGGAACATCTCAACACCCGTACAGGTAGTCAGCACAGTGTCCTTGATACCGATGATGGCAACAGATTCGCCAGTCTTGACGATACCGCGCTCGATACGACCAGTAACAACGGTACCACGACCCTGGATAGAGAATACGTCTTCGATAGGCATGATAAAGTCGCCGTCGATAGCACGTACGGGATCAGGAATAAAGCTATCCAGAGTCTCGATCAGCTTCTTAACCGCAGTGGTACCCATTTCGTTGTCATCTTGACCGTTAAGGGCCATCAGAGCGGATCCTGGGATGATTGGCGTGTCGTCACCTGGGAAGTCATATTCGCTCAGCAGGTCACGAAGCTCCATGTCAACCAGTTCTAGCATCTCAGCGTATTCTTCGCTGTCAGCGCCACCGCAATCTTCAGCCAGCAGGTCAGCCTTGTTCAGGAACACAACAACGTAAGGTACACCCACCTGACGTGAAAGCAGGATGTGCTCACGAGTCTGAGGCATAGGGCCGTCAGTCGCGCCACAAACCAGGATAGCACCGTCCATCTGTGCAGCACCGGTGATCATGTTCTTAACATAATCGGCGTGGCCTGGGCAATCAACGTGTGCGTAGTGACGAGCAGGTGAATCATACTCAACGTGAGAGGTTGCGATGGTGATACCACGCGCACGCTCTTCAGGAGCATTATCGATCTGATCGAAGGCTTGCAGCTCGCCTGTTCCCCAAACGTCATAACATACGCGCGTCAGGGCCGCAGTCAGAGTGGTTTTACCGTGGTCAACGTGGCCGATAGTACCAACGTTGACGTGAGGCTTAGTACGTTCAAAAGTTTTCTTAGCCACTAGAGTAACCTCTTAGTCTTTATAAAATAATTAACATTCAGCGTTGATAAGTGCGTCGGCGACGTTCTGTGGCGCTTCGGCATATTTCTCAAACTCCATGGTGAACGTCGCACGACCCTGACTTGCTGAACGCAGGTCGGTGGCGTAACCGAACATTTCACCCAGTGGTACCTCGGCACGGATAATCTTGCCCATCGGGCTGTCTTCCATGCCTTGAACGAGGCCACGACGACGGCTCAGATCTCCCATGACATCACCCATATAATTCTCGGGCGTGACCACTTCGATCTTCATCATCGGCTCAAGCAAACAGGGGTCGGCTAGCAGCGCGTACTTCCTTAATGCTTGTGAAGCGGCAATTTTAAAGGCCATCTCGTTGGAATCTACATCATGAAAAGAACCGTCATAGAGACGGGCTTTCAGACCCAACAAGGGATAACCTCCAACAACACCGTTCTTCATCTGCTCGGTAATGCCTTTTTCAATCGCGGGGATATATTCCTTCGGAATCGTTCCACCGACGAGTTCATTGATAAACTCCAACCCATCCTTATCGGACGGCGAGAACTCTATCACCACATGACCATACTGTCCCCGACCGCCCGTCTGACGAATAAACTTATGGTTCGCAACAACGGCGGCACGGATTTTCTCACGGTAGGACACGCGGGGCTTACCGATATTGGCTTCGACCTTAAATTCACGCTTCATTCGATCCACGAGAATTTCAAGGTGTAATTCGCCCATTCCGGAGATGATGGTCTGACCCGTCTCAGGATCAGTCTCAACTCGGAACGAGGGATCTTCCTGGGCCAATTTACCCAGTGCGATGCCCATTTTTTCTTGATCAGGAACAGACTTAGGCTCAACAGCAACGGAGATTACCGGTTCCGGAAACTCCATGCGTTCAAGAACAATCACTTGATCCTGAGGACAGAAAGTATCACCAGTGGTGACATCTTTCATGCCGATCAACGCGGCTATATCACCCGCGTGTACCTCTTTGATCTCTTCGCGGTTGTTGGCGTGCATCTGCACCATCCGACCGACACGCTCTTTCTTCTGTTTGACGGAGTTATACACCGCGTCGCCAGATTTCAGAGTCCCCGAGTATACCCGGATAAAGGTCAGCGTCCCGACGAAAGGGTCAGTGGCGATTTTGAAAGCCAGCGCTGCAAACGGTGCTGCATCATCTGCCTCCCGGATGGCAGGAGTCTCCTTGCCATCGTCGAGAACACCGTCAATCGGCTTCACTTCCAGCGGCGACGGCATCAGCTCGACAACCGCATCCAGCATCGCCTGCACGCCTTTGTTCTTGAATGCAGAACCGGCCAACACCGGCACGATCTCGTTGGCCAGCGTGCGCGCACGCAATCCGGCCTTGATTTCGTCGATGGACAGCTCAGCGTCGGTGAGGTATTTGTCCATCAACACATCGTTCGCCTCGGCGGCCGCCTCGACCATCTGCTCACGCATCTGCTCGGCTTTGCTCAGCAGTTCAGCGGGAATATCAGCCTCGTTAAAGGTCATACCCTGATCCGCTTCATTCCACAGAATCGCCTTCATCCGCAGCAGATCGACGACACCGGAGAAGGCCTCTTCAGCCCCAATCGGCATATTGATGGGAACTGCTACCGCACCCAAACGGGACTCTAGCTGTTCAACCACCATCGCAAAATCTGCGCCGGTACGGTCCATCTTATTGACGAACACCAGCCGCGGAACCTCATACTTATTGGCTTGACGCCAAACTGTTTCGGTCTGCGGCTGCACACCCGACGAGGCGCACAACACCACAACCGCACCATCAAGCACCCGCAAAGAACGCTCAACCTCAATCGTGAAGTCAACGTGCCCGGGGGTATCGATGATGTTGATGCGGTGCTGTTCAAACTGTTTGCTCATGCCAGACCAGAAGCAGGTCGTAGCAGCCGAGGTAATGGTTATCCCCCGCTCCTGCTCCTGCTCCATCCAGTCCATGGTGGCAGCTCCGTCATGCACCTCACCAATCTTGTGAGACATGCCGGTATAGAACAATACCCGCTCGGTCGTCGTCGTCTTACCCGCATCAACATGAGCACAGATGCCGATGTTTCGGTAACGGATAAGCGGTGTAGTACGAGCCACGGTATTATCCTTTGCTTAGAAGCGGTAGTGGGAGAAGGCTTTGTTGGCTTCAGCCATACGGTGCACATCTTCACGCTTCTTAACTGCAGAACCACGACCTTCAGCCGCATCGCTCAGCTCACCAGCCAAACGTAGTGCCATCGACTTCTCGCCACGCTTACGTGCAGCTTCTACCAACCAGCGCATGGCCAGGGCAGCACGACGTGAAGGACGAACTTCTACAGGCACCTGGTAAGTCGCACCACCAACACGGCGAGATTTAACCTCGACCATCGGCTGCGCTGCTTCCAAAGCCTTTACGAATATTTCCAGAGGGTCGCCGGCGCCACGCGCCTGGATCTTATCCAGTGCGCCATAAACAATGCGCTCGGCTACAGATTTTTTACCGCTGACCATCACGTGGTTCATGAATTTGGCCAGGGTTACATTACCGAATTTAGGATCCGGCAGTACATCGCGTTTTGCGACTACGCGTCTTCTAGGCATGATAAGCCCCTATAATTTAGGTCTTCAGGTTAACTCGGGCACCTATAAAAAGCATAAAGGCCCGCCCTTACTCTTATCGTCAACAATGTCCGGTAGCCAAAGGCTACTGCGGCACAGCGCTCACGTCATAGGAGTAACGATTGAATTAAAATCGTTTACTTCTTAGGACGCTTGGTACCGTACTTAGAACGAGCTTGTTTACGATCGGAAACACCAGAGGTATCCAACGCACCACGTACTGTGTGGTAACGCACACCTGGCAGATCCTTAACACGACCACCACGAATAAGAACAACACTGTGCTCTTGCAAGTTGTGACCTTCACCACCGATGTAAGATGTAACTTCGTAGCCATTGGTCAGACGTACACGACATACCTTCCGCAGAGCCGAGTTCGGCTTCTTGGGGGTAGTGGTGTAAACCCGAGTGCAAACGCCGCGACGCTGAGGACAGGCCTGCAAAGCAGGTACATCACTCTTGACGACATTGCGCTTACGAGGCATACGAACCAATTGGTTAATAGTTGCCATTCAGCTTAACTCCACGCTTTTCTTACTTACTTAAAAAATAAATAAAAAGCACCATACAAAAAGGCAGAATCCTAACGATCCTGCCACGAAGGGGCGAAATTTTAATCATCTCGCCCGCCAGAGTCAATACTGGAGTACAGCTAACGCACAATCCGCACTAACAAGTACCATCAGTATCGACCCAATCTGACGATCAACGTCCCGAGTTTAACGCCTCGGTCAGTGCCGCCTGGATATCTTCTGCGCTCACGGTGGTCGGACTCGAGGCTTTAGTGTCCTCCAGACGCTGACGCTTGCGCTCGGCGTGATAGGCCAGTCCCGTTCCAGCCGGGATCAAACGACCTACCACAACGTTCTCTTTCAGACCACGCAGCCTGTCGCGCTTACCCGTTACCGCACCCTCAGTCAGTACCCGAGTGGTCTCCTGGAACGAGGCCGCCGAAATAAAGGACTCGGTGGCCAGCGAAGCCTTGGTGATACCCAACAGCACCCGTTCGTACTGCGCAGGCATGCGCCCATCAGCGATCGCCTTCTCGTTTTCAGACAGCGCCAGAGTCAGTTCTACCTGATCACCCTTGATCAGCTGAGTATCACCGCCGTTAATCACATCGACCTTGCGCAGCATCTGCCGCACGATAACTTCAATATGCTTATCGTTGATCACAACGCCCTGCAGGCGGTAGACATCCTGGATCTCGGAAGCGATGTAGTTAGCCAGCGCCTCAACACCCAGAATACGCAGCACATCGTGGGGATTGGTCGGGCCATCGGAGATAACCTCACCCTTGGCGACCTGCTCACCCTCAAACACGTTCAGGGTCCGCCACTTATGGATCAGCACCTCATACGTATCGCTGCCATCGGTCGGCGTAATGGTCAGACGCTTCTTGCCCTTAGTCTCTCGACCAAAGGTCACGGTACCGGAGATCTCAGCCAGAATAGAGGACTCTTTCGGCCTCCGCGCCTCGAACAGATCGGCAACGCGCGGCAGACCACCGGTGATATCCTTGTTAGCCGCGCCTTCCATGGGAATACGCGCAATAACGTCACCGACCTGAACAGCGCCACCATCGTCGATACTCAGAACCGCATCGCCCGGCATCATGTACTGCACCAGACTCTCGGTTCCTGGATGGCACAACTCAGTGCCATTATCGTCGGCAAAGCTCACCATCGGACGCAGATCTTTACCCGCGACCGGACGCGCAGCAGGATCGATAACTTCGACCGAGGTTAAGCCGGTCAGATCATCGGTCTTCTTGTTAACAGTCAGACCCTCTTCCATCCCGGTAAAGACGATCTTACCGGCAACTTCAGCGATGATCGGATGGGTGTGCGGATCCCAGCCAGCAACGACATCGCCGCCATTGACCGTATCGCCATCCTTAACCTTGATCACGGCACCGTAAGGCAGCTTGTAACGCTCACGCTCACGACCATGTTCATCGGTTACACCGAGCTCACCAGACCGCGAGGTCGCAACCAGATTGCCATCAGCCTTCTGTACAAACTTAAGGTTATGCAGGCGAATCACACCGCCGTTCTTAACCTGAATACTGTCGACAGCCGCCGCTCGTGATGCCGCACCACCGATGTGGAAGGTACGCATGGTCAGCTGGGTACCCGGCTCACCGATCGACTGAGCCGCGATAACACCCACTGCCTCGCCCTGGTTAACCAGATGCCCACGACCCAGATCACGGCCGTAACAGGCTGAGCAGACACCGTGACGCACGTCACAGGTGATTGCCGAGCGTACTTTGATCTCATCGATAGAGGATAGCTGGGTATCCGTTTCCAGCCCCCGAACCCAGGTTTCATCAATCAGCGTACCGGCAGGAATCAGGGTCTCATTGGTAGACGGATCGATAACATCGGCAGCCACTGTACGACCCAGCACGCGCTCGCCCAGCGGCACAGTTACGTCACCCCCTTCGATCATCGGCGCCACCAGCACCCCGTTATCAGTACCACAGTCGTGCTCGGTGATCACCAGATCCTGGGCAACGTCAACCAGACGCCGAGTCAGGTAACCGGAGTTAGCCGTCTTCAATGCCGTATCCGCCAAACCTTTACGCGCACCGTGGGTAGAGATGAAGTACTGAAGTACATTCAGGCCCTCACGGAAGTTGGCAACAATCGGTGTTTCGATGATCGAGCCATCCGGCTTGGCCATCAGGCCTCGCATACCACCGAGCTGACGCATCTGCGCCACACTGCCTCGTGCGCCTGAGTCGGCCATCATATAGACCGAATTGAACGATTCCTGGGTCAGCGGCTTGCCGTCTTCACCCAAAACTACGTTACCCTCAGCATCAACGACGTCGTCAACCTTAAGATCAGCCATCATCGCCTCGGTAACTTTCTCGTTCGCACGAGACCAGAGGTCGATTACCTTGTTGTATTTTTCACCCTGAGTCACCAGACCGTCGGCGTACTGGGTTTCGATCTCTTTCACTTCCGCATCGGCTTCATCGATGATCACTTTCTTCAAATCGGGGATAACGAAGTCGTTAACGCCCACCGAAGCACCGGAGCGAGTCGCATAAGCAAAGCCCGTATACATCAACTGGTCAGCAAAGATGACCGAGGCCTTAAGACCACAGCGGCGGTAAGCTTCGTTGATCAATCTGGAGATCGCTTTTTTCTTCATCGTCTGGTTTGCCAGCTCGAACGGCAGACCTTTAGGGAAGATATCAAACAACAACGCTCGCCCGACCGTGGTATCGATAACACTGGTGTACGTATCGACCTCACCCTGTAGACCACGGATTGTCTGGGTGATACGGACCTTAACCTGCGCCTGCAGATCAACCATCTTGGCACCGTAAGCACGACTGACTTCTGCTGTATCAGCAAAAATCATTCCCTTGCCTTTGGCATTCATCTTCTCGCGGGTCATAAAGTACAGACCCAAAACCACGTCCTGCGAAGGAACGATGATCGGCTCACCGTTAGCGGGCGACAGCACGTTGTTGGTGGACATCATCAACGCACGGGCTTCCAATTGAGCTTCGATCGTCAGCGGCACGTGTACCGCCATCTGATCACCGTCAAAGTCGGCGTTATAGGCGGCACAGACCAGCGGATGCAGCTGAATCGCTTTACCTTCGATCAGTACCGGCTCAAATGCCTGGATCCCCAGACGGTGCAGCGTCGGCGCCCGGTTAAGCATAACCGGATGTTCGCGGATCACTTCAGCCAGGATATCCCAGACATCGGCGGTTTCGCGCTCGACCATTTTCTTGGCCGCTTTAATGGTAGTTGCCAGACCGCGTAGCTCAAGCTTGGAAAAGATGAACGGCTTGAACAGCTCCAGAGCCATTTTCTTGGGCAGACCGCACTGATGCAGGCGCAGGTACGGACCTACCACGATAACCGAACGACCCGAATAGTCGACTCGCTTACCCAGCAGGTTCTGACGGAAACGACCCTGCTTACCCTTGATCATATCGGCCAGGGACTTCAGCGGGCGCTTGTTGGATCCGGTGATCGCACGACCGCGACGACCGTTGTCCAGCAGCGCGTCAACCGACTCCTGCAGCATCCGCTTCTCGTTGCGGACGATGATATCGGGCGCAGAAAGCTCCAGCAGACGTTTCAGACGGTTATTACGGTTGATCACCCGACGGTATAGATCGTTCAGGTCAGAGGTAGCGAAACGACCACCATCCAGAGGCACCAACGGACGCAGATCTGGCGGCAGTACCGGCAGGACTTCCATGATCATCCAGCCCGGCTGATTACCGGAAGCCACGAATGACTCCATCAATTTAAGCCGTTTGGAAACCTTCTTGATCTTGGTTTCTGAGTTGGTATTAGGAATCTCTTCACGCATCTGGGCGATTTCAGCATCCATATCCAGATCACGCAGCAATGTCTGGACCGCTTCGGCACCCATCTTGGCATCAAATTCATCGCCAAACTCTTCCAGCGCCTCGAAGTACTCTTCATCGTTGAGCAACTGACCCTTTTCCAACGTCGTCATACCCGGCTCGGTGACCACAAAGGATTCAAAATACAGCACCCGCTCGATATCCCGCAGGGTCATATCCAGCAGCAAGCCAATACGGCTCGGCAGAGACTTCAGAAACCAGATGTGGGCAACGGGGCTAGCCAGTTCGATATGCCCCATACGGTCACGGCGAACTTTGGCCAAAGCAACTTCTACACCACACTTTTCACAGATCACACCACGGTGCTTAAGGCGCTTGTACTTACCACACAAGCACTCGTAATCTTTTACCGGGCCGAAAATCTTGGCACAAAACAAACCTTCACGCTCGGGCTTGAACGTTCGGTAGTTAATCGTTTCCGGCTTCTTGACCTCACCATAGGACCAAGAACGGATTAAATCAGGCGAAGCCAGACCAATTCGAATGGAATCGAACTCATTGACCTGGTTTTGCGTTTTCAACAGGTTAAGCAAATCTTTCATCGGCCGTCGCTCCTTCCGGAGTTAACGACCAGAGCGGCTGCCGGCCACCCTGGTCTGTTTGATAACTGCTGCTTATTCGTTTTCGAGTTCAATGTCGATACCCAGCGAACGGATCTCTTTGACCAATACGTTGAAGGACTCGGGCATGCCCGGCTCCATCCTATGGTCTCCGTCCACGATGTTTTTATACATCTTGGTACGGCCGTTGACGTCGTCCGACTTCACAGTCAGCATCTCTTGCAGAGTGTAGGCGGCGCCATATGCCTCCAGAGCCCAGACTTCCATCTCACCAAAGCGCTGCCCACCGAACTGCGCCTTACCACCCAGCGGCTGCTGAGTAACCAGACTATAAGAACCGGTAGAACGCGCATGCATCTTGTCATCCACCAGGTGGTTCAACTTCAGCATGTACATGTAACCCACAGTTACAGGACGATCGAAGGTATCGCCGGTACGGCCATCAAACAGGGTCACCTGTCCGGTGTCGCTGATACCACCCATTCGGAGCAACTCTTTGATCTCCGACTCTTTAGCACCATCGAAGGCCGGCGTTGCCATCGGCACACCATGACGCAGGTTACGCGCCAGCTCGAAGATAGCTTCATCAGACATCGAATCGAGATCTTCCTTACGCCCACCACCAACGGTGTTGTAGATCTGGTTCAACAGCTTGCGAATCTTGGCGATCTTGGCCTTCTCTTCGAGCAGATCATTGATCAGATCACCCAAACCTTTAGCCGCAGCGCCGAAGTGGGTTTCTAAAACCTGCCCCACGTTCATCCGCGAAGGAACACCCAGCGGATTCAAGACGATATCGATAGGACGACCCTTCTCGTCGTAAGGCATATCTTCAACCGGCTTGATCGCAGAGATAACACCCTTGTTACCGTGGCGACCGGCCATCTTGTCACCGGGTTGGAGATGACGCTTAATGGCGACGTAGACCTTAACGATCTTGAGCACGCCAGGCGCTAAATCATCACCCTGCTGTAGCTTACGCTTTTTGTCTTCGTACTTTTCGTCCAGCTGCTGACGCCGCTCGGCGAGCTGCTGCTGAGCACGTTCAATCTGTTCGGTCAGCGTTTCATCGCTCACCCGAATCTTGAACCAGTCCGACTTGGCCAGACCTGCCAGGAACTCGGCAGTAATGGCTTCGTCTTTCTTCAAGCCCGCGCCGCCATCGGCCTTTACGCCAACCAGCGCCTTCTGCAGTCGCTCGAAGGTGGCACCCTCAACGATACGGAACTCGTCGTTAAGATCCTTACGGATCGAGGTCAGCTGCTCCTCTTCGATCTGGATCGAACGCACATCCTTCTCGACACCGTCACGGGTAAACACCTGGACATCAATAACGGTACCCTTGGTGCCGGTTTTAACCCGCAACGAGGTATCTTTCACGTCTGAGGCTTTTTCACCGAAAATCGCACGCAGCAACTTTTCTTCCGGCGTCAGCTGAGTCTCACCCTTAGGCGTTACCTTACCGACCAGAATGTCGCCAGGGCCCACTTCAGCACCAATATAAACGATGCCGGACTCGTCCAGCTTACCCAGCGCGCCCTCACCTACGTTGGGAATATCCGAGGTAATCTCCTCAGATCCCAGCTTGGTGTCACGCGCTACACAGGTCAGTTCCTGAATGTGAATCGTGGTGAAACGGTCCTCTTCAACCACTCGCTCGGAGATCAGGATCGAGTCTTCGAAGTTGTAACCATTCCAGGGCATGAAGGCGATGCGCATGTTCTGCCCCAACGCCAGCTCACCCATATCCACCGAGGGACCATCGGCCATGATGTCACCACGCGCAATCGACTCACCGATCCGCACCAGCGGACGCTGGTTGATACAAGTGTTCTGGTTGGAGCGCACGTATTTGGTCAGGTTGTAGATATCCACACCCGCCTCACCGGCAACAACCTCATCATCGTTGACCCGCACCACGATACGGCCGGAATCGACAGACTCGATCTCACCACCGCGGTTAGCGACCACGCAAACGCCAGAATCACGCGCGACGTTACGCTCCATGCCGGTACCGACCAACGGCTTCTGCGCCCGAAGGGTCGGAACGGCTTGACGCTGCATGTTCGAGCCCATCAGGGCGCGGTTAGCATCGTCGTGCTCCAGGAACGGAATCAGCGATGCCGCCACCGAGACAACCTGACGTGGCGAAACGTCCATAAAGGTCACCTTGGCAGGTGGCATTACGGTAAATTCATTCTGATGCCGCACAGCGACCAGATCATCGATCAGACGATTGTTGGCATCCATGGTGGCGTTAGCCTGGGCAACCACATGCTCCGCCTCATCGATCGCCGACAGGAACTCGATCTCATCGGTAACCAGACCATCGATAACCTTCCGATACGGGCTCTCGAGGAAACCATAGCTATTGGTTCGGGCATAAGTTGCCAACGAGTTGATCAGACCGATGTTCGGACCTTCAGGCGTCTCAATTGGACACACACGACCGTAGTGAGTCGGGTGCACGTCACGGACTTCAAAGCCCGCACGCTCACGGGTCAGCCCCCCTGGGCCGAGAGCAGAGACACGCCGCTTGTGGGTAACTTCCGACAGCGGGTTGTTCTGATCCATAAACTGGGACAACTGGCTGGAGCCAAAGAACTCTTTGACCGCCGCAGCAACCGGCTTGGCATTGATCAGATCCTGTGGCATCAGGCCATCAGACTCGGCCATCGACAGGCGCTCACGCACTGCCCGCTCGACCCGAACCAAACCTACCCGGAATTGATTCTCAGCCATCTCACCGACGGAACGTACCCGACGGTTACCGAGGTGATCGATGTCATCCACGATACCTTGGCCGTTACGGATGCCGATCAGCGTCTTCAGAACCGCAAGGATATCGTCTTTGTCCAGAGTTCCTGAACCCAGGATCTCTTCCCGGCCGATACGCCGGTTAAACTTCATCCGCCCCACTTCAGACAGGTCATAACGATCCAGGCTGAAGAACAGGTTTTCAAACAGGCCTTCGGCAGACTCTTTAGTCGGCGGCTCGCCCGGGCGCATCATCCGATAGATCTCTACCAGCGCTTCGAGCTGGTTACGGGTCGGATCTATCCGCAGGGTCTCAGAGATGAATGAGCCACAGTCCAAATCATTGACATACAGGGTCTGCAGCGTTTCGATGCCAGCATTATGAATCTCAGCAAGCAACTCCTCGGTAACCTCAGCGTTCGCTTCAGCAATAATCTCACCCGTAGACGGATGGACGACTTCCTTAGCAATCGCTTTACCAAGCAGGTAATCCTCGGGCACTTCTAACTCAGACACCTTGGATTTTTCAAGCTCACGGATATGCTTCGCAGTGACCCGGCGACCGGCCTCAACCAGTACGTTGCCGGCACCATCCATGATGTCAAAGGAAGCTGTTTCACCGCGCAGCCGTGATGCCACCAACGCCAGTGACGCGGAGCCTTCATGCAGAGCGTAGCTATCCGTCTCAAAAAACGTCTCGAGGATCTCCTGGGTAGTCATACCCAGAGCGCGCATCAAAATTGACGCTGGCAGCTTACGACGACGGTCGATACGGACAAAAACGTTATCTTTCGGATCGAATTCAAAATCGAGCCAGGAACCACGGTAGGGAATAACGCGCGCTGAATACAGCAGTTTACCGGACGAATGGGTCTTACCCTTGTCGTGATCGAAGAACACGCCAGGAGAACGGTGCAACTGCGAAACAATAACACGCTCGGTACCATTGATGACGAAGGTACCATTGTCGGTCATCAGGGGCATTTCGCCCATGTAGACTTCCTGTTCTTTGATATCTTTGATCGCCTTATTAGACGATTCACGATCATAGATAACCAAACGAACTTTAACCCGCAGCGGCGCGGCGTAGGTAACCCCACGCAGCTGACATTCTTTGACGTCGAATCCCGGCTCACCCAAACGGTAGCCAGCATACTCCAACGCTGCGTTGCCAGAATAAGAGGTGATCGGAAACACGGAATTAAACGCCGCATGCAGTCCGAATTCTTTTTTATCATCTGCGGATGTCGCACCCGTTTGTAAAAACTTGCGGTACGAATCGATCTGGATGGCCAACAGGTATGGAACTTCCATTACGTGAGGCAATTTACCGAAATCCTTTCGGATACGCTTTTTTTCTGTGAACGTGTAAGCCATCAGCATTCCCCAGCTTGTGCACCGAATCAAACAAACAACAGAAGAGACAAAAACCGCATCCTCTGCCAGAGACCGTCAGGACAAAATCAGTCCCGGTATAACGGCAAAAAGGCCGGTGACATCTGTCACCGGCCAATTGCGCAATTTACATTACGCAGCTAACGCCAAAGGCGTGAAGTCATTACTTAACTTCAACAGAGGCGCCAGCAGCTTCCAGAGCAGCTTTAAGCTCTTCAGCTTCAGTCTTGGAAACAGCCTGCTTAACAGGACCAGGCGCGCCGTCAACAACAGCCTTAGCTTCTTTCAGACCCAGGCCTGTTGCAGCACGAACAGCCTTGATGACGTTAACTTTCTTCTCGCCAACAGCGGTCAGAACAACGTCAAATTCAGTCTGCTCTTCAACAGCAGCGCCAGCGTCGCCGCCTGCAACAGCTACAGCGGCTGCAGCTGAAACGCCGAACTTCTCTTCCATCGCGGAAACTAGCTCAGCTACGTCCATTACAGACATGTCGGCGATTGCGTTGATGATATCTTCTTTTGTCAGAGACATGGTTCAATCCTGATATTTCGTGAGCAAATGCTCGTTAAATCATTGAATAACCTGACCAAGCAGTAACTTAGAAAGTTAATACTTAGGCGGCTTCTTGTTCTTTCTGATCGCGAACGGCCGCAAGAGTGCGAACCAGCTTGCCAGCAGAAGCTTCCTTCATAACGCTCATCAGCTTGGCGATCGCTTCGTCGTAGGTCGGCAAACTTGCCAACACATCGATAGAAACATGATTGCCTTCGAAAGCAGCAGCCTTCAGCTCAAGCTTTTCATTGGTCTTAGCGAACGCCTTCAGGATGCGCGCACCGGCACCTGGATGTTCGTTAGAGAATGCAATGATGCTTGGGCCAACAAATGTCTCAGTCAGACATTCGTAAGCAGTGCCTTCCAGCGCGCGACGTGCCAGCGTGTTACGCACTACGCGCAACCACACTCCACTTTCACGCGCCTGCTTGCGCAGCTCTGTCATATTCGCAACGGTAACGCCGCGAGAGTCTGCAACGACAGCAGACAGAGCGCTCTGAGCAGCTTCCTGGACCTCAGCGACGATCGCTTTTTTGTCTTCGAGTCCTAGTGCCACTAGTGGTACTCCTGGATTCAAACTTAGCTATTTACATAGCATCAGCTTAGTTACCTTCCCCTCACCAGACTAATGCCCAGCGAGGAACTCAATCGGTGTTAGATTCAATAAAATCTGAATCGGGTCACCATCTGCGCAGGTACTCCTGACGGAGAATATTAAGAAGGCGCCAAACTCCGGACCTTCACCTGCGGTCTTTGACGGCCCTCGCTACTACCCGGGTAAAAGCTCACCGGACATGCAACCAGGACCCCAAAGTTCTTAACACGCCCGTAGTCAAAGACAGCGGGCGGCAGATTCCGCGGTTGCGGAATCCAAATCAAAGCTCCAGACTAGAAGGATCAATCTGCAGGCCAGGACCCATGGTGCTGGATACAGTGATCTTCTTGAAGTAGATACCCTTGGCTGAAGAGGGCTTGAGCCGCTTCAACTCTGCAACCAAGGCTTCGATGTTCTGCTTGATAGCAACAGGCTCAAAATCAACCTTGCCGACTGCGCCATGGATGATGCCGTTCTTGTCAGTACGGAAACGCACCTGACCCGCTTTAGCATTCCGAACCGCTGTTGCGACATCGGGGGTAACGGTACCTACTTTAGGGTTAGGCATCAGACCGCGAGGACCAAGAATAGTACCCAGCTGACCGACAACACGCATCGCATCGGGAGAAGCAATAACCACATCAAAGTTCAGATCACCGCCTTTAATAGCCGCTGCCAGATCGTCGAAACCGACAACATCAGCGCCCGCCGCCAAGGCTTTCTCGGCGTTCTCTCCCTGAGCAAACACAGCAACACGAACATCTTTACCCGTGCCATTTGGCAGTACAGAAGCGCCACGAACAACCTGGTCTGACTTACGCGGATCCACACCCAGGTTAACAGCAACCTCGATTGACTCTTTAAACTTAACCGTAGACAGCCCACTTAACAGCGAAATAGCTTCTTCGATAGCGTAATGCTTACCCAGCGTTACTTTTTCAGCAATTGCTTTAGCACGTTTAGTCAACTTAGCCATTACTCTGCTCCCTTCACTGTCAGACCCATACTGCGGGCGGTACCCTCGATAGTACGCACCGCCGCTGCCATATCAGCAGCAGTCAGATCAGGCATTTTGGTTGTCGCAATCTCTTCCAGCTGAGCGGTGCTAACTTCGCCCACTTTGATCGTATTAGGACGCGCTGAACCGCTCTTCAAACCCGCGGCCTTCAACAGCAACACCGCTGCAGGAGGAGTCTTAGTAACGAAAGTAAAACTACGATCGGCATAAACAGTGATCACGACCGGAGTAGGCAGACCTGCCTCCAAGCTCTGTGTAGCAGCGTTGAACGCCTTACAGAACTCCATGATATTAACACCGTGCTGACCCAGAGCAGGCCCTACGGGTGGGCTTGGATTCGCTTTACCGGCCGCAACCTGCAGCTTGATATACGCCGTGACTTTCTTAGCCATGATATTTCCTCAAGTGGGTGCAAACGCCTCGCGGCTCCCCGTTTCAAATTGCCAAACCTGGTCCAGCAACAACAATTCAATCCGGCCAAGTGGCTACAAACCAGCAACCTATGACCCATAACGACGCAAAAACAGCGAGAGAGCTCAAGCCCCCTCACCGCAGCAACCTTAACGCGCCTAATTAATCCTTTACAACATGCCCGAACTCTAGCTCAACAGGCGTCGAACGACCGAAGATCAACACAGCCACCCGCACTCGGCTCTTCTCGTAATTCACCTCTTCAACAACACCGGTAAAATCAGCAAAAGGCCCTTCCGTAACGCGCACCATCTGACCGGCCTCAAACAGCGTCTTTGGACGAGGCTGATCAACACCCGCCTCAACACGCTGTAAAATCGCATCCGCCTCTTTTTCGGTAATGGGCGCCACCTTGCCAGGACTCTTAGAATCCTCGCCGATAAAACCCATCACCCGAGGTACATTTTTGACCAGATGCCAGGAGGCGTCATTCATCTCCATCCGCACCAAAACATAACCCGGGTAGAACTTACGCTCAGATTTACGCTTCTGACCGTTACGCATCTCAACTACTTCTTCGGTCGGAACCAAAATATCACCGAAGTCTTCCTGCATATCCTCAAGCTCAATACGCTCCTGCAAGGACTGCATCACTCGCTTTTCGTAACCCGAATATGCGTGAACGACATACCAACGCTTCGCCACCGCGAGAACCCCTTAACCAATTATTCCAGAAACCGCCCAACTCAGAAGCGAATCTATCGCCCAGAGCGCCAAACCTGCAATCAATACAACGACCACGACAATCAAAGTAGTCTGTATAGTCTCCTGGCGCGTTGGCCAGACAACCTTGCGAATCTCAACCTTGGCTTCTTTAAATAAGGTAAAAAAAGCGCTTCCCTTGGCCGTCTGCAACGCCATAAAACCAGCAGCAGCAGCCAACAGCAGCAGAGCCAACACGCGATAAAGCAGCGACTCTCCAGCAAAATAGGAATTACCAGCAACCCCAACCGCTACCAACAGCAGAGCCACGAGCCATTTAAAAGAATCAAACTTGGATTCAGCAGAACCTGCTTTCGCACTCATGCGGTAAAGCCTCTATAAACAGATGAAGCTGACAGAAATGTACCCTTGAGACGCCTACCAATCCAACAACTTAGATCAAGATGTTAAATTGGCAGGCCAGGAGGGACTCGAACCCCCAACCTGCGGTTTTGGAGACCGCTGCTCTGCCAATTGAGCCACTGGCCTGTCACAAGGGGAGCGAATTATATCCGCCCCCCAACAGCATTGCAACCAACAACAATTAGTTATTCTACAATTCTAGCCACAACACCCGCACCTACGGTACGACCACCCTCACGGATAGCAAAACGCAGCCCCTCCTCCATTGCGATAGCCTGAATCAGATTCACACTCATCTGCACATTATCCCCCGGCATCACCATCTCGATACCCTCAGGAAGCTGACAAGCGCCGGTCACGTCGGTCGTACGGAAGTAAAACTGCGGCCGGTAACCATTAAAGAACGGCGTATGACGACCACCCTCATCCTTACCCAAGACATAAACCTCGGCCTCGAAACGGGTATGCGGCTTGATAGAATCGGCCTTAGCGAGCACCTGACCCCGCTCGACATCCTCACGCTTAGTCCCACGCAGCAAAACACCTACGTTCTCACCCGCACGCCCCTCATCCAGCAACTTACGAAACATCTCAACACCGGTACAGGTCGTTGTTACCGTCTCCTTGATGCCCACAATTGCGACAGATTCGCCCACCTTGACAATTCCGCGCTCGATCCGACCGGTAACCACGGTGCCACGCCCCTGAATCGAGAACACATCTTCGATCGGCATCAGAAACGCACCATCGACAGCACGCTCTGGCTCAGGAATATAGGTATCCAGCGCATCGATCAGCTTACGCACCGACGTCGCACCCATCTCATTGCCGTCTTCGCCATTTAACGCCATCAACGCCGATCCCGGAATGATCGGCGTATCGTCACCCGGAAACTCGTATTCCGACAACAGATCACGCAACTCCATGTCGACCAGCTCAAGCATCTCGGCATACTCCTCACTGCCAGCACCGCCACAATCCTCAGCCAGCAGATCAGCCTTGTTCAGGAACACCACAATATAAGGAACACCCACCTGACGCGACAGCAAAATATGCTCGCGCGTCTGCGGCATAGGACCGTCGGTCGCACCACAGACCAAGATCGCGCCATCCATCTGCGCTGCGCCGGTGATCATATTCTTGACGTAGTCTGCGTGACCCGGACAGTCGACATGGGCGTAATGACGATTAGGGGAATCATACTCGACATGAGAGGTTGAGATAGTAATGCCGCGCTCACGCTCTTCCGGAGCATTATCGATTTGCGCAAAGTCCCTGAGCTCACCTCCCCATGTCTCGGCGCAAACACGGGTCAGAGCAGCGGTTAGCGTGGTCTTGCCGTGATCAACATGACCAATAGTACCCACATTAAGATGCGGCTTCTTACGTTCGAAAGTTGCCTTAGCCATTTTATTCTCCCTTGAAAACAAGCTAACCCATAATGCAATAAAGGGCAGGTACATTGCTATACCCACCCTTCTGAGTCTACCACCTATGACACCGAGCTCCAGAGCGAAATAAACCGCCGACCCACCCTTACCAAGAGCGAGCTCTACCCCGAGCTACCGGAGCACACTTCATAACCAACAACACCAACCAACAACACGAGCACAGACAACGGACCAGACCCCGCATCAGAAAAAAAACACTAAGCCACAACACAAAAAGGGCAGGTATATCGCTATACCTGCCCTTCTTCGACTACCACCTATGAGATGGAGCTCCAAGGCGGAATTGAACCGCCGACCTCACCCTTACCAAGGGTGCGCTCTACCCCTGAGCCACTGGAGCACATTTCATAACCAACAGCGTCGACCAACAACACCGACCAACAACACAGGAACAGACAACCGACCTGATCCCGGACCAGGAAAAAACACCAAGTCACAATACAAAAAGGGCAGGTATATCGCTATACCCGCCCTTCTGCAGCTACCATCTATGAAATGGAGCTCCAAGGCGGAATTGAACCGCCGACCTCACCCTTACCAAGGGTGTGCTCTACCCCTGAGCTACTGGAGCACATTTCATAACCAACAACATATTTTTAACACCAACGAACAACATTGGAGCGGGTAGCGGGAATCGAACCCGCATCATCAGCTTGGAAGGCTGAGGTGATAGCCATTATACCATACCCGCTCAAGCCGAACGTCTGAGTCAATGGTGGTGAGGGGTGGATTCGAACCACCGAAGCTTGCGCGTCAGATTTACAGTCTGATCCCTTTGGCCACTCGGGAA
>JBALTG010000062.1:0-25362 GCA_036964625.1 Motiliproteus sp.
GCTCGGCGACTGTGACTTCGGTATTGGTGGTGGTGTCGAAGTGATGTCTCGTGGCGCCTACCTCTCCCCCGCGATGCGCTCCGGTGCGCGTATGGGCGATACCACCCTGATCGATTCCATGGTTGCTACCCTGACCGATCCCTTTGGCGTTGGCCACATGGGCATCACTGCGGAAAACTTGGCAGAAAAGCATGGCTTTACGCGTGAAGATCAAGACGCCTTTGCCGTTGAGTCACAACGCCGTGCCGCCATAGCAATTGCCGAAGGTCGCTTCAAGTCGCAAATTACACCGATTGTGCTGAAGAGCCGTCGGAGCGAGACCATCTTCGACACTGATGAGCACGGCAAGCCGGACACCACCATGGAAAGTCTGGCCAAGATGCGCCCGGCCTTCAAGAAGGACGGTACCGTTACTGCGGGTAACGCTTCAGGGATCAACGACGGCGCTGCCTTTATGGTACTGGGTAGCGCAGAGGTAGCCGAGAAGGACGGCTATAAGCCGATGGCTCGCCTGGTATCCTACGCCCTCGCCGGTGTACCTAATCACATCATGGGCGAAGGTCCGATCCCGGCCACCAAGCTCGCCCTTCTGCGCGCAGGGCTGACGCTGGACCAGATGGATGTGATCGAGTCGAACGAAGCCTTTGCCGCACAAGCGCTTGCGGTAGCCAAAGGTTTGGGGCTTGATATGGCGAAGACCAACCCCAACGGTGGCGCCATCGCCCTGGGTCACCCAGTCGGCTGTTCGGGGGCCTTTATCGCCACCAAGGCGCTGTACGAACTGGAGCGCACTAACGGTCGCTACGCACTGGTCACGATGTGTATCGGCGGCGGTCAGGGTATCGCAACCATCTTCGAGCGCGTCTGATTTTTTAGGTGGCGCCCGACACGAAAAACCTCGCATCGCGAGGTTTTTTGGCTATGCACTAATTTGCTGTAGTGGTTACAAAAAACGGCGATCACATGGATCGCCGTTTTTTTTGCGCGGTTAAGACGGCACCTGCTCAGTGCTTAATTCGGTAACAGGGGCGGTAACGGGCGAAGTTCAGCTTCATCCGGCGCTGCTCGACAAACTGTTGCAGCAAGCGATCAAGCGATCGCATCAATTCAACATCGCCACTCAATTCAAACTCGCCATGCTCCTCGATGGCATGAATACCACTCTCCTTGACATTCCCTGCAACAATACCTGACAGAGCTCGACGCAAGTTTGCAGCTAATTGATGCAGCGGCTGATTCCGGTGCAGATCCAGCGCAGCCATGTGGACATGCGTTGGCTCGAAGGGCTGTTGAAACAGGTCATAATCCACATGCAGCGGCCAGTTGAAGTGAAACGACTCACTGGTCTTACGCCGGTGATGGGTAACACCTGCAATACCCGCCTTCATCTGCCGGGCAACCTGGGCGGTGTCATCGATGATGATTTCATAAAACCGAGCAACATCATCACCCAGACAACCGCGAATAAACTGATCGATGCTATCGAAGTAACTACGTGCCGAAGCAGGGCCAGTGAAAATTAGAGGAAACGGGATATGCCCATTTTTTTCATCCATCAGCACCCCTAGAATAAACAGAATCTCCTCGGCTGTACCGGCCCCACCAGGGAACACAATCACACCGTGCCCCAGACGCACGAACGCCTCCAGGCGTTTTTCAATATCGGGCATGATGATCAGTTCATTCACAATAGGGTTGGGCGATTCCGCCGCAATAATTCCGGGTTCAGATATGCCTACGTAACGCCCCTGCGCTATCCGCTGCTTGGCATGCGCGATGGTGGCGCCTTTCATCGGTCCTTTCATCGCCCCGGGACCACATCCGGTACAGATATCGAAGCCTCTCAGACCCAGTTCATAACCGACCGACTTCGTGTACAGGTACTCTTCGCGACCGATTGAGTGCCCCCCCCAGCACACCACCAGATTGGGTTTTGCACGTGGCCTAACCGCATGGGCATGGCGCAGAATATGAAACACTTCATTGGTAATCGCCTGCGATGGTTGCAGACGACTGTAACTCAGGTCGAGCTCATCGCCGACATAGAGAATATCGCGCAGTACCGAGAAAAGATTATCGCGTATCCCCGCAATGATACTACCGTCAACAAAGGCGGTGTCCGGTGCATTGATCAGATCGAGTTGAATCCCGCGGTGCTTTTGACTGATCTGTATATCAAAATTTTCAAACCGCCGCATGACCTCGCGGGTATCATCCATCTCCGAATCACAATTAAGCACCGCCAGCGCACATTTACGAAACAGCTGGTACAGGCCGGTGTTACTCTTATCCTGCAACCGGGAGATCTCATACTGAGACAGGCTATCTAATTCATTAATCGGGGTCACGCTGGTGGTAACACTGAGAGACGGGGACATCAAACACTCCATAAAAAACTACAGTAACAATAGCCTAGGTCAAAAACTCGACGCTAGTATCGTAATTATAAAAACCTGTCCGGCAGAACATCAGCAGGCGGCCGGGTTAATAAGACGCTGGCGATGGAAAACAATGACCGCTGCCGCAATGAAAAACAACAACGGTAGCATCGCCTGATTCACCTGCTGCCAGCCAAACAGGTTTTGCAATACGCCTGCGAAGAAGGTCGACAACATCACCGTCAGCGCTACCAGCAGGTCATTCATACCCTGCACTTTCGCTTTCTCGGCAGGAAGGTAAGCTTCAGTGACCAGGCTAGTGGAGCCAATGAATAAGAAGTTCCACCCCACCCCCAAGAGCAGCAGCGCGACAGAGAAATGAACTTCACTGATCCCCTGCAGATTTACCAGAATACAGGCGATCATCAATGCCGCTCCCAGCAACATGATCCGGATAACACCGAAGCGGCTGAGCAAACGCCCAGTCAAAAACGACGGCGCAAACATACCCAGCACATGCCATTGGATCACGCCTGCAGTGGTCGGAAAATCAAACCCGCAGCTGTTCATCGCCAGCGGCGTGGCGGTCATGATCAATGCCATCACTGCATAGGAAACCATAGCACCGAGCACCGCAACCAGAAACACCGGTTGACTGATGATCTGCGCCAACGGCCGTTGCCTACCCCTAATCTCCTCTTGCGAGGGGGCCGGAATACGGACCCAACTCAGTGCCAACAAAGCCAGCAAATACAAACTAATCAAACCGATAAAGCTACCGCTATACTGTGTATACGGTAGCCAGTCACGGGTCCAGACCGCAAGATTGGGCCCAATTAATGCGGCGACCACACCACCGCTCATCACCAGCCCGATAGCTCGATTCTTACTCTTGCTCGCCGATGCATCCACCGCGGCAAAACGGTACAGCTGACTGATACCGATACAGGCACCGATCAAGCCCGTACCGACACAAAACAACAACAGTGATTCGAGCTGCAGTCCAACCATACAAACCATCGCACCAAGGATCCCGATGATGTTACCCAGGATAAAACCCCGGCGTCGCCCAATCCGTTTCATCAGTAATGAAGCTGGCAAGGTCGCAAGCGTCATACCGCCAAACTGGGTCGCGACGGGGAGCGTGGCCAACATCGGGTCTGCGGCGAGCAAATGGCCGATTAACGCGCTAACCGACACCAGCAACACATTGCCTGTCACCAGCAGCGCCTGACAGGTCGCCAATAGCGTGACGTTTCTATTAATAAAGTGAGATTTCAACCGCTCACGCATCAGTCTCTATCTTCCAGCAACCTACGGATATACTCGGGAACCACCTTACTTGCTGGTCCATAAATCTGTTCGGCGAAAGTTGATTTATGCAACGAGGGTTGCAGATTCAACTCCACGGTATGCGCACCTGCAGCCAACGCCACCCGTGCGAATCCATTGGCTGGATAAACGTTACCGGAGGTGCCGATGGAGATAAACAGATCACAACACTCCAGGGCAGCATAGATACGATCCAGCGCCATCGGTATCTCACCAAACCAAACGATATCGGGTCGCAAGCTACCTGGCTGATCACAGCATTCACAGCGGCTAGCCGGACTCATGTCGGCATTGACGTTAAATACCTGCTGACTATGGACGCAACGCGCTTTGACCAGCTCGCCATGCATATGCAGCAACTGGGACGATCCCGCGCGCTCGTGCAGGTCGTCAACATTTTGAGTAACCAGTAAAAAACCCCCGTTAAAGCGCCGTTCTAACTGCGCCAACGCATAGTGCGCTGGATTGGGCTGCGTCAGCGGATGGAGTAACTGCTGGCGGCGCTTATTGTAAAAACGATGAACCAGTTCAGGATCACGGGCGAAGCCTTGGGGCGTCGCAACATCCTCTATTCGATGCTCTTCCCATAGCCCGTCACTGGCACGAAAGGTACGCAAACCGGATTCGGCGGACGTACCTGCGCCTGTCAGTATCACCAGGGATCGAAACTTAGCCACACAAAACCTCTAGATAGACAACTAGTTACCACCGAAAACAGCAGGTTACCGACAACGATAGAGATTATTATTGATAAAGGAAACCCGTCAGACAACAGAAAGCTTAACCACACAGATGGGACCGAAGCTAAGAAGTCGCTGATCAAGCCCCTTGTGGCCCTGGTTTATCAGCCCCACAAAGCAAAAAAACGAAAAAAGCTGCGGCTTAACGCCAAGATTACTCCAAACGCTGCAGCCGGTAGCCGTGTTGGTGAACGGTTATAATCTCATACCCGCTGCCCTCTAGTGAGAGCGCCTTACGCAGCCGACTGATATGCATGTCGACCGTCCGGGTATTAACCCGCTGACTCACACCCCAAACCTTGGTTAGTAATCGATGCCGTGACAGCAATTGATTCTGATGCGTGAACAGGTAATCAGCCAGGCAGAAATCCTTGTCGGTCAGGACCACGGGCTCCGAGTTACGGCTCACCAAGCGTTGCTTTCGATCGATACTATACACACCAAACCGCTGCACCTGCGGCAACTGCTCTTGAGTAGCGTTTTCAAAACGTCGTATCAGAACCTGAATTCGTGACAGTAACGCCTCGGCTTGCAGAGGCCTGACCACATAATCGTCTGCCCCATACTCCAGCGCTCGGACAATATCGACCTCGGCCCGGGGCTGACTGACATAGAGCAACGGTACCCGTTCGGATTGACTAGACAAACACTGTCCGATCAATTCGCAACAGGCTTGATCTGCACAGACACAATCGAGCAATACCAGATCAAACGGCTGCTGCGTAAGACAGACTAAAAATTCCGCTGGCTGAGAACAGCAGGTATACCGGTGGCCAGCCTGCTCCAGCCAGCCCATGATGGTTTCCGCCAAGCAACGGTCGGGCTCAAACACCGCAATATGGAACATCACACCCCCTCTCGGCCTAACCGACACAATCTGGTTACTTCAGGCTCAAGCGCTAACTAACACCTTAAAGTATAGGCGGGTAGGAAGGGACGCGGTTCACTAATTTAGAACAGGAGATTGAGTGACCAGGAAGGAAAAAACAGTGAACGCTGAATTAGCCGAGTTATTCACGGCCCTGTACGCCGTCATCCGAACACAGCCGCAAGGATCATCGATCCAAATCTGGTAGTCTCAAAAACAGGGGCGGGGGGCTTGTCTGACTTAGCACTGATCTTCTCTGTCAGCCTCCTGGCAGACTGTTGAAAAGCGCTGGCGAGGCCACCAGACTAGACAAAAACGATTGAAAAGCGCAGTTTATGTACAATAAATGAGCATGTTAAGGCCGTTTTTAACGACGTATTGGCAACCCAGGTAGTTTTCCAACAACCTGCTAGGCATCGCCCTTAGGATCAAACTCGGCCAACACTGCACGACGACTACTCAGCGCACGAAATCGATCCTGCTGCTTATTGTTCATCGCGCCAATGCTGACATTGAGCAATTTTTTATTACAGATGGCCAGCACCTCTGCGCTCATCTGCGGCTGCAGCTGAATCAACTCATAACCGGTTTGAACCAGATTAAGCAGCACACTGGGGCTGTTAGGGACTGTCTCTAACGCATTAAGAAAACAGCCTAGCGCCTCCTCAAAACGGCCCTTACGATACAGCCCCATCCCTTTAAGATTATTGCGTCCCCACTCGGTTTCGGTGAATACCCGTCGACTGAAGTCTGCTTTATAGTCTTCGGCGCTTTGTTGCAGCAACGTCCCTTCGACCCCCTCAAGCAGGTTGTCTAACTCTTCAGCCTTGGCGCTATCATCGAGCGTTTTATAAACCTCAAACGCATCTTTGGCCGCAACGTTGGCACGCGTAATATCACCCGACAACCGGTAGGTTTCTGACGTCATCAAGCGTGATTTAAAACGTACTAACTGATCCTTCTGATACTCAAAAACAACCTTTTCCAAGGTTCTAACCGCTTCCTGCTCAGCTTTTGAGGAGGTCACACCGCCGCGCGCAGAAACCTGAGTTTGCAGACACCGTGCCAGTCCAAAATAATTATGTTGTTGCTGATGACAGGAGTGCAGCGCAAATTTTACCGCGCTGCGGAATGCCGCGATGGCGACAGTCCAATTACTGTTTTCACTGGCGACATTTGCCAACCCGGATTGCAGTACCGGCGCCGTTGGCTGAAGCTTAACCGCACGTTCAAGTAGCTTCTGCGCCTCGCTAGTACGCCCGATAGCACGATAGACCTTCGACAGCCAGTCAAACGCCTCGATACTTTCAGGGGTGCGCTCCAACACCAGATTAAAATGTGCCATCGCCTCCGTATATTGGCCCTGATTGTAGGCACAGACCCCCAGCCCCATGTAAGCCCAGGAGGAACTCCGGTCAGCAGCCGTCCGCTCAAACAAAGCAACGGCCTCAGTATAATTCTCAACAGCCACCAGCAGACGTCCTTGAAGCCGGGTCAAATAGGACGCCAGAGTGGGGAACTTGCGTAACAACTGCCCGATCAACTGCAGTGCTTTGGCGTTATCACCTTGGTCTATCAACTCTTCGGCTGGCCGGATTGCCTGCTTGAGCTTGATCAGCTTTTCGAGCCGGTTAGCAAACAACTTCGGATCGATCGGCTTAACGAAAAATGATTCCGCGAAACACTCCAGGGAATCGTTGGCCATCCCGGAACTGCCCTCGGGCAGGATCAGGATATAGCTATGAACTGCTTTTTTGAGCCCTTCATAAACCGACTCTTCAACCACCTGATAGCCGCTTTTCTCGCCATCGCCTAACCAGTTTTCTATAAAACAAAAATCAAAAGGCTGCATCCGCATCATGCTCAGGGCCATATTGGCCGATGACGCCACGTGCACCTCTACCGCCCCCAACGCGCTGACCTGAGCCCGTAATACGCCAAGCGCATCGAGCTTTTTAGCCACGATCAAGACTGATTTTTCGGCGAGGATAGCCCCCATACAGATCCGTCCAACTTAAGTAACGTCATGAGAATAGCAAAAACCTCTCACCACTCAAGCGCAAATCCGGCTTTTAAGGTAAGAAGTCTGTTTTAAGTCACCTAAGAACAAAAAAGCCCTGATATCTCAGGGCTTTTTCAGATCAGAAAGCGATCAATCATCTAACAAGCTACGCCCCTTGCTGGCGGCGATGCGCATCCGCAACGCATTGAGCTTGATAAATCCGGCCGCATCTTTCTGATCGTAGGCCCCCGCGTCATCCTCAAAGGTCGATATAGCGGCATCAAACAGGCTGTCATCGGAATCCCGCCCGACCACATCAACATTACCCTTGTACAGCTTCAACCGCACCAGACCATTAACGTTGCGCTGCGAGTAATCGATCATAGTTTGCAACATCTTGCGCTCTTCGGTCCACCAGAAACCATTATAGATAATCTCAGCGTAACGCGGCATCAATTCATCTTTAAGGTGCGCAACCTCTCGATCCAAGGTGATCGATTCAATCGCCCGGTGTGCGCGCAGCATGATGGTTCCGCCTGGCGTTTCATAACAGCCACGCGACTTCATGCCGACAAAACGGTTCTCAACGATATCCAGACGGCCGATGCCGTTAGCACCCCCTACCTTATTAAGATACTCCAGCACGGTAGCAGGACTCATGGGTTCACCATCAATCGCGACGATATCACCGCGCTGATAGGTCAGTTCCATGTAGATGGGTTTATCCGGAGCCTGCTCAGGGGACACACTCCAGCGCCACATATCCGCTTCAGCCTCGGTCAAGGTATCTTCCAACACCCCGCCCTCATAGGAGATATGTAACAGATTGGCATCCATGGAGTAAGGCGACCGCTTGCCTTTCTTAAAATCGACCTCGATATTATGCTCTGCACAATAGGCCATCAGGGTGTCACGTGAGGTCAGATCCCACTCACGCCAAGGCGCGATCACTTTGACTCCGGGCTTAAGGGCATAGGCTCCCAGCTCGAACCGAACCTGATCATTACCTTTACCGGTGGCTCCGTGTGAAATGGCATCGGCGCCAGTCTCATTGGCGATCTCAACCAGGCGCTTGGCGATCAACGGGCGGGCAATAGAGGTGCCTAACAGGTACTCGCCTTCATAGACAGCGTTAGCGCGGAACATCGGGAATACGAAGTCACGTACAAACTCTTCACGCAGATCTTCGATATAGATCTCTTTAACACCCAGCGCTTCCGCCTTGGCACGTGCTGGCTCAACCTCTTCACCCTGACCTAGGTCAGCAGTAAACGTTACCACTTCACAGTTATAGGTTTCCTGTAGCCATTTAACGATGACCGAGGTATCCAAACCACCGGAATAGGCCAATACAACTTTCTTGATATCTGACATTACTCACTCCGTCATAGCGCCGCCACCTGAGCACTGCAGCAACGATAATCGAACCAGAACCCGGTCCACTCAATATAATCGACTAATTATACACGCAAAAACTTCGGCCGGAACCTCAGCCCCGACCGAATCATCACCGCCCGCCTAAAAATCCGACCAAGACCACAACCCACTTACTCTTCTCGTTCCAGACGAATGGTCACACGGCGATTACGCGCTCTATTTTGGTTACTGTTATTCTCTACAACGGGGTAACGCTCGCCATGATAACGGGTCGTCATCATCTCTTCTGCCACACCAATTTTGCTCAGATAGGCGCTGACGGCATCCGCCCGATCGCGAGAAAGATCGCGGTTTGGCAAGCGACGACCAAAACTATCTGAATGCCCATCCACAAAGACAGAAACAACACTGGGATCATTTTTAATATACAGAGCGATCAGATCAAGACGTTTTTTAGTCGCGTCCGATAGACGCCACTGCGCAGAAGGAAACAACACCGCAGAACGGGCGATCTGCTGATAGTTAACCGGCAGCAAGCCGGAAACACAGCTCTGATAGTTTCTGTAGGCTTGCTGGAAATTTGCAGCTGAGACCATCACCTTTACCGGCGTATCGGTACCGTACCAGCGATTATTAGAGAGCGCTGGCGACAGGCCCTGATACAACGAGGTCAACATCTCATTTGCCAAGCGCGATTTCAGCCGCAATGTCTGACTGGCAACCGAATCGGTTACCACCCCGAGCTGGCGAGTGCCCCGGCCGGGATACCAGGGTGGTGCCTCGGCCATCACCCGCGTTTCGCGACCCAACAATTCTGCCTGCGGTGAACTGAGCACAAAGTGCAACTTTTGCCCCGCCAGACGCTCAAAAATGGCATTACCGAAATCGGGGATCGATTGAGATAATGCGCAGCCAAACCGGGACGATTCCAACTGCCATTGCACCTCATCCATCGGCGCTTGGAACGTTACAGCAGCACTCCCCATACAGGACAACGCAACAAAAAAAGGAGCGAGAACAAAGAAACGCAAGCGAGGCATGCAAAAGACCGGTCAGAGGATCAGCTAAAATGAATAGCTATTGTATTTTTCTTCGCCCGTCATTACCAAAACTTTAACGCGTTTACACCACAAAGCGCTGGAGAACGGCTGGCCGAGGCGCACCGCGACTGCTAATATCAGCCACCCTGCACAGACCGCAGCGATCCGAGTCACTTTTTCCATGAGGAACCCCATGCAACGTCTCGAAATCACCCGCCCCGACGACTGGCATGTTCACCTGCGCGACGGAGAGGTCCTCAAAGACACCGTCGCCGACATGGCTCGCTATTTCGGTCGCGCGATTATCATGCCCAACCTGGCACCCCCGGTCACCACCACCGAGCAGGCACTGGCCTACCAGCAGCGAATCCTGGCCAACATGCCCAAATCCCGCGGCTTTGATCCGCTAATGACCCTGTATTTGACCGACACCACCTCCAGCCACGAGCTCAAGCAAGCCCAAGCCTCGGGCCAGGTCTACGCCGTTAAACTCTATCCTGCCGGAGCAACAACCAATTCAGACGCCGGCGTTACCGCGCTAGAAAAGATCTACGACGCGCTTGCAACGCTGGAAGAGATCGGCCTGCCGCTGCTCGTCCACGGCGAAGTGACCCATGCCGATATCGATATCTTTGAACGCGAAAAAGTCTTTATCGAACGCCAGCTAAAACCCATTGTTGAGCGCTTCCCTAACCTCAAAGTCGTCATGGAACACATCACCACCCGCGACGCCGCTGAGTTTATCGCCAGCGCCAGTAGCCACCTGGCCGCCACGATCACCCCTCAGCACCTGCTCTACAACCGCAATGACCTGCTCGTTGGCGGTATTAAACCACACCTGTACTGCCTGCCTATTCTCAAGCGTAACACCCACCAACAGGCCCTGCTCCAGGCCGCCACCTCCGGCAGCTCAAAGTTCTTCCTTGGCACCGATTCTGCACCGCACGCACTATCCGCCAAAGAAAACGCCTGCGGCTGTGCGGGCTGCTACAGCGCCTCTTCCGCCATAGAGCTGTATGCAGAAGCCTTTGAGTCAATGGACGCACTGGACAAACTGGAAGCCTTTGCCTCATTCAATGGCCCCGACTTCTATGGCTTACCACGTCACTCGGATACGATCATCCTCGAAAAACGCGCCTGGACCCAGCAGCCACAGCTCAATTTTGGCACCCAAACTATCGTGCCGCTGCGTGCCGGAGAAACCATCGGCTGGCAAGTCGTCAGCGCTTAACCCATTCCTGATAAGGAATCTGTCGTGTCCAATCGTTTATCTCCAATCGCTCAACTGATGTCTGAGCGCTTCCGTGGTTACCTACCGGTCGTGATCGATGTCGAAACCGCCGGATTCAACCCGCAGACCGATGCGCTCCTGGAAGTTGCCGCGGTGCTGCTTACCATGGACGAAGAGGGGCAACTGATCCCCGACCAGTCGGTCGACTGTAACGTAGCCCCCTTTGAAGGCGCCAATCTGGAGAAGGCCGCGCTGGAGTTCACCGGCATTGATCCCTTCAGCGCGCTGCGCATAGCCGAAGATGAAGCGGTCGCCCTCGAAAAAATATTCAAGCCGGTACGCAAAGCGATTAAAGCCCATGGCTGCAAGCGCGCCATCTTGGTTGGCCACAACGCCGCTTTTGACCTGAGCTTTATCAACGCGGCCTGCGAACGGACCGGGCTCAAACGCAATCCGTTCCATCCTTTTTCCTGCTTCGACACCGCCACCCTGGCCGGACTGGCCTTCGGCCAAACGGTTCTGGCACGCGCCTGCGAAGTAGCCAATATCGACTTCGACAACCGCCAAGCACACTCGGCAGCCTATGATACCGAGCGCACCGCCGAACTGTTTTGCCTGATCGTAAATCGCTGGAAGGAGCTAGGCGGCTGGGACATGGTGATCAGAGACCAGCAAGACTACGACTAATAAAAAAACCGCAATCCAGGGCAATGACTCACCCTCGATTGCGGCTTTAGGATTTACCCAATAACTGCCGAACTGGCAGCCTATAGCTTATCCGCGTTGTCACTCAGGTATTGCGCCACACCATCAGGGGACGCCTGCATACCCTTATCGCCCTTCTGCCAGCCAGCAGGACAGACCTCACCGTGCTCTTCGTGGAACTGCAGCGCATCGATCAGCCGCAACAACTCTTCCATGTTACGGCCCAGCGGCAGGTCGTTAACGATCTGTGAGCGTACAACACCTTTATCATCGATCAGAAAAGCACCGCGGAACGCGACACCGCCCTCCGATTCAACATCGTACGCCTTGCAGATACTGTGGCTGATATCGGCAGCCATCGTGTACTTAACCGGGCCGATGCCACCATCATTGATCGCGGTGTTACGCCATGCATTGTGAGTGAAGTGCGAATCAATCGATACTGCAATCACTTCCACATTGCGCTCTTTAAACGCATCGATACGATGATCCAGAGCGATCAACTCTGAAGGACAGACAAAGGTAAAATCCAACGGATAAAAGAATACCAGCCCGTATTTACCCTTGATCGCCTGCTTAAGATTAAATTCATCGACAATCGAACCATCACCCAAAACCGCCGGGACAGTAAAGTCCGGCGCTTGCTTACCTACGAGTACGGCCATTGATATTTTCTCCTAATAAAATTAAACCGTTTATGTATATAGACAAGCCTAGCCATGCTGTCCAGTAACAGCACGGAAACGGCTTACAGAGCTATTCGCTCGGCTCGATCCGTGCAACTGCAGCCTTGATCAGTGTTTCCAGCTCACCGCTAGCACCCATCTCAACAATAATGTCACAGCCACCGACCAACTCTCCTTCAACCCAGAGCTGCGGAAAAGTGGGCCAGTTAGCATATTTCGGCAGCTCTGCACGAATCTCCGGATTTTCTAAAATATTGACGAAAGCAAAGCGCTCACCGCACCCCATAAGTGCCTCGACGGTCTGCGATGAGAAACCACACTGAGGGAACTTTGGCGTACCTTTCATATAGAGCAGGATGGGGTTTTTCTCGATCTGCTCTTTAATCGTCTCGACAACAGATGTCATTCTATTCACCTATTACATACACATGGCTGGAAGGGGGTTACGGGGGCACTCCATCGACCTGCGAGAAAGCGCCTCCGCCTTGAATCTTTGGATTATATCCAAATCCGAGCGTTTTTGTCAGGCTATAGTGCCGATTTATTTAATCGCCAGATCGCAGTGACGGCGCAACTGTCTATACTGAACCCGAAACCAAATACTCAAAGAAAGGGCCTAAGTTGTAATTATGCTGAGACTCCATCTGCGCTATTTGCTTAGAAAGCAGCGCGCAGTTAATATCTGCGCCTTTTGTGTGGATACGCCCTTAACTGGTTGTATAGGAGTAAAGACATGGCTTCAACGCCGCTGATGAACAATTATGCAAGGCTTTCAGTCGCGTTCGAACGCGGAGAAGGCGCATGGCTATACGACCAGAAGGGTAACAAATTCCTCGACGCCCTGAGCGGAATCGCGGTTTGCGGACTCGGCCACGCCCACCCGAATATCACTCGGGCCATTTGCGAACAGGCCGCCAAACTGATCCATACCTCCAACCTCTATACCATCCCGCTGCAAACCCGGCTGGCGCAAAAGCTGACCTCTTTATCCGGCATGGACAGCGCATTCTTTTGTAATTCTGGCGCCGAAGCCAATGAAGCAGCCATTAAACTGGCGCGACTGCACGGCCACAATCGCGGCATCAGCACACCTGCGATCATCGTCATGGAACACTCATTTCACGGCCGCACCCTGGCCACCCTGACCGCGACGGGCAACCGCAAAGCCCAGGCAGGCTTCGATCCTCTGCTAGCAGGCTTTATCCGCGCCCCCTTTGACGACATAGATGCAATTCTTAGCATCGCTAACAACAACGCCGATGTAGTCGCCATTATGGTTGAACCTATTCAGGGAGAAAGCGGGATCAAGGTACCCGCCCCTGATTACCTCAATCAACTGCGGCGGATCTGTGATGAACAGAACTGGTTATTGATGCTAGATGAAGTCCAGACCGGCAACGGCCGTACCGGCAGTTATTTTGCCTATCAGCAAAACAACATCCTGCCCGATGTAGTGACCACCGCCAAAGGACTCGGCAACGGCTTCCCGATCGGGGCCTGCCTGGCACACGGCAACGCCGCACAACTATTCCAACCCGGTAACCACGGCTCAACCTTCGGCGGCAACCCGCTGGCCTGCGCTGCTGCACTGGCGGTTATTGACACCATCGAGACTGAAAACCTCTGCGTTCGCGCTGCCGAACTGGGCGATTGGATGCGCGACGCCTTCAAGCAAGAGTTCGAAGGGGCTAGCTATATTCGCGATATTCGCGGCAACGGCCTGATGATCGGTATCGAATTGGATCGACCCTGCACCGAACTGGCCATTCTGGCCAAGGTTAAAGGTATTTTGCTCAACGTCACCGGAGAGGGTAGGATAGTCAGATTGCTGCCACCGCTGATCTTAAGTGACAGCGAAGCAAGCCTGATTGTCGGCGTCGTTTCAAAACTGATTAAAATCCTGGTCTCCGACGAATAGATCACAGGCACCCAACCCGCCCACCGAGGCCGGAACCCGAACCGAAATAAGACTTTTCCCTTCGTCATTGACGAAGGGCGTGTAAGGTATTTTTTTATGTCCAACCAACCAAGACACTTTTTGACCCTCAAAGACCTTAGCCAGGAGGAGCTTACCGGGGTGATCGCTCGCGCTACCGAGCTCAAAGCGATGCGCAATGCGGGTACGATCTATGAGCCGTTCAAGAACCAGGTATTGGCGATGATTTTTGAGAAATCATCCACCCGCACCAGGGTCTCATTTGAAGCGGGCATGACCCAGTTTGGCGGCAGCGCGATCTTCCTCTCACCCAGCGACACCCAACTAGGTCGCGGTGAACCGATCGAAGACAGCTCCCGCGTGATCTCACGCATGGTCGATATGATCATGATCCGCACCTTCGACCATCAAGAGCTGGAACGATTCGCCTCGTTTTCACAGGTTCCGGTCATTAACGCCCTGACCGACGACTTCCACCCCTGCCAGTTGTTAGCGGATGTCCAAACCTTCGTCGAGCACCGGGGATCTATCCAGGGCAAGACCGTGACCTGGATCGGCGATGGCAACAACATGTGCAACTCTTATATCAACGCCGCCGCCCAGTTCGATTTTCAGCTCCACATCGCCTGCCCGGAAGGTTACGAACCCCCGCAAACACTGATCGACCAGCATGCAGATCGCATCCACTTATTCCGCGACCCTGCCGCTGCGGTTATCGGCTCGGACCTTGTAAGCACCGACGTCTGGGCATCGATGGGTCAAGAACAGGAACAGAAAGACCGCAGAGAGCATTTTTCCGGCTATCAGGTCAGCCCGGCACTGATGGACCTGGCCAATTCCGACGCCCTGTTCCTGCACTGCCTGCCAGCCCATCGCGGTGAAGAGATCAGCACCGACATGCTGGACGACCCGCGCTCAGTGGTCTTCGACCAAGCGGAAAATCGCCTTCACGCCCAGAAGGCACTGATGGAATTCCTGGCTTCAAAGCCAAAATAAACCCGTCTCGAGCGCAGCAATGAATCCGAACGGAGTCCTTCCGTTCGGTCAAAGCCGTACTATACTTGAATTTCGTTCATAGCCAATGACACCAACCCCGTCGCTGGCGGCAACCTGATACAGGCGCAAGCATGGTAGAACTCAGACACCTAAGAACACTGGCTGCGTTACGTGACACCGGCAGTCTGGTTGAAGCAGCTGAACGGGTATTTTTAACTCAATCGGCACTCTCGCATCAGATCAAAGATCTGGAAGAACGCCTTAAGTGTTCGTTGTTTATCCGTAAGACCAAGCCAATCTGCTTTACCAGTGCAGGGCAACGCATTTTGGCGCTGGCCGACGGTGTACTGCCGATGATACGCAATGCCGAACGCGACATCGCGCGTCTGGCTGGCGGTGAGACCGGCCGCCTGCATATGTCTATCGAATGCCATAGCTGCTTCCAGTGGCTCATGCCAACGATCGACCGATTCCGGGAAAACTGGCCCGAAGTCGAGATGGATATGGCCAGCGGCTTTAACTTCTCGCCCTTGCCAGCACTAGCCCGCGGCGAGCTGGACCTGGTGATCAGCTCCGATCCTCAACCGATCAACGGTATAGCCTATCAGCCACTGTTTGCCTATGAGATCCTGCTGGCGGTCTCTAACCAGCACCCCTTCGCCCGCAAGACCCATATTGATCCAGAGGATCTGCAGCCGGAGACCCTGATCTGCTACCCGGTCGACCGCAACCGCCTCGATATTTTCACCCGTTTCCTGGATCCCGCGGATATCGACCCGCAGATTCGTACAGCCGAGATGACGGTAATGATGATGCAACTGGTTGCCAGTGGTCGCGGTGTTTGTGCGCTCCCCAACTGGGCACTCAGCGAATACCTGGAACGCAAATACGTCACCGCCTGCCAGCTGGGCAGCAAGGGGGTCTGGTCAACCCTGTACGCAGCCATCCGGGAAGATCAGCGCGAGGCCGAGTTTATGCGCGATTTTCTCGACACGGCACGCGAGACCTCGTTCAACACCCTCAATGGTATTCGCGCCACACCAAAAAACTAACCCGTACAGGATCCTCCCTTACAAGACACCCCCATACAGGCTGCCACGCCTAGGAGGCTGACCGAGAACAGGCTGACCTACTGCGAAACCTGTATTTCGGCCAGATTTGACGCTCATTTTTGGCAAATAGAACCACTATTCTTCGTAAATGAACGATAAATCTGACTCAAAATACAGCTCTCTCGCTACGATCGCTATTCTCGGTCATCCTCCTAGTCATCGCGTTATTCAGGGCGTACACTAACGCCCTGTTTTTTTTAGCACGATCCTATTTTTCACAACCGATCTCGCGCACCCAATGATAAGGCCTCTACATGGAACTCTGGACTCCCGAAACCTGGCGCACTAAGCCGATCCTGCAACAACCAAATTACACTGATGGGCAAGCGCTGAGCGAGGTCGAGCAGACCTTAGCCAAGCGCCCGCCTCTGGTGTTTGCCGGTGAAGTTCGCGCCCTGCGCCATCAACTGGCAGAGGCTACCGAGGGTCGCGCATTCCTGCTCCAGGGCGGCGATTGCGCCGAAAGTTTTGCTGAGTTTCAAGCCGATAATATCCGCGATACCTTTAAGGTACTGCTACAGATGGCCGTCGTGTTGACATTTGCGGGCAGCTGCCCGGTGGTCAAGGTGGGACGAATGGCGGGACAGTTCGCCAAACCCCGCTCTGCCGATACCGAAACCATTGCCGGCCAGGAGCTACCCAGCTACCGCGGAGACATCATCAACGACATCGGCTTTACTCGCGAGTCGCGGGCACCCGATCCACAACGCTTGCTACAAGCCTACAATCAGTCTGCCTCAACCCTGAACCTGTTGCGGGCATTTGCCCAGGGCGGATTTGCCGATCTGCGCCAGGTCCATCAGTGGAACCAGAGCTTTGTCGCCAAAAGCCCGTTGGGCGAAAAATACCAGGATCTTGGCAACCAAATCGATCAGGCGCTGGCCTTTATGAAAGCCTGCGGCATCAGCGATGCCAACAGCCCACAGCTCCACGAAACATCGCTGTACACCTCCCACGAAGCGCTGCTGCTTAATTACGAGCAGGCGCTCACTCGCCGCGACAGCCTGAGCAACAACTGGTACGACTGCTCGGCACACATGCTTTGGATCGGCGACCGTACCCGGCAGCTGGACGGAGCCCATATCGAGTTTATGCGTGGCATCCACAACCCGATAGGGGTCAAGGTTGGCCCCAGCATCAGTAGCGACGAGCTGCTGCGCCTGGTGGATACACTCAACCCCAATAACGAACCCGGACGCCTCAATCTGATCTCACGAATGGGTGCTGATCAAGTTGAAGCAAAATTGTCACCTCTGGTGCGCGCTGTAGCCAACGAAGGCCGCAAGGTTCTCTGGAGTTGCGACCCGATGCATGGCAACACCATCGCAGCATCCAACGGCTACAAGACCCGTGCGGTGAATAGCATTTTAAAAGAGATGAAGGGATTTTTTGAAGTCCACCGCGCCGAAGGCACCTGTGCGGGCGGAGTTCACTTTGAGATGACCGGTCAAAACGTTACCGAATGCATCGGCGGCGCCTACCAGATCACCGAAGCCAAGCTGGCCGATCGTTACCATACCTTCTGCGATCCACGCCTGAATGCCGACCAGGCACTGGAGCTGGCATTCCTGATCGCCGACACGCTCAAAGCCGCCCGCCAAGGGTAGTCCAAGACGATAACCCAGCCCATAACGCCTCCACATCGGCGGCGCTATGGGCTCGTACTCAGCCCCATCCTATCCCCTGGCTAAGCCACGTTTTCCAGCAGGGGAGCCGCCTCAACACGAACCGGCTAACCCAGACCTCCTAACCCTGACCTACCAACCCTGATCTGCCAATACCGACCGTCAGACAGACCCTCTGTACCGTTCGGACTATACCGACTCGAGCTCTGCAACCAGGCCATCGAGGACGATATCGTTATAGCTGACGATGCCTTTAATCTGGCCCTCATCAATCACCGGCGCGACCGATATACCGACCTTATCAAACAGCCGTGCACAGTAACGCACATCCATCTTGCTGGTGACGGAGATGGTCGGCTTGGACATGATTTCGTAGACGTTTACCCGCTCAGGGGAGCGATCAAGGGCGATCACCCGCTTAGCGATATCGGATAGCAGCACCAGGCCGTATTCGTCATCGTCATGGCGCTTTTTAACAATCAGCACCCGGGTACGACTCAGCCTGGCAACATCCAGCGCCTGCGCGATGGTCATCATGCCATCGATCTCCGCAAAGTCTGACTTCATCACATCCCTGGCACGCACGATCTTTTTCTCGTTCATAATGAATCCTCTACATGCTCAGAGAGCTGTTTGACCTGATGGGCCACACCGACCGCATCCTCCACATCCAGCTGCACGGCGATCCCGGTGCCCGGTTTGGTATCAAAACAGCCGACGCTCGAGATGGTTTCCAGAATGTGCCGACTCAAGTGTTCTTCAACAATAAACACGATCACATCCCGCTGCGATTCCAGCGCCAGGCCAAAAAAGGTCTTGGTCTTATTCAAGCCTTCGCCGCGGGCGTTGTTAATGACAGTCGCGCCGGTAGCGCCTGCTTCCCGAGCTGCCGCCATGATAGCGTTGGTTTCAGTATCCTCGACAAAAGCGAGGATCAGTTTAAAGTGCATAGGTTATCCCCCAATGCGGTCATGATTCATCCACAGCTGACTGCTTGTCGAGCAGCCCACGGGCTCGTTTTTGTTTAAACTCAGCGATCTGGGCATAACCCATCACGGTAATCATCGGAAACAAACTAGCAAAAGCGATCAGGCCAAACCCATCCAGCAACGCGCTACGCCCCGGTACGGTTTCAGCCAGCCCCAACCCCAGCGCCGCCACCAGCGGCACAGTCACAGTAGAGGTGGTCACACCGCCTGAGTCATAAGCCAGAGGGACGATCATCTTCGGAGCAAAGAAGGTTTGAATTACCACAAAAACATACCCGGTGATGATGAAGTAGTGGATCGGCACACCGGTAACGATACGGAAGGTACCCAGCGAAATGCCGATCGCCACCCCCAGCGCCACCGCCAGACGCAAGCCCCAGATACCGATGGTGCCGCCGGACACCTCGTTAGCCTTGATCGCGACCGCTATCAGCGAGGGCTCGGCGATGGTCGTGCTGGCACCGATGGCAAAAGCAAAAATATAGACCCAGTAATAGTCCTGCCAGCGCAGCACATCTGTGGCAGAACCGAGCCCCTGACGAATAAAGTCCGGATTGGTCAGCTGCTCGGCCATCAGTCGCCCCAACGGGAACAGCGCCTTTTCCAGCCCCAACAGGAAGAACGCCAGACCCACAACGACGTAGCAGAAGCCGAACAACACCCGGCGCAGATTGGCTATCGGGCGCCGAATCACAAAAAGTTGGAAACCAAAGATGATCGCCGCAATGGGAATCACATCCCGGATAGTTGAAAGCAGTATCGAGAAAAGACTTGTCAGCAGCTCCATCATACGATCATCCCGTAAGCCATCACAAAAATCATCGGCGTCAAGGAGGCGAAGGCGATCAGACCGAAGCCATCGATCATCGGATTACGCCCCTTGATCGAGGAGGCCAGCCCCACCCCTAGCGCAGTCACCAGAGGCACGGTGATGGTCGAGGTGGTGACACCACCGGAATCGTAGGCGATACCGATTATCCACTGTGGGGCCAATGCGGTCATGAGCATCACCAGGATGTAACCGCCCATGATCATATACTGAATCGACCACCCCTTAAGGATGCGTACAACACCCAGCACAATTGCCAAACCGACCGCCAGCGCGACTGTAAATCGAAGACCATCGGCATACACCGAACGCGCATCCGGATTGTTTTCGATCATGCCGCCCGTGGCAGCGACCTGAGCAGCCTCTGCGGCCACGGCGATCAATGCGGGTTCAGCAACAGTAGTGCCGAATCCCAGCGCGAAGGAAAAGGTGATTAACCAACTGACACTGCCCTTGCGGGCAAAGGCGCGGGCCATCGACTCACCGATGGGGAACAGCCCCATCTCCAGCCCATAGATAAAGAAGGTCAGCCCCAGCACCACGAAGACCACACCGGTCATTACACCGATCAGGTCCGGTAACGGTTGCTGCAACACCAGCAACTGAAAAAAAGCGATAACAGCAATGATCGGCGCCAGATCACGCAAACTGCCAAGCATAGATTTCATCAATGCATACAACGACTTCTGCAAACCCGTATCCTTTGCTTATTGGTAATGCGCAATTATAAAGGCGCTTAGGTGTCTATTTAAACCCTTAACCTATACGCTTAGCTAAATATTTTTTGAATCAAGGCGAATTAAATCCAGCTTTTGCTGTCGAGTGAGCTGTTTAATCCGGTATTCCGCTTTTGAAGCACTGGAGCGATCACTAAAAATTGCACTCCAACGTATCCGCAACGGCGGATCACTGCGAAAAAACTTAGCCCCGCCACGCCCCGTCTTATGCTGCTCAAACCGCCGCGCGATATCGGTACTGATACCGGTGTAGAGTTTCCCCCGCACGGTCTCGATAATATACAGATACCAACACGATGACGGATCGATAGCCGCTACCCGTGAAGATTTCGATACTGCTGTCTGCTCGGCCAAAGTCGGGTGCCTCAAAGATCACCGATCGGTGTTAGAATACACGCCAGTTTAGCGGCTAGGAGGCTGATCGAGAACAGCGATCGTAGCGAGAGAGACGCATTTCGAGTCAGATTAATCGGTCATTTGCGAAGAATAGTGGTTCTATTTGACAAAAATGAGCGGAGAATCTGGCCGAAATGCGGATTTCGCAGTAGGTCAGCCTGTTCTCGATCAGCCTCCTGGACCACCGTGACCCAACCACCTTATCCGACACTTAACCGCATGCAGCCACTTAAGACCCTGACCGACTTCATTCAATCAACCGATGCCAGCTGCCGCCTGTTCGATCTGGGCCGGCGCGTATCTCCGCTCAGCAGCGCAACCTTCCACCGCTTTGAGCAAGCCACAATCCCCTACCCGCTGCCCTTTATGCAGCAGGCTTGGATCGGCGTATTGCTGTGGAACCCCACGCAAACAACGCAGCAGGTGATCTGGTTTCTCAAGCTTCCGCTGGATGAACAGGGGCTGCTGGTCCAGGCCGCACGTGATGACTTCCTGAATCGATTGACGCGTTGTGTCGGCAACCAACTGCTGCAGAACGCTGCCGAACAGGATCCGCTCAAAGACAATCCGTTTGCTTTCACGCCAGACCCGGAGAAGATGGCGGCATTCCATGCCCAGGCGGGGCTGATTCTAGACCAGTCAGCCTCGGCATTTTATCAGCCCAGCCGTGATTACCTTTCCGGCCTGCGTGGCTATGATGACTGGCAGGCCTTAGGCCTGCAGGGCATCGCTGACATCTGCAGTCGCCTTGATCAGGACTGTAACGATGCGGTGCTAAGCCGTGCGATCGAGCAACTGCCGCTTGCGCCGCTGGATGCCTTCGCGGCGCAACTGGAGCACCATGCCCCCTCACCGGCGCTCAGCCAACAGCTGTCCCGACGCCTTCACCGCGAGCTTGAGACGGACAACTGCGCGCCCGGCACCATCGCCGCTCTGCTACGCGGATTGTCGTTGAGTCAGCGGGATGAGCTGCGCCAGGGTGCCCTTTGGGCCGTGCTCGAATCTCGCTACGGCTCAGAAGTTGAAGTTCTGGCTGCAATCGCCAGCCGCTGCTGGCAGGAGCTGAAAGATCCCGCGCTGTGCAGCGCCTTTGTTGAGGCACTGTCCCGCAACAAAGCCGGACAGCCCTGTTTTAACCGCATCCTGGCCGACCTGGTCTTTATTCCCGGTATGCGACCGCACATCATGAGCGGGCTGCGCAACCCCGAGCGTAGCGACCACCTGGCCCAGGCCATGGGCGGTTTTTTTGGCAAGCTTCACAGCAGCGATTAACCTAGTGTCGGGCTTAACTAATCGGACATCAGTACGTGAACTCGCTGGGTTGGATTAGGCTCGCAGGGGGCGATCGGCCAAGGATGGCTCATTCCTGCGGCAAACTATCAACCGCCGGGTTAATAGTTTGATGTGGACTATCCAATGCACCCCACCCTTGGATGAGCTACAAGTAAATCCTGGCCATCCCAATGGGCGGGCTATACGTTTGAATTATCACCTGCCAAATAAACACTCTTCATGATTATCTAACCATAACGGATATTTAACCATCGCCTTGGAAAACAAGCGGCTTTGTAAGTGGTGATTTAACCAGCGCTGTAAATGCGTGTATGGACCCTGCAAATACAGTTGTCGGTTCACTCGGGAGAACTGCCGAACAAAAGGCAGTAGTGCATAATCGAGCAAGCTGGGTGTTGAGCCCATTAAAAACTCATGTTGCGCTAAACGATGCTCTAGCTGCTGAACAAAAGGTTCACACTGGAGACGATAATGTTCTTCAGAGCTTTCGTGAAAGCGTCTCGCGTGTTTGTAGTTTTCCAAACAGGGCTTGAACTGCTCATCATTTTCTTCAATTATTTTTAGCATTTCTGGTAGAGCATCCGCATGCTGAGAATAACGTAAATTTTCCGGATCGTTACTACTTAGCGCCCATAACATAATATCCAAACTCGCATCAATGACCCGCTGCCTCGTCTCGGTTGTAGAGATCGCTTGGGCATCCTGTTCGCTGATGATTTCGCCATCAACGTCACCCTGGACCTCAACCTCAACCTCAACCTCAACCTCAACAACGGTTTCGAGCAGTAAAACGGGCACAGTGCCTTTAGGAGAGATGGCCAGCATCTCGGCAGGTTTGTTTTTCATACTAATTGCACGTATATAGACAGCCTGCTGAGCTGACAATATTGCCAGTCTTGCGCGCATCGCGTAAGGACAGTTTTGCAAAGAGTACAATATTGGCAATGTCATACAGTTTGCACTTTTAATGAGTCGCTCTTTCCTGATGTCATCTTGGCGGATACGACTTTAAGTGATTTTTTAATCGCCACCCCGATTATGTGTTGAGCCGGGTGGCGAAGCCTGCGACAAGCTTACAAGCCTTGGCTATATTGCGCGTTAGTCGACACTCTAATCATAGTGTGTAATTGCTGTTGTGCTTGGTCATCGCCGCTTAACAACCGTTCAAAGTGCGCAATCAGCTGTGCTTTGTCTTGTTCCGCTTTAGAGCCCGCACCTATATTAGTCAGATCAATAAAGAACTCATCAAACAGATCCGCCAGATCATTAACGATATCGACGTTTAAAAACTGCTCGTCGTTATAGATGCTCGGGTAGCCCCCTTTTTGTTTATCAATGGCAAATGAAACACCTTTAACATTGGTGATCGTGGTGGCTTTTTCACACTTCAGCATACAACCTTCTTCGATACTGGGCTTATTGCAACCCACGGTTTGCTGAAAGAAACACTGGCGACTGGTCATCATCAGAATGGGGTGATAGATGCTGTACAGCATTTTAAAGTTATCTGGGCGCTTAATGCTTTTGATTTGCATGCGATTAATTTCGTTAGAAACAAATGCACCGGCACAGTTCAACTCTTCTTTTAACGTTAACAGCGCGTATGAGTTGGTCGTATTCAAGAACGGACCTGCTAGCCACTCGATGTCCATTTCAAACGCTTTGTAGGCAACGCCGGTATTATTGCTGACGATACGTTCAGGGCGAACCTGCTCGAGTAGTCGCACCGCTTCGATGTAATCCTTACCAATCAATACCGCTGGAAACCACGGAATAAGACGTGGATTTCTTGATAAAATATCGATGTATTTGTTGCAGCCTTTTTTGAAACTCTCAGGCAACTTGAAATACACATCCGCGTCAGTAAAATCACACAGGCGTATATCTCTTTCGTCGGCAATCAATATCGACAAAACGGGCTTGCTGGCGGATTTTTTATGATCATCCAAGGGTGCCACGTCAACTACGGGAATAACGGCTACTGAATTATTTAACAACAAGACCGCTTGGTTTTTCAACACTGTCAGCTCTTTAAACGGAATACTTAAGCCATCATCCAAACCACCACACTCAAAACACTCGACGGTATAATCGTTGTTGGCGAAGTTTTTAAACCGTTTTTCCAATGCCGCCTGATTGAGCGTAAATTGGTTGGCAGCACAGAGCAGTGACTCCGTTTGCAAGGTGTGGATGTTGTCATTATTACTTATGGTCATAGTCAAACACAAAGGCTCGTTCAGCTTGCCAGAAAAAGCCATTACCAAAGATTGCTTGGCAATGCTGAGATACTTGATTTTTTCAGCGAGCTCTACCCCAATATCATTTCTCTCAGCGTAAAGTTCCTGCCTCACCTCTTGGATTTCAACCACAGAAATAGCATTACTTTTTTCAACGGCGTGTTTAACACTGTGATCACGAGGATTGTCGATAAACATATCCTTGGTGAGGTTACCTTGTAAAAATGAGTTAGTGAAGTCGCGATTAAACACCCGGTGCAAGTTGGAATCGTCGGCCAACAGTTCTCCGGTTTCAACAAACTTGTCGAGTTGTTTGCGCCAGGTGTCGACCACGGTATACACGTAGTGCGCGCCTTTGATACGACCCTCAATTTTCAATGAGTCAACTTGTGCATCGACTAACTGCGGTAGATCAAAATAAGCAGAATTGTCTTTCAAGTTGAGCGGAAAGCGATTTCCCGCCGCAGTTATCTCATACTCATCACGACACGCCTGGCTGCAACGACCACGGTTGCCTGAGTTCCCCACGCTGACCGAACTGGAATAACACTGTCCAGAAAACGCAATACACAACGAACCATGAACAAAGACTTCTGTGAGTACGTCGTGCGCGTGCGCCAGCGCAGTCAATGATTTGATTTCGTCAATATTTAACTCACGCGACAAGTTGACGCGTGAGGCGCCGATTTTTGCCAAAAACTGAATCTGGCCTTCGTTATGGGTCGTCAGCTGCGTTGAGGCGTGGATGTCGAGTGTCGGAAAATGTTTCTTAACTAGGCTGAAAACACCCAGATCCTGCACAACGATTCCGCCTAACCCGGTGTTGACCAATTTATTCAGTAGTTTGATCATG
>JBALTG010000063.1:0-3880 GCA_036964625.1 Motiliproteus sp.
ATCACCAGCGAGGACTGGACGCTCATCGCCGAGCGGTAGCCGCTGTCGACACGTTCCACTTCGCGGGCCACCAGGCCGTAACAGGTATAGCTGACATTGGCGCAACCGTATTTCTCGGGTAGGGTGGCACCCAGCAGGCCCAGTTCGCCCAGTTCGCGCATGATCTCAACGTCGAATACTTCGTTGCGGTTGGCATCCAGCACGCGGGGCATCAGCCGCCCTTGGCAATAATCACGCGCGGCATCACGGACCATGCGCTCCTCTTCGGTCAGTTGTGCGTCCAGGAAGAAGGGATCGTCCCAGGTAAAGGAGGGCTTGTTGGTGGGCTGGGTCATGGTGATTACCTTGCTGTGTTATTTGGTGCTTATGAGTTGTTTGTGCTGTTTAACGAACGATTTGACGAGGTTTGAATTTATTCTAGGTGCTGATGATGTTCGTTATTCAGAACGAAATCAACCTGTCGTGGCTATGAAAAAAATTCAACTTGACTGCTGCGGTCGCTGTCATGTGGCGCTGTGTTGGCTCCGTAAGTATATATAAATCTATTCATTAACATGGTGTTATGCTTTGTTTGTGGTTTTTTTTGCGGTGCGTAATATGTAGTATATTCTTGGGGTGTTTCATGGTCTGTTCGTTGTTCTGCACGGGGGTTCTACGAATTTCTGCTTTTCAATACTAGCGATAGATGTTAAAAATAGCGCACAATTTTTAGCGAAGACCCTCTCGTTGCGGATACCTTTAACCGCAAATAACAACAAAGGAAGGCATTATGAACAGAAGAGACCTGATCAAAGCAGCAGCTGCCGGTGTGGCTGCCGTACCTCTGGCCATGGCTGCAGGCTCTGCCGTAGCGGCTCCGGCCACTGTCCGTTTACGAATGCAGACGCTGTATGGCACCGAGACCGATGCCCTGTATAAAGCGTTTGCGGGCGATCTGAAGACCGGTTCAAATAACACCTTGAAGATTACCCGTTTCCGCGGCGGTGAGTTGGTGCCCAACGATCAGATGCTGGATGCGGTCGGTAAAGGGACCCTGGATATGTGTCAGGGGTACGGTGGCTACTGGGCTGGGCAGCTGGATATCGCCAAGATTGAAAGCGGGGTTCCCGGCGCTTGGACCAGCTTTGATGAGGCGATGTATGTTCATGAGGCCAAGGGTCTGGGTGAGTTGATCCGTCAGGCGTACGAAGAGAAGGGTGTTCATTATCTTGGGCCTGTGTTCGGCGGCCCTTACGATCTGCTGACCAAGAAACCGGTTAAAAGCCTGGCAGATTTGAAGAACATGAAAATCCGCGCCACAGCTACCGTGGCGGCTATTCTGCAGAAATTCGATATCCCTACGGTCTATCTGCCTAGCCAGGAGCTGTATATCGCCCTTTCTACCGGCGCTATCGATGGCGTGATCTATGGGGGTTCGCTCGAGTATAAGGCGCTTAAACTGCACGAGACGGCCAAGCACTATACCAACCTGAATATGATCAATCCGGGTTATGCTGACGGCATGTTGATCAACAAGAAAAAGTGGGATTCGATGACACCCGAGCATCAGAAGATCATGGAGTTGGCCGTTGCCAAGCACGCGACCGAGATGCACGCCTGGAACGTCAATGGCTGTCTGGATGTTAATGGTGAGGGAATCTTTGAGTTCGCATCGTTACCGGCCGAAGACTCCAAGGCGTTAACCACCGCCGCCATGGATGTCTGGAAAGAGGAAGCAGCGAAGTCTGAGCGTAACGCGAAAGCGGTGATGGCGCTGACAGATGCTGCCAAGGCGACAGGGCGCGTTTGATGCGTTTGATCTCACGCTATCTGGAGCTGCAGGACGGGCTGTCCGAGTGGGTTGGCAAAAGCGTCAGTTGGATGTGTCTGCTCATGATCGCGATCATGGTCTACGAGGTGTCGGCCCGCTATCTGCTCAACAGCCCCACCTCGTGGGCGCATGAGAGCACCACCATGCTGTATGGGGCTTTCTGTATCCTCGCGGGCGCTTATACCCATCGCAGTCACGGCCATGTGCGCTCCGAGGTGATCTATAACCTGTTTCCGGTTCGGGGTAAGGCTTTCCTCGATGTGCTGACCGGGTTGCTCGGGCTGCTGGTGTTCGGGACTTTTCTGGTGATTAGCTACGGTTTTGCTGCCGACTCCTGGGAGATGGGGGAGATTTCCTCCAAGAGTACCTGGGCGCCTCCGGTCTACCCCTTTAAGGCGATGTTACCGTTGGCCATCGCGCTAATCATGCTGCAAAGCCTGGCGCATCTGGTACGGGATCTGCTCGTGCTGTTTGGCTTCGAACTCAAAGCACCGGCCGCTCTGTAGTCTTGGTCGCGTGAGAATCTCGTCTCCTCTGCGTAGCAGGGGAGACGACTTAATCGCGCCTGGTGCGTCCTGGTCGTTATCATCCTGACCGGCACTTTCGCAATAAAATATGATGAAGGATCCCCTTTGTGTTAGATCTTGATCCCTTGATGGTCACCCTGGGCATGTTTGGCTCGATGCTGCTTCTGCTGGCGATGGGCGCCCCTTTGGCCTGGGGGCTGTTGGCTGTAGGCACAGGCTCGGCCTACTTTCTGTGGGGCCCAAATGGCCTCGAACTAATGGCAACCAGTGCTTTTGCGGCGATGGATAACTTCCTACTGGTGGCGCTGCCGATGTTTATTTTTATGGGGCTGATGCTACAACGCTCCGGGATCACCGACAGCCTGTTCGATATGATCCATAAGCTGATGGGCAGCATGCCCGGTGGTCTGGGCATGGGTACGGTGCTGATCTGCGCGCTGATCGCGGCGATGGCCGGGGTGTCCGGTGCTGCTACGGTCAGTCTGGGTATTATCGCGCTACCGGCCATGCTTGAGCGGGGTTACGACAAGCGCCTCTCCACCGGGACCATTATGGCCGGTGGCGCGCTGGGTTTTTTGATTCCGCCTAGCGTGCTGATGATCGTCTATGCTTTTCTGGCGCGCGAATCGGTGGGTAAGCTGTTTGCAGCGGGGCTGATGCCTGGTTTGATGTTGGCGGGTATCTATATCCTCTATATCTTTGTGCGCAGCTACTTTAAACCTGAGCTGGCGCCGCCTATCGCTGAGAGTGAACGGGTCGATTTCCCGGGCAAGATTAAAGCGCTGAAAGCGCTGATCCTGCCCGGTTTGCTGATCGGTACGGTGCTGGGCTTTATCGTCGGGGGTGTCACCTCGCCCTCTGAGGCTTCCGCAGTCGGTGCTGCCGGTTCCATTGTCTGTGCGCTGCTCTATCGCACGTTCACCTTTAAGATGTTGCGCGAAGCGCTGCAGGGAACGGCCAAACTGATGGGGATGCTGCTCTGGATCACCATCGCCGCGGTGTTCTTTAGCAAAATCTATATCGGTTTGGGAGCGGGTCAGCTGATCACCGAGCTGGTGGCGGATTCGGGGTTGTCTCCGTATTGGGTGATCATCTCGATGCTGGCGTGCTACTTCGTGCTGGGGATGTTTCTGGATGACTTCGCCATCGTCTTTATTACGGTGCCGCTGTTTGTACCGATCGTGCGGGAGCTGGGGTTCGATACCGTGTGGTTTGCGGTGCTGTTTATTCTGAGTATGCAGACCGCCTACCTGACCCCGCCGTTCGGTTATAACCTGTTCTATATGCGCTCGGTGGCACCGCCATCGGTGTCTATCTACGACCTTTATTGGGCGGCAATTCCCTTTGTGATTTTGCAGTCGATTGGACTGGCACTGGTGGTGGCGTTTCCGCAGATCGCGCTCTGGCTGCCGGGAGTTATTTTCGGTTAATACCCTGGGGTAGGCGTTGGTTTATGTGGGTCGGTCTGAAATTTCTCCTGCATTTCAGGCGCTTCCCCCATTCATGTAGGTCGGGCTTCAGCCTGACAAAACCCTCAAGCAAC
>JBALTG010000063.1:3977-11426 GCA_036964625.1 Motiliproteus sp.
GCCACTCATGTCTGGCTGAACACCAACACCCCTAAAACCAACTATTCCTGCACAGATTGGTCTTTATACCTACCAGAGTGCCACCAATGTCAGGCTGAAGCCCGACCCACAAAAGAAGCAAGCCTGCAGGTTTATGTGGGTAGGTCTGAAATTGCGCCTGCATTTCAGGCACTTCCCACAAAAGCAAGCTGGCTGTAGGTTTATGTGGGTCGGGCTTCAGCCTGACAAAACCCTCAAGCAGCCACCCATGTCTGGCTGAACGCCAGCCTACAGGTCCACTCCTGTAGGTCGGGCTTCAGCCTGACAAAAGTCTATTGGTATTTATTCCTACCAGGGTGCCGCATGCGTCGGTTGAAACCCGACCCACAAAAGAAGCAGGTGTATGCGCATCGCTTGTCGCTGTGATGGCTGAAGATCATGGGTAATCAGGAGAAATGTTGTCAGGATTTGGCGACAAGCGTTGACCTGTGCTGATCAGACAGGTACAACTCCTTTAGACTAAGGTGTAGTAGTCGTTAGTTTTAAGGAGGCTTGGTGCCAACACCAGAATATATTCATCGCAGCGCTACCGACCCGCTTGAGCTGGGTGCTTATAGCACCCTGGTTGATGTGCTTGAACAGGCCTGGCTGCAATATCCGCAGCTGCCCGCGTTCAATAATTTTGGCTGTGCACTCAGTTACTCCGATCTGGAACGTAGGTCGCGGGATTTTGCCGCCTACCTGCAGCATAAAACGCCGCTTAACCCCGGCGATCGAATCGCTATTCAACTCCCCAATCTTCTGCAATACCCGATAGTGCTGTTCGGCGCCCTGCGTGCCGGGCTGGTTATCGTTAATACCAATCCGCTCTATACCTCGTCAGAGCTATTGCACCAGTTTAAGGATTCCGGCGCTAAGGGGCTGGTGGTGCTGGCGAACATGGCCAGCAAGGTCGAGCCTATCCTGGACGAAACCGACATTGAGACGTTGATCATTACCGAGCTCGGGGATGCACTGCCGGTTTGGAAACGGTTTGTGGTCAACGCCACGGTACGCTACATCAAACATCTGGTGCCTGCTTATCGGCTGCCGACTGCGCAGGCATACACGCAGGTGATGCGGCAGGGCAAGCGTCTGAGTTTTACCGCGCCGGTCATTGCTACCGATGATCTGGCGCTGCTGCAATATACCGGGGGGACCACGGGGGTCGCCAAGGGGGCGATGCTTAGTCACCGCAATCTGCTGGCTAACCTGATTCAGGTAAAGGGGTTATTGGATTCGATAACCGAGCCGGGGCAGGAGCTGGCGATCGCACCGCTGCCGCTCTACCATATCTATTCCTTTACGGTCAGTTGCATGCTGATGATGGAGATCGGTGCGCAGGTGGTGTTGATCACCAATCCGCGTGATATGAGCGCTTTTGTGGGTGAGCTGAAGCGCTGGAAATTCACCATTTTTAGCGGTCTTAATACGCTGTTTAATGGCCTGTGCCAGCAACCGGAGTTTCACCGGCTCGATTTCAGTCAGCTTAAATTGACCATATCGGGGGGGATGGCGCTTGCCACGGACGTTGCCGAACAGTGGCAAAAAGTAACTGGCTGCGCGGTTCTCGAGGGTTACGGTATGACCGAAACGTCACCGATCATCAGCGTCAATCCGCCGGGTGCGATCCGCTTGGGGACCATCGGTCTGCCTATCAGTTCGACCGAATTCCGGCTGATTGATGCCGAGGGCAGTGCAGTGCCTACGGGTGAGAGCGGTGAGCTCTGCGTGCGTGGGCCTCAGGTGATGCAGGGGTATTGGAACCAGCCCCAGGAAACCGCGTTGGTACTGGATGCTGAGGGCTGGTTGAAAACGGGTGATATCGCCAGTGTTGATGAGGCCGGTTATCTCAGTATCGTTGATCGGAAGAAGGATATGATCAATGTGTCCGGCTTCAACGTCTACCCCAATGAGCTGGAAGGCGTGGTTTTAACCCATCCCGATGTCATCGATTGTGTGGCGATCGGGCTGCCCGATGCCAACCAAGGTGAGTTGATCAAGCTTTTCGTTATCACGGCCAATCCGCAGCTGTCGATACAGGATGTTCGTCACCACTGCCGTGAGCGCCTGACCGCGTACAAAATTCCCTCGCAGGTGGAGTTTCGCAGCGAGCTGCCGCGTAGCAATATCGGTAAGGTGTTACGTCGTGGATTACGAGATGAGGAGCTACAAAAGCGGCTGGATAGCGCTAACGGCGGCTCCTATTCCGCTACCATCAAGGCTGCACCCCTGTTGGTTGATTAGGGCTGGTTGATTAGGCATAGGTTGGCTAGCCAGTGTTGTTGGCTTAGCCGAACCATAGCCGCAAACTGCCCGGCTTCTTGCTGTCGATCTGGGTTGAGTCCGGCAGGGCGTTAATGGCCGCTGATTTTTGCGTGCAGCGGTTTGGTTTGCTCAAAGGTATCGAGCTGTTCGGCGCTGGCTTTGCCTTGGTGTTGGGTTTTCCATGCGCTGTAGGGCATGCCGTAGATCGCTTCCAGTGCCTGATCATAATTGAGCGCAATGCCCTGTTGCTGGGCTGCTGCCAGGTACCACTTTGACAGACAGTTGCGGCAGAACCCGGCGAGATTCATCAGGTCAATATTCTGCACGTCGGTGCGCTGCTGCAGATGGGCGATCAAGCCGCGGAAAGCGGCGGCTTCGAGTTGAGTGCGGGTGGTTGTGTCCATGGTTGCAGATCCTGTTTGATGGCGGAGCGGTGAGGTATCGTTGCAGTATAATCCTAGCAAAACGCTCGGAATTAGGTAGGGCTGATTGTTGCATGTTTACGACCACTGACCAATATCATTCTGACCCGGTGGCTGTGGTACCATGGCTCGCTATACAAACTGCCTGACAGGTAATCGTCGTGACCTTTGAAGAACTGCTCCAATCGATGAATCCCGAGATCCACGCCACGATGAAAAGGGCGATTGAGCTGGGTAAATGGGCCGATGGCCGACGCTTAACGGCTGATGAGCGCGAGAGTTGTATGCAGGCCGTGATCGCCTACGATGAAACCAATCTGCCCGAGAATCAGCGGGTCGGCTATATCGATCGCACCAAAGCCGATGGCTCTCAGCACAGCGCCAGCCAGAGCACCGAATCGATCGTCAAGATCCTTAACGGTTAAGTTGCTGATGTTATTTACCGATGAACCGATTAAGCCCAGTTTGAACCTGCAGCAGCAGGGTCATCTGGCCAAGATGCGGACCGAGCTAGGGCGTAGTCCGGAGCAGCCGTGCCAGTACTGGCTGCCGTTGGATCAGCATGAGGTTCATCTGAATCCGCTGTTGGGTAAGCCGATCAAGCTGGTCTATCAGGGGGTGATCCATTGCCAGCACTGTGGCCGAGCCAGCAATAAAAGCTTCGCCCAGGGCTATTGCTACCCCTGTTTCAAGAAGCTGCCGCAATGTGATAGCTGCATCGTCAGTCCGGAGAAGTGTCACTTCGATCAGGGCACCTGCCGCGATAGCGACTGGGGCCAGAAATTCTGCATGAGCGAGCATATCGTCTATCTCGCTAACTCTTCTGGCATTAAGGTTGGAATCACCCGCGCCAGCCAGATACCGACCCGTTGGATCGATCAGGGTGCGATTCAGGCGTTACCGATCTTTCGGGTCGACAGTCGCCACCGCTCCGGTCTGGTGGAGGTGCTCTATAAGCAGCATGTGGCCGACAAAACCAACTGGCGGACGATGCTTAAAGGCCAGGTGGCGCCGATCGATCTGATCGAAGCGCGCGAGCGCTTGCTGGCAGATTGTCGTAGCGATCTGGACGCGTTGCAGCAACGACTCGGGCTCCAGGCCATTCAGCCCATCCATGACGCCGAGGTGGTCGAATTGGGTTTCCCTGTTCTCAACTATCCCACCAAGGTCAGCTCGTTGAGTTTTGACAAAACCCCAGTGGTGGAGGGCGTTCTGCAGGGGATTAAGGGCCAGTACTTGATCCTGGACAGCGGGGTGATCAACATTCGTAAATTCGGCGCATATCGGGTGGAACTGTTTTCCTGAGCTGTTTGTTTGAACTATTTGCCTAAATTCTGTCTTAAATAGCGGTCGTCAAACGTAACGCTAAGCATCAACGCTCACGAGTAAATACAGCATGAGTCATGACAATCCCAGCACGACCTACCGCAAAGATTACCAGGTGCCGCCGTTCCTGATCGATCGCACCGAGTTACACTTTGAATTGGGTGCGAAGGCGACGCTGGTTCGCTCCAAGCTCCATCTGCGGCGTAATCCAGAATCCGCGGCGCCCCAGGCCGTCCTGCAGCTGCACGGTGACCCCGGTCTGGTACTGCGTCGGCTGGTGCTCGATGGTAAGGAGCTGAGTGCTGCCGACTACCAGCTCGATGCTGACTCTTTGACCCTGAATGCGCTGCCTGAGCAGTGCCTGCTGGAGTGCGTAACCCTGATCCGGCCGCAGCAGAACACCTCGCTGGAGGGGCTTTATCAGTCCAACGGCATGTTCTGCACCCAGTGCGAAGCCGAAGGCTTTCGCAAGATCACCTTTTATCTGGACCGGCCCGACGTGATGTCGCTGTTCACCACCACCGTCGCTGCCAATAAACGCGACTTTCCGGTGCTGCTGTCCAACGGTAATCCAGTGGCGCAGGGTGAGCAGGGCGAGCGTCACTGGGTGACCTGGGAGGATCCGTTTAAGAAACCCGCCTACCTGTTTGCGCTGGTCGGCGGTGATCTGGAACGGGTCGAAGACCGTTTTACCACCTGCAGCGGGCGTGAAATTGCACTGCAGTTATTTGTCGAAAAGCAGAATTTGAACAAGTGTGAGCATGCCTTGGCCGCGCTCAAGCGGGCGATGGCCTGGGATGAACAGGTGTATGGTCGCGAGTACGATTTGGACATCTTTATGATCGTCGCGGTGGACCATTTCAATATGGGCGCGATGGAGAACAAAGGCCTCAATATCTTTAATTCATCCTGCGTCCTGGCCAATGCCGAAACCACCACCGATAACGGCTTTGAACGGATCGAAGGGATCGTTGCGCACGAGTACTTTCACAACTGGTCGGGTAATCGAGTCACCTGCCGGGATTGGTTCCAGCTGAGCCTCAAAGAGGGCTTTACGGTATTCAGAGATGCCGAGTACTCCGCAGACATGGGCTCGCGCACGGTCAAACGGATCGAGGATGTCAGTCTGTTGCGCACCGCGCAGTTCGCCGAGGATGCCGGACCGATGGCGCACCCGGTGCGGCCGGAGTCCTATATGGAGATCTCCAACTTCTATACCCTGACGGTGTATGAGAAAGGTGCTGAAGTGGTGCGGATGATCCATACGCTGCTGGGGCCCGAACTGTTCCGCCAAGGCTCTGATCTCTACTTCGAACGCCACGACGGTCAGGCGGTGACTACCGATGATTTCGTCCAGGCGATGGAGGATGCCTCCGGCATTGATCTGACCCAGTTCCGGCGCTGGTACGCGCAGGCAGGGACCCCCCGGGTTGAGGTGACTGACAGCTACGATGCAGTCAAGCAGCGCTACACCCTGGAGGTGAAACAGTGCTGTCCTGACACCCCGGGCCAGACCGATAAAGCGCCCTTGCATATTCCGTTAATGGTGGGTTTGCTGGATGCCGAGGGTCATGACTATGTGTTGCAAGGGGGGCAGACCCGCCAGCTGTTGCAGTTGGTCGAGGCCGAGCAGAGTTTTGTGTTTGACGGTATTCCCGCCAAGCCGGTCCCCTCGCTGCTGCGTGGTTTCTCGGCGCCGGTGAAACTGAGCTACCCCTACAGTCGTGATGCGTTGGTGCTGCTGATGAGTCATGACAGCGACGGTTTTAATCGCTGGGATGCGGCCCAAAGGTTGGCCGTGGAGGTGCTGCAGGAGTTGATTGTAGCCAGTCAGGCGGGTGAGGCGTTGGTTTTGGATCCGGCGCTGATCGCAGCCTACACCCAGGTCTTGAGCGATCGAAGCCTGGATCCGGCGATAGTGGCCAAACTACTGCAGTTGCCATCGGAGGCTTATCTGGCCGAGTTGGCCGATCAGATTGACCCGCTGGCTATCCATCAGGTCCGTGAATTTGTACGCCGTGGCTTGGCGCAGGCGCTGGAAGGGTCTCTGCTGGATGCCTATCGCCGCAACCGTAGCGAGGGGGCTTACCGGCTCGGCGCCGAGGCGATCGCGCGCCGCAGCTTGCAGAATGCCGCGCTCTCTTATTTGATGGCACTGGAACAGCCGCGTACGCTGGTGCTGGCTCAGCAGCAGTTTGAAACTGCGGATAACATGACCGATGCCCTGGCCGCGCTGAGTTTGATCGCTCACTCTGGATTTGCGGATGAGCGGCAACAGGCGCTCGATAGCTTTTATCAGCAGTGGCAGCAGGATCCGTTGGTGGTGAATCAGTGGCTCAGCGTGCAGGCGCTCTCCCCGCGAGACGATGCGCTGGAGCAGGTGCAGCGGCTGATGCAGTCAGCACTTTTTGATCTAAAAAATCCCAACCGGGTACGCGCGCTGATCGGCGTGTTCTGTGCTCAGAATGCGGCTCAGTTTCATCGCCAGGACGGCGCCGGTTACCGCTTTCTGGCCGATCGGATTATCGAGCTGGATCAGCTTAATCCGCAGATCGCATCGCGGTTGCTGACCCCGTTGACCCGTTGGAGACGTTATAATGAGGACCGGCAGCGGCTGATGCGGGCCGAGCTGGAGCGGATCAAGGAGGGCGATCTATCCAAAGACAGTTATGAGGTGGTCAGTAAAAGCCTGATATGAGATTGATCATGGATCGGATCTGTCTATACTGGGGTTCAGTGGGCAGTGGATGTTCGTGATCTATGTGGTGTTAATTCCGGAATAAATATTGATCGGTATAGGAGAGTTTTAAACGATGGAAAATTATCTCGCCGCGAGTCTGAAAAATGAGTATCAGCAGCACTATCGTCGGTTTGAGGCTCAATATGCTCAGGGGCATTTGGCCAACGAGGCGCTCAAGCGCGCCAAGACCAGTCGTGTTTGGGTAGTCGGCGTGCTGGCGCTGTTATTCGCAATGTCATCCGATTTCTTTCTTGGCGCTGCTGCAGCGATCTTTGGGATCTATTTTTACCAGATAATCGTTACCTATATGCGTAAGGCACAGGCCGAGGACTGCATGGAAGAGATCGAACGCTGGCTGAATCAAAAAGGGGTCATGCTCCAGGATAAGACGCCATTTTTTAAAGCCGACGAGCATCTGAAAAATCCGTTGAATCTATTTGACGATCACGTCTACCAGTAACTGTTGATGAACAAGCAACGCCGTGCCTGGGTTTAAGAACCCCTAAGGGCGCGGCGTTTTTGTTACTGCTGGCAGATCTGGCGTGCGCGGAGGGCGATGATGGATTGGGACAAGGTGATCGAGTTCTGGTTTGAAGAGACAGAACCCGCCAGCCATTGGCGTAAAGATCCGCGATGATGGATTGGGGCGAGGTGATCGAGTTCTGGTTTGAAGAG
>JBALTG010000063.1:11524-25251 GCA_036964625.1 Motiliproteus sp.
GACAGAACCCGCCAGCCATTGGCGTAAAGATCCGCGATGATGGATTGGGGCGAGGTGATCGAGTTCTGGTTTGAAGAGACAGAACCCGCCAGCCATTGGCGTAAAGATCCACAATTTGATCGGCTGATCGAACGCCGCTTTGGCGATCTATACCGGGCCGCTAGCGCCTGTGAACTCTATGGGTGGCGAAATCAAGCCTTGGGTCGGTTGGCCGAAGTGATCGTCCTGGATCAGTTTTCCCGCAACATCTATCGCGACAGTGGCAAAGCCTTTGCCCATGACAGTCTGGCCCTGGCGCTTGCTCAGGAAGCGATCGGCCTGGGAGCGGCGGCGCATCTTTTACCGCAGCAACGTGCATTCCTGTACCTGCCTTTCATGCACAGTGAATCGCCCGCCATTCATCAGCAGGCGCTGGTGTTATTTGCGGAACCCGGGCTGGAACAGAACTATCAATTTGAGCTGCGTCACAAGGTGATTATCGATCGCTTTGGCCGCTACCCGCATCGCAATGCGCTGTTAGGTCGTTGCTCAACGCCTGAGGAATTGGCGTTTTTGCAACAGCCCGGGTCTTCGTTTTAAGCCAGCGCGGCTCTCGGTCTAGCTCGACGCGATTTCCAGTCTAATTTGGAAAAAAAACGCCCAGGAGTGCTGAGGCGCTTTGGAGTTTCAGCGTTAGGAGGTGTTTATACTTCCTAACTTCTTTAGTCAACCGATTGCGTTGCAACTTATTGTTTTGAAACTGCTAGTTTTGACGCTGAGAGCGGCAAAAATAAACGACGGGCTACCCCGTCGCTGTGCTGCCGGTCTCGTTGTCCGCTCAGAGTGCCGCGATCTTGTCGCTTTGTTGCTGCAGTTTTTCTGCCGCGCTCCTGGCCTCCTCAAGTTTCCCCCGCTCCTTAGCGATCACGGCTGCGGGGGCCTTGTCGACAAATGCAGGCTTGCCAAGCTTAGCTTCGACCTGGGCGATCAACTTGCCGAGCTTATCGAGTTCCTTCTGCAGCCGCCCCAGTTCGGCATCTTTGTCGATCAGACCTGCCATCGGTACCAGAACCTGCATCTCGCCGACCAGTGCCGTAGCCGATAACGGTGCTTCGGTGCCTGCTGCAAGCCACTGCGCCGAGGCCAGGTTGGTCATCTTGATCAGGAACGGACGGTTAGCTTCCAGGCGGGCCTGGTCATCGCTGCTACCGTTGCTGAACAGGACATCGATATGTTTAGCCGGGGAGATATTCATCTCGCCACGTATCTGGCGAATGCCAAGAATGGCCCCTTTGAGCCATTCGATATCGGCTTCGGCCTGGGTATCGATCTTGCTCTGCTCTACCTCAGGGTAGGACTGGTGCATGATGGTATCGCCGCTGGTTCCCGCCAGCGGTGCGATGCGCTGCCAGATCTCTTCGGTGATAAAGGGCATAAAGGGATGCGCCAGCCGTAGCGAGGCTTCCAGCACCTGTACCAGGGTTCTGCGGGTGCCGCGCAGTTGCGCGTCGCTGGCGTTCTCGTCCCAGAGCTGTGGTTTGGACAGCTCCAGATACCAATCGCAGTATTCGTTCTTGATAAATTCGAACAGGTGCTGGGCTGCCTGATCGAAGCGGAACTCGCTCATCGCCTTGTCGATCTGCAGCTGGGTGTGCTGCAGTCGCGAGACGATCCAGCGGTCGGCCAGGCTCAGCTCCAGCGCGCCGCCGTTCTGGCCGCAGTCTTTGGTGGCCACCATATTGCCCTGGTCGTCCTGCTGCTCGGTGTTCATCAACACATAGCGGGCGGCGTTCCAGATTTTGTTGCAGAAGTTGCGGTAGCCTTCGATCCGGCCCATGTCGAATTTGATGTCGCGACCGGTGGAGGCCAGCGAGCAGAAGGTGAAACGCAGCGCGTCGGTGCCATAGGTAGCGATCCCCTCGGGGAACTCGTTACGGGTCTGCTTCTCAATCTTGGCGGCCAGCTTGGGCTGCATCATGTTGGCGGTGCGTTTGCTGACCAGGTCTTCGAGTTTAATGCCGTCGATCAGGTCCAGAGGGTCGAGTACGTTGCCCTTGGACTTGGACATCTTGTGGCCCAGCGAATCACGCACCAGGCCATGCACATAGACCTGTTTAAAGGGTACCTGCGGGGTGCCGTCGTCGTCTTTGACGAAGTGCATCGTCATCATGATCATCCGGGCGACCCAGAAGAAGATGATATCAAAGCCGGTAACCAGGACATCGGTGGAGTGGAAGGTTTTAAGGAAATCGGTCTTCTCCGGCCAGCCCAGGGTAGAGAAGGTCCACAGTGCCGAGCTAAACCAGGTATCGAGCACGTCGTTGTCCTGACGCAGTGTGATCTCGTCACCGAGGCCGTTTTCACGCCGTACTTCGGCTTCATCGCGGCCCACGTAGACCCTGCCCGAGTCGTCGTACCAGGCCGGGATGCGGTGGCCCCACCAGAGTTGACGGGAGATGCACCAATCCTGGATATCACGCATCCAGGAGAAGTACATGTTTTCGTATTGCTTGGGCACGAACTCGATATCGCCGTCTTCGACCGCCTTGATGGCAGGTTTGGCCAGGGTCTTTGCATCGACATACCACTGATCGGTCAACCAGGGTTCGATCACCGCGTGGGAACGGTCGCCTTTAGGCACCTTGAGGGCGTGATCGTCGACCTTTTCCAGCAGTTCCAGGCGCTCAAATTCGGCGATGATCTGTTTCCGTGCCACGAACCGGTCCAGGCCCGCATAGTCGGCAGGCAGGTCGGCATCGGCGGTGCTGTTAACCGTACCATCGATATTAAACACTTCGGCCTGGGCCAGAATCGCCGCATCGCGATCGAGAATATTGAACAGCGGCAGCTGATGCCGCTTGCCGACCTCGTAATCGTTGAAATCATGCGCCGGAGTGATCTTGACGCAGCCGGTGCCAAACTCAGGGTCGACGTAATCATCGGCGATGATTGGAATGCGCCGATTCACCAGAGGCAGGATGATCTCTTTACCAACCAGTGCCAGATAGCGCGCGTCTTCCGGGTGCACCGCAACGGCTGAATCACCCAGCATGGTTTCGGGGCGGGTAGTGGCCACGGTAAGATAATCCAGACCCTCGGCGGTCTTAGCACCGTCGGCCAGCGGGTAACGGAAGTGCCACAGGCTGCCTTTTTCATCGATGTTCTCGACCTCAAGGTCGGAGATGGCGGTATGCAGTGCAGGATCCCAGTTGACCAGGCGCTTGCCGCGGTAGATCAGGCCGTCCTGGTGCAGTCGAACAAAGGCTTCTTTAACCGCTTCACTCATGCCATCGTCCATGGTGAAACGCTCGCGGGACCAGTCGACCGACGAGCCCAGGCGGCGGATCTGATTGGTGATGGTGCCGCCGGATTCTTCCTTCCACTCCCAGATTTTGTCAATAAAAGCGTCCCGCCCCAAGTCGTGACGGCTGACCCCTAGCGCCCCCAGTTGGCGTTCAACCACCATCTGGGTGGCGATACCGGCGTGATCACAACCCGGCTGCCACAGGGTGTTATGCCCCTTCATGCGGTGGTAGCGGATCAGGCTGTCCATGATGGCGTTGTTAAAGCCGTGTCCCATGTGCAGGCTGCCGGTGACGTTGGGCGGTGGGATCATGATGCAGTAGGGATCGCCCTGGCCGGAGGGTTTGAAATAACCTTTTTTCTCCCAGGTTTGGTACCAGGAGCGTTCTATCGCGTGGGGTTGGTAGGTCTTATCCATAGCGGGGTAATTTGAACTCGTCGTCAACTGTCAGAATGGAGGTGGCCGGGCTGCTGATAATGGCTTAAAAACGTACCCGTGCCTGGAGCCGAATCGCTCGATTATACACGCGGGTTGCTGGCGGGTGTAGGCGGATATGGGAGGGAAATGTTTATGCCTGGCAGAGGGTATAGTGAAAAGTAAGGGTTTTTCCTATAGTCATCTCTGTGGTACATGATTAAAGTCATTCATTTGTACATCCGTTAAGTTTATAACGCGCTCAGTTTGCCTGTTGCGAATAAAATGTAATCTGAACATCTGTCTCGGTAAGGGTCTTGGTTGGTGCTAATTGCGTGCCTGTCTTGTACGCAGCGGTAGTACGGGTAAGTAGTACAGGAATCTTATTAGATGAGTTCACGCAAGGATCGCCCGGTTTCCCCTGTCTATATCAAACTGATCTGCTGGCTGGGCCCGCTGGCCTCACTGCTGCTGGCGTTTTATATCGAGTTGATGCACATCGAAGATGCGTTTGCTGAGCTCTCTTCGCAGACGTTTGCGGAGGTTGAATCCCGGGTCGATATGTTTGAATTGGCCCTGGAAGGGTTCGCCAATTTTTTGGCTATTTCTGGCAGTGACGATGACGCCTCGATTCGGGTCTACGTCCAGGGGATCCGCGCGCTCTACCCCGAACTCTATATGTTCGAGATAGCCACGCGTGTGGAGCACGCACAGCGCCAGACCTTTGAGCAGTCAATGCGGTCTAAGGGCACCACTGACTTTTTTATCCATACTTTCGATCAAATCAGTGATAGGCCCCCGCTGCCGATCAGCAAACGTTCCTACTATTATCCGATTCGATTTCTAGAGCCGCAATCTCCGGCCACCGCTCAGCTTATGGGGTTGGATATCGGCAACAGCACTGTCGAGTTGGTCAGTACCCTAGTGCGCTCACTCAGTTCTTCGCGCCCTATGGCTTCGCGTACTTTCGAGTTGCTGGAGGGCGGCAAAGGTTACGTTATCTACCGCCCAGTGGCTGTCGGCTCTGCCCTCCAGGCCGGTGATCAGCCCATGGACGTTGCCTTGTTGGCGATCAGGACCGAAGATCTGCTGCCCCGCTGGCTGCAGAGTCAGGATCGTTACGGCGTTAGCTTTCGGTATCCGCAGGCTGCAGCGGGTGGGGAAACCGCACCCGAGGAGGTTGTCGTTACCTCCACTCGTGATCAGGCTCACAATTTGCCATGGTATGAGTTTGTAGCGCTGCAGCGCGTGGGTCGTATCGACAACGAATCAAAGCCGTTCGATCTCAAGCTGACAACGGTGGTTCACGGCTCTGATTTGAACCTCTTATGGCTGTTGATCGTGACATTATCGGGTTCCTTCCTCTGTTTTTATCTGGCACGTTACCTGTGTCAGCACCATCATCGAAAATGTGTGGCCCACGCGCAACAGCAGCAGCTGTACCGCCAGGCTAATTTCGATTCTTTAACTGATCTTCCTAATCTCAATCTGCTTTTGGATCGAGCTGAGCAGGCGATTCGTATCGCCGATCGTGCTAACACCAAGGTCGGTATCTGTTATCTAGATGTCGATAAGTTTAAATCGATCAACGATCGCTGGGGGCATCAGGTCGGCGATAAGGCGCTGTTGGAGATCGCGGTAAGATTGAAAGCCAAGCTCAGGGGGCAGGATACCGCGGCGCGGATTCACGGCGATGAATTTGTGATTCTGTTGCCGGATGTTGACGATATGGCGTCGCTGCAGCAGGTTGCCGCAAAGATCGAGTCTGTCTTTGCTGAGCCGTTCATGCTCGCAGAGCAATCGCTGCAGATCGGCTGTAGCCTGGGTGTCTCGCTCTATCCTGAGGATGCCGATGAGCTTGAGGCTCTGCTGCACATCAGCGATAAGCGGATGTATGCCGACAAAGAGGTTCGCGACGCTCGGGTGCTGGGCGAGCTGATGCGCCAGGCGCTAGTCTGAGTCTTAGTATTACTCTTTGCTGTGCATCGCATTCATACGAATCAGATACCTCAGTTGGTGAGAGTGGCGCGCCGCGTTTTATCCGTGTAGACGAAAGTTATGCGCACATAGTGGTCGGCGCCGATGAAGATGGATGGTAGGTTAGCTAAATTAGCAACAGCTGTTAATCTATTGGAAAATGTCGCCTTTTTTTACACTCGATGAACCGCATTGGCATTCGGAGGATGAATATCCTTTGCCTGAAAATGTCTTCCTGATAAGAAATGTTTAGTTTGTCAGGTGCTTTTTGAGTGTTGCAGTATTCGCCAAGCGTCTGATTAATAAGCCTCTGTTAAGAAAGTTCTAAGGGTTATTGATTCGCTAGTTTCCTGCCTAACGGCCGAAATCAGGCGTGCCCCTCACCCTGATTTATTTTCTGGCACGCATTATGTATCAGCGTTAATGGGACGTACAAAAAATAGAGCGTGTGTTTTAGCCCTTCTAGGACATTAGAGGGTGCCCCGTCTGCAGTAATCAACAAGGAAGTTACGCGAGTCTTTGCGGAGCGACCACCCTGTATTTTACGTTATTCGGCCATGCAGTATGCGCCGGTACGTTCAATCGTATTCTTGTCAGCAGGTCACTGATGGCGCAGTGACTCGATAGCGTGGATGCGCGGTTTTGGATTATCATGGACAGCCGTTAGGCGTGTGTTGATCAGGATGACGAATTTACCTATCTATGCCCCCGCTTGCTCATTCGCGCTAACAGGGTCGCTGTGAGGCTTTAAAGCAATACGGCTTGGTCAATATGGGGTGCTGAACGCTTTGTTTGATTGATCAGCGATAGTGAACGATAGCAGGTATTGCCCCCTGACCGTATGACTCCGAAAGGACCGACTCAGAGGCTGGATACTTAGGATATGTACACGGCTTATTTTGGGATTGTCGAGAACCCCTTTTCCCTGACCCCCGACCCACGTTATCTATATATGAGTCGGCAGCACCAGGAGGCCTTGGCCTATCTGCTGTACGGTGTGGGTGCGAGCGGTGGCTTGGTGCTGCTGACCGGTGAAGTCGGGGCGGGCAAGACCACGGTCTGCCGCTGCTTGATGGAGCAGTTGCCCGAGCATGTTGATGTGGCGTTGTTGCTCAACCCCCGCTTGAGCGCTTTCGAGTTAGTAGCTGCGCTGTGTGATGAGTTGCGCATCCGCTACCCGAAGAAGTGCCACAGCCTCAAGACGCTGGTCGATCTGCTCTATCGCTATCTGCTCGATGCCCATCGTGAAGGCCGGCGCACGGTGTTGATAATCGATGAGGCCCAAAATCTGACTATTGAGGCGTTGGAGCAGATTCGTATGCTCACCAACCTGGTGACCGATAAACACAAATTGCTACAGTTTATATTGATCGGTCAACCGGCGTTCCGGGAGCTGCTGGACCGGCCGGAACTACGTCAACTATCCCCGCGGGTAACGGCCCGTTACCATCTATTACCCTTGAATGAAAAGGAAACCATCGCCTATATCGGCCATCGCCTGTCCGTTGCGGGCCTGCGCCGCAATGTTTTCAGTACGGCGACACGACGGCGTATTTTCCACTATTCCCGGGGGAGCCCCCTGTTGATCAATACCATCTGCGACCGCGCCCTGCTGGGTGCCTACGCTCGGGAGCGCGATACCACCGATATTAAAATCATCGCTAAGGCGGCGGCGGAAGTGATGGGTACGGCCGTAAACCCTCCGGCTCCCAGAGTCCTCGTCCGCGTCTTGCTGCTGCTGTTTCTGGTCGGCGTGGGGTACGCCGGCGCACGGCTCATGACGGATCCGGTGTTGAAAGCGGTGATGCAGCTCGGGGTTAACACCAGCCCGAGCAGCTCTGTCCCGGTGCAGATCAGTACTGAGCCCCGGGAGATGGCACACATACCCACCGCCCCTCAAGAGGCAGTGGGGGGCCGTACTGCCGGGCCCAGCACGGGCGGGTCTGAGGACGCCGTGTCGCCAAGCCGCGAAAGCCGCGCCGGGCGGCGGTTGGCTTTGATGCACCGCACTGCCGGACCTGAGGAGCTCGCGGAGCCAAACACTGCCGAGCCGCCATCACTGCTCGCGCTGAAGTCGTTGAGCCAGGCTCAGTTTGAGCATGCACTCAGTGATCTGTTTAGTTTGTGGGGAGTTGATGACCAGGCGTTAGCGGGGAACTCCTGCCAGCGTGCTGAGGCCGTAAAGCTCCGCTGTCGCTGGGGAGAAACCTCTTGGGAGGGGCTGCGTGACAGCAATCGGGCGGCGATTCTGGTGATGAACGGTGATCGCTCCGGACAGCGCTTTGTGGTTTTGTCGGGCCTGCAGGCTACCCGGGCACAGGTGATTGTCGCTGATTTGCAGTTTACCATTCCGGTCCGAGTTCTGGATAAAGACTGGACGGGACGCTACCTGTCCTTGTGGAAACCTCCGTTTTTCCCCCCGCGTGTGATGACCCCCGGGCAGCGTGATGACAGTATCCTGTGGCTGCGGGAGCAGCTATCGGAAATTCGCGGTGAGACCAGCGCTAGCGCGGATGCCTCCCTCTACGACGCGGAGTTGCACCGACAAGTGTTGTTGTTTCAGCGTGACAGGGGGTTGCAGGCCGATGGGATCGTGGGTCCTGCGACGCAGCAGCACCTTCAGACTGCGGTAAATGATAGAACCACGCCCATGCTGTGGCGTCCACTCGGTCAGCGTGATTAAGTTATGTCCTATATTCTTGAGGCATTAAGAAAAGCGGAGCAGGATCGACAGCGAGGCACGGTGCCGACGCTGTCCTTCGTTCAGGGGCTGTACGTCAACAAAGCTTCGCTCCCCTGGCCCTGGTTGGTCTTGGTGCTGGTGTTGGTGGCCGCCTTGGCCAGCGTCTCGGTGTTGCTGTGGCAACGGGTGTGGCAACCAGGAGATGAACTGCCCGCACGAGAGTCCCCCCGCGTGAGTACGAACAGCCGGGTTGTCCAGCCACAGGCGCCGATCGTAGCGGCGTATCCGGATCCCAAGCCCTTGTTGACGGACGCGGCGCGCTCCGTTGACTCCGCCATGCCCCCCCGGTGGGCTGAACCGTATGTCAGGCAACGCAGTCCCCAGGCGCTGTTGCAACCGGTCGTCAGCGCCCCCGCGCCCCTAGACACGGCGACAGCCAATCCAGAGTCGGTGCGGGCAGTGCCAAAACAGGACGCGGCGCGCCTGTTACTGGAACCACTACGACGGCAGAAACCGGCTGGAGCCGAGATTAAACCGGTCCGCGCGTCCCTGAGGGCCGAGCCTGTTCTGGGGGGCGCTGAGCAGGACGCATCGGTGGCGTTGGCAAATCATGCAAACCAGCGATCTATTCGTGAGTCACCCACGCTGCCGCCAGTGCCGGACATCGAGCTGGCTGCTGCGCCTGCCGCCGTGGTTCCGCCGGCTCAGAATCCGCCCCCGCTTACGTTGCCGGTCAATCCGTTGCAGACCCATAGGTTAAATGGGACTGGAGCTTCCGCTCCCGGCCGCCCTGAACAGGCTGCGGGGGAAACGTCGGTCATGGAAGCGGTCATGGCCGTGCCCACCGCTATTGCTGTGGAGCCCAGGGCGCCGTTATTGCAGGCGCTTACCGATAGCTATCGCCAGTCCGTCCCCGTTATCAGGATGAATGTTCATGCCTACTCTCAGGATGACAGCCAGCGTTATGTAGCGATTGATTTAAAACGTTATGTTGAGGGCGATGAAATCTCCAGCGGGATGCGTTTGGAGTCGATCAGCCTTGATGGGGTCACCGTGCAGTACCGCGGCCAGCGCTTTCGCTTACTGCGGCCCTAGGAGGCTGACCTACTGCGATAAGATCAGCGTTAAGTCCGACAGGCTGCTAGGTCCGGGTGAGGACGCGGGTTGCCTGATGAGTCCATGCCGGCGTTGCGTTTAGCAGCCGCGCTAGTGAATGATTTACGCGGCTGCGAGGTGCCCATCTGCACGGGTTTCCCTACGCAGTGCCCTTTCATGCTCTACGCTTTAGGGAACCTGCAAATAAGTCCAGTGTGTTCTCTGCGGGCTGTAGAACGGCCAGGTGCACGAAAGATCGCGCAGTGAAATGTCTGAACCTTTTTAAGCGGTCTGACAACGCAGATGGCCGTTCTAAGACCCGCCCTGCGGGGCTATCAGAGGCGCAAGAGACGTGTTCGCAGGTTCCTTAGGACTATAAGCTGGCTGTGATCTGCTACATGGACAGGCAGCTCCACGGCATAGGGAGCCGGTAATTAAGTAACAGAGGTAGTGTTTTATGGGTGTATCGCAAGGTATAGCGGCCCCTTCGCCTCAACAGCGGCTCGGCGAGCTGCTGGCTAAGTTGGGCAAGCTCAACAGTGGCGACCTCAACCGTGCCCTCAGAGCCCAGCTGGAGCAAGTCAGCTACGAGCGGCTGGGGTGTATTCTGGTTAAGCTGGGGCTGGTCTCAGAACGGGATATGGTGGCCTGCCTCGCCGACCAGCTTGATCTGGAGCAGGTGTCGATAGACAGTTTTCCCGAACAGCCGCTGCTCCAGAATCAGATCTCCGCCAAATTTCTCAAAGATAACCATACCCTGATCCTGGATCTGGATGAACACAGCATCACCCTGGTGATGGCCGATCCGCAAGAGCCGTTTGTGGTCGCGTCCATCGAGATGATCACCGGTAAGCAGGTCCGGGTTTGCATCGGCCTGGCCTCCGAGATTGAACAGGGGCTGGAGCGCCTGTTTGCCCCCGCCGAGCCGCAGCAGACGGGGGCTGCCGAATCTCAGTTCAGCGACGACATCGAACACCTTAAGGAGCTTGCCAGCGAAGCACCGGTGATTAAACTGTTGAACCAAATCCTGCAGCGCGCGGTGGAGCAGGGCGCGTCGGACATCCATATCGAACCCTTCGCTCACCAACTCCGGGTCCGCTATCGCATCGACGGGGTGCTGCGGGAAGCCGACAGCCCCACGGCCGACTACGGGCCGGCGGTGATCTCCCGGGTCAAGATCATGGCGAACCTGAACATCGCCGAGCGCCGCTTGCCGCAGGACGGTCGCTTCAATATCCGCCAGCACGGCAAGGAGCTGGATCTGCGGGTCTCCACGGTGCCCACCATGCACGGTGAAAGCCTGGTGATGCGGCTGCTCGATCGAGCGGATGTGAGCCTGGAGTTTGCAGCGCTGGGCTTCAGCGACGACATCAAGGGGCCCCTGCTGCAGCTGCTTTCCCAGCCTCACGGTATCCTGTTGGTGACCGGGCCGACCGGCAGCGGCAAGACCACCAGCCTCTACACAGCGCTGCAGACGCTCAACACCCCCGAGCGCAAGATCCTCACCGTCGAGGATCCGGTGGAATACCACCTCGATGGCATCAACCAGATCCACGTCAACAGCAGCATCGGCCTGAGTTTCGCCACGACCCTGCGGTCGCTGCTGCGGCAAGACCCGGATGTGCTGATGATCGGTGAGATGCGCGACCAGGAGACCGCCAGGATCGCGGTGCAGTCGGCGCTGACGGGGCATCTGGTGCTGTCGACCCTGCACACCAACGATGCCATCAGCAGTATCGCCCGGCTGCTCGACATGGGGGTGGAAGATTACCTGGTGACCTCGTCGGTGATCGGCATCATGGCGCAGCGCCTGGTGCGCAGCCTCTGCCAACGCTGTCGCCAGCCCTATGCCGCCCCCGAGGAGTTGGTCCGGAAGTGGCAGCTCAAACGCGTTGGCAGCGCTGCGGCGCCGACCCTTTATCGTGCCGGTGGCTGTGGCGATTGTCACCAGACCGGTTACGCCGGGCGCAGCTGCATTGCTGAACTGCTGGTGATGACCGATGAACTCAAGCGCTGCATCTTGGACTCGCGCAATGACACCGGGTTGTTGCACCAGGCGCGGGCAGGCGGCATGGCAACGATGTTCGAAAACGGCCTGAACAAGGTGCTGGCTGGTCAAACCTCCATCGAAGAGATTCTCAGGGTCACCACCCAAGGTTGAGTATGCCAGAGTATAACTACAAGGCCGCCAAGCTGCAGGGAGATATCGTCCAGGGTGTGCTAGCGGCAGACACCGAGGCCGGGGTGATCGAACAGCTCCAGGCCCAGCAGCTGGTGCCCATCCAGATTCTGCAGCAAGGTTCCAGCAGCGCTCCATGGCTACGACTGGGATCACGCTTCAGCAGGATCCCTTTGGCCGAACTCAATGCATTCACCCAGGCCTTTGCCACCCTGCTCCAGGCTGGCATTCCCCTGGAAAAAACCCTCGGTCTGTTGGCTACCATCAACGACAACAGTAAGGTCCGCAAAGCACTGCAGCAGGTGCTGACGCAGGTCCGCGCTGGCGCCAGCCTGGGTGACGCGCTGTCCGGCCAGCCGGGTGTTTTCAGCCCGTTGTATATCAGTCTGGTGCGGGCCGGCGAGGCCAGCGGTGCACTGGAGCGGGTGCTGGCGCACCTGGCCCGTTATCTGGAGCGGAGCAAGTGGCTGCATGACACCCTGATCTCGGCGTTGATCTACCCGGTAATACTGGCCTGCGTCGCCCTGGCGTCGGTGTTGCTGTTGCTGACCTTTGTCGTGCCCCAGTTCGAGCAATTGTTCGAGGGTGTGGAGCACCTGCTGCCGCTGTCAACCCGGATCACCATCGCTGCCGGAGACTGGGTTGTGGACTATGCATGGCTGGTTATCGCCACGGGGGGGCTGACCCTGATTGGCTGGCGTTACGGCATGCAGGCGTCCAGAGGTTTTCGTTACCGCTGTCACCGCCAGCTGTGGCGGTTGCCTCTGGTAGGCCCCTTGGTGGCCAAAGTCGAGACGGCAAGACTGTGCCGCATGCTGGGTATCTTGCTCAGCAGCGGTGTTCCCTTGCTCAAGGCGCTGGTTATCGTCAGGGATACCCAGCGTTCGGAAGTGCTGCGGCAGGGACTGGAGCAGGTCAATGGCGAGGTGGCTCAGGGGCAGCGGCTGTCCGCGGCGGTATCGCGATTGCAACTGCTACCCGCCCTGGCGCTGAATATGCTGCAAGTGGGGGAGGAGTCTGGTGAACTGGAACCGATGCTCGAGAAGGTGGCGGACTGGTACGACCAGGACGTTGAAGCCAGCCTGAAGCGGTTGTTGGCGATGATCGAGCCGTTGCTGATTCTGGTCCTGGGGGGCGTGATCGCCTGGGTGGTGATATCGATACTGTTGGCGATGTTGAGTGTCAACGAGCTGGCATTCTGAAACAGGCAAAAGGCCCTAAGTGGTGCTGATGAAAAAGGACACGCACAAGGTAACTGTTAATAGGACTCACGCAAAGGAAAAAGCCATGAATAGGAAAACTTGCCCTGAACTCCGGGAGAAGGGGTTCACCCTGATAGAGCTGCTAGTGGTGCTGGTGATACTCGGATTACTGGCAGGCATCTCCGGCCCCCAGGTGCTCAAATATCTGAAGAAGGCCAAGACCGATACAGCCCGGTTGCAGATCGCGGATCTGGCCGGTGGGGTGGATCTGTTCAACTTAGAGATCGGCCGCAACCCGTCCACTGAGGAGGGGTTGCTGGCGCTGGTGCAGGAGCCGGACGGCGTGAGTGGTTGGAACGGCCCCTACTTGAAGAAAAAAGTGCTGCCCAAAGACCCCTGGGGCATCAATTACCAGTACCAGTCACCCGGTAAGGAGGGGGATTACGATATCTACACCCTGGGCGCCGACAACGTCCAGGGGGGAGATCATGAGAATCAGGATGTAGGCAACTGGTAGGGGGGGATTGGTCGTGTTGGCAGCTCCGGATCAGCGCGTGCCTGGATCGTCACCCGGTAAGGAGGGGGATTACGATATCTACAGCCTCCTAGGCGCCGACAAGATCCAGGGGGGAGATCATGAGAATCAGGATGTAGGCAACTGGTAGAGGGGACGGGGCATGAATGCAACTCTGGATCAGCGTGTGCCCGGATCGTCTCCGGCGAGCGGATTCACCCTGCTCGAGCTGCTGCTGGTGTTGACCATCGCCGCGATGCTGCTGGTACTGGTGCCGCTGTCATTTTCCAAGGGTGTGGAGCAATTTCAGGGCCAGAGCAGCCTGAGGGATCTGCTCACGACTCTGGCCAAGGCCAGAAGCCAGGCCATCAACCAGCAAC
>JBALTG010000064.1:0-24693 GCA_036964625.1 Motiliproteus sp.
TGCGTCCCTGCAGCTTGCCCTACGGGCAGCTATTGCTGTGTAAATCGGCTTTCCTGCCGATTAATCTTCGCAAATGATCGATAAATCTGACTCAAAATACAGCTCTCTCGCTACGCTCGCTATTCTCGGTCAGCCTCCTGGGCGCCTAGCGTTTTCTGAGCGCCGTGCGCCAACCTATTTAACCCGCCGGATTAATGGGTTGGTAGTTGGCGGATGTGGCCGTTACTGTCGAGAGCAACCTGGACGGTTTCGGCGTCGGTGATTTTGCGAAAGCCGGATCCGTCGGAACAGCGTCCCCAGACTTCAACCTGAATACAGATTGAACTATTACCGGTCTCTTTCACCCGAGTGTAAAAGCTCAACAGGGTCCCCACCAATACCGGCGACATAAACTCGATGGCACCGACCGATACGGTGGCGATACGGCCGTTGGCGATCTGGGCGGCACGAATCTCCGCCGCCGTTACCAGCTGGGCTGAAAGCCAGCCACCGTAAATGTCACCAAAGATATTGGTGTCGTGACGGGTGGCTGCAAGTTGCAGGATCAGCTCCCCTTCGGGAGTCAGCAGGGATTCTATTTCGTTCATTATTGTTCTTCTTAAAAAGCGCTGGTTCTGTGTTGGCAAGAACTGCGATCATAGCATGGCAAACGGCAGGTTCTACTACTTTAGTCACCCGCTAGTTATGCGGATTCGAGTTTCGCCGGTTGTGAGCAGCATGTCATACAAATGTCACAAACTCTGCTTATAGTGAGCTCACTTACTTAGTGAATCCCCATCTTACTGCTTAACACTGAATCTAAACGTAGGAGTATTCCATGAACGCAAAGAAGCTACTGGCCGTTGTGGCACTTGCCGCTACCGGTTTTGCCGGTACTGCCCAGGCATCCGATCTGTTAGATCCTAAGTTACCGATCTATGCCAAGACCAGCGGCGTGTCGGGTAATCTTTCCAGTGTTGGCTCGGATACGCTGGCTAACCTGATGACACTCTGGGCAGAGGGTTTTAAGCGCAACTACCCTAACGTCAATGTTCAGATCCAGGCTGCAGGTTCCTCGACTGCGCCGCCCGCGCTGACCGAAGGGACCTCCAATATGGGGCCGATGAGCCGCAAGATGAAGGACAAGGAGCTGGAGGCGTTCGAGAAGAAATTTGGTTACAAGCCGACCGCGATACCGGTCGCTATCGACGCTCTGGCGGTCTTTGTGCATAAGGATAACCCGATCAAAGGGATGAGCATTGCCGATGTTGATGCGGTGTTCTCTAGCACCCGCAAGTGTGGTGGCGCTAAGGATGTCAGCAGCTGGGGTGATCTGGGTGTCGGCGGCAACCTAGGTAAGCAGGATATCCAGATCTACGGCCGCAACTCGGTCTCCGGAACCTATGGCTACTTCAAGAAAAAGGCGCTGTGTAAGGGCGACTATAAAAATTCGGTCAATGAGCAACCTGGTTCCGCATCCGTGGTTCAGTCGGTCTCAACGTCGCTTAACGGTATCGGTTATTCCGGTATCGGCTATAAGACCTCCAGCGTTCGTGCGATTCCGCTGAGCAAGAAAGGCGGTGCTTTCATCGAAGCGAGCCCAGAGATGGCGGTCAGTGGCAAGTACCCACTGTCGCGCTACCTGTACGTTTATGTCAACAAAGCGCCAAACAAGCCATTGGCACCGCTGGATCGCGAGTTCATCAAGATGGTGATGTCAAAGTCGGGCCAGGAGGTGGTAGTTAAGGATGGTTACATCCCGCTGCCTAGCAAAGTGGTCGAGAAGACCCTGGCCCGCATCGGCATTGATGTGGCATTAGCGGCCAATTAAGCCTTCGTTAAAGGGCCTCTCGAGCGAGAGGCCTGGCAATCAAGGATGCCTCCTTTTATTGTTTGCCCAGCACCGCAGCAACCCCGGCGATAACCCGTTGCCTGTCGCGCCAAGCCCGCTTGAGCCGCGCTTTGGGGCACTCCTTTTATTGTTTGCCCAGCACCGCAGCAACCCCGGCGATAACCCGTTGCCTGTCGCGCCAAGCCCGCTTGAGCCGCGCTTTGGGGCACTAGCAGTCTGTCGGACTTAACACTGATCTACTCGGCAACCGCTCCTGCGTTGCTCTACCTCCTGCATCCATGCAGTCGTGCGGGAAAGCCGCTTCTCTTAAGTTAGAGGGGGGCCATTTTCCACTCTCTTTTTCGTTTAATAGAACCACTATTAGCCTCAAAAGAGTTCGTAAACTGCCTCAAATCGGTCTTCCCCTCGCTACGACCGGTCAAGTCCGACAGACTGCTGGAATCAACCCAGCCTGGGCGGCCGTAGCGCTTATTCGATCCCCCGACCCTAGCAAATCCCCGCCTTATCCCTTTTTTATCTCCCAGCACTGATCTGCATCAGCTCTTCTCCAGTAAAAAAACGCTCCTGCGCTATATTTTGGTAGTCTTAATTCGATGGTTGTATCGCTTTGCTCATAAGTCACCGCAGACGGGGTCTGGGCTGCGAATTGTTACGAGGTGTTTTTGTGATGCGTTGGTTTATTTCCCCATTTACACACAGCAATATAAAGGGCGCTGCCCGGTGTCACCGGTTTAGGTGGCGAGCCCTGGCAGCCACGCTGTTGAGTGTGATGCCGATCACGCTCTCAGCCGCGCAAGTGGTACCGATCACGTCCCTCTCTGCCGCGCCGGTATTGGATGGCAAGGGTTCCGAATGGAACGAGGTTGGCGGTGTCGAGATTGCACTGCGAAAAACGCACCCTGAGCATAAGACCGACGTGAGTTCGGTGCGTATTAAAGGCGGCGTTTACGGCGATAGGGTCTATTTCTACCTGACCTGGAAAGACAGCACCGAAAACACCGAGCATAAGCCCTTTGCCTGGAACGAGCAGCAAGGCCGTTATATACAAACGACGGCGCTTGAAGACCGGCTGGCGCTACAGTTCGAAATGAGCGGTGACTACAGCACCGACTGGCTGGCGGGCAACAGTTTTACTGCGGATATGTGGCACTGGAAGGCCTTCCGCTCCAACATGCTCGGCTTGGCCCATGACAAGCAGACCATTATCAGCGACAAGAAACTGCTGCGCTCCTACGAGGGACATACGCCACAGGGTAACCCCGTCTATATCCTCAGGCCGTCCGACAGTGGTGACCGGCTGTACCGCAGCCAGCGTTATCGCGAGCGCCAAGAAGATAAAATGCCCAAGTATGTTATATCCACCGATCCGCAGGGCTCCATCACCGATATTAAGGCCAACGGGGTGTGGCGCGAGGGGGCCTGGCACCTGGAAATGTCCCGCCAGCTAAACACCACCCATGCCGATGATGTCCTGTTGCAGCCGGGACAGAGTGTCCGCGGGGGGGTCGCGATATTCGATGGTACCGGCGACGCCGACCATAGCGTATCCGATACCCTGATCTTTCAGTTTTAAGGGTTGAGGCGCATGAACTCCCAAAAAAAACTGCCCGTCGTTTGGCTGCTGGGTGCTAATGCCCTGATCGTGCTGCTCATCATGGCCGTGGGCAATTGGTGGTGGTGGGAGCGATTGGAGCATCTGGATGTCGATATCAAGAAGGCGGCTGCGACGACATCGGAATCTAAAACCACGTTGCTGGAACTGATGCGCCGACAACTGCCGCTGCATCAGCTGCTCTCCAGCAGCACATTGCAAACCAATCGGTTTGTCGGAGAGCTGGAGCACCTGTTGCTGGACCCCGCGCGCGACTATGCGCCCTTGAGGGTTCTTTTTGCGGATATTCTGCAGACCAGCCAACAGGTTGAAGCGGCGTGGCCGCCGACGATGGATGCCAAGCTGCTGAATGCCTATCTGACCAACACGGCGATCCTGAGCGACATCGTCTATGAGGTGCTGGAAACCATCAGCCCCATTCAACTCCAGCTACTGGTCGAGGATTCCGCCGAGACGCTTCGAGAACTGATTGCGGTGATGGGGCGTATCGAGCAGCAGAGCGGGCAACTTTTCGCTGCCGCCGAGCGGAAAATGATCGGACTCACCGAGGCATCCAATACCAACATGTCCCATATGGATGAGAGCCTGGCGCAAATTCGCCAGCAGAGCCTGCTGTTTATTGTGTTTGGTTCGCTGCTCATCGTTTCCATTCAGTGGCTGCTGTTTCGTGCACTGCGGCAACGGTTGGCTGGCGTCACTCGGGTCATGGGCACAATTACCGAGAGTGGCAGCCTGGAGACACGGGTTGAACACGCCCAGAAAGGCGATCTAATCGGCGACATTGCCTTGGTATTTAATACTATGCTGGAGCGCCTGCAGCGTACCCGGGAGGCCTTGCAGGAGGAGAAGGAGCGAGCCGAATCGGCGACCCGTGCCAAGAGCGATTTTCTGGCTAATATGAGCCACGAGATACGCACGCCGGTGCATGCCATCACCAGTCTTATCCACCTGATGAAAGAGCAGCGGCTGACGCCCAAACTGAAGAGTTACGCCGACAAAACCGAGGTCGCGTCCGAAGCCCTGTTGCATGTGATCAATGACGTCCTGGATTTTTCCAAGGTCACCGAGGGCAAGCTGGAGTTGGAGCGCAGAGCGTTTTCGTTGCAACCATCGCTGGAAAAACTGATCGATGTCTTTAGTGGTAAATTTAATGACAAGGGGCTCGATCTGGTGGTCAGCGTCGAGTCCGGGGTGCCTAACTGGGTTCTGGGTGATCGGCTGCGGTTGAACCAGATCTTGATCAACCTGATCAACAACGCCTTCAAGTTCACCCGCAGCGGCGCGGTGAGCCTCAATGTGTCCTGCCGGGAACGCTCTGCGGAGCGGGTCACGTTGGCGTTCTCGGTCTGCGACACCGGTATCGGCATCGACCAGAGCAGAATTGACACCCTGTTTGATGCCTTCTCTCAAGCCGACGCCACTACGACCCGCAAGTACGGAGGAACCGGTCTGGGGCTGACGATCTCCAAACGTCTGAGTGAGTTGATGAGCGGCGACATCCACGTGGTTAGCCAGCCTGAGCGGGGATCGACGTTTACCCTGACGGCGCAGTTTGACCTGTCCGACCGGTCGGACCAAACCTTTATACCGCCGCTGCCCGTGTCTGTTCATGACCGCAGGGTGCTGCTGCTATGCTTTGAGGGCGCCCAGCAACAGATGCTGGAAGCAACCCTGCGCGATTGGCGGCTGCAGCCGATGAGCGTTCAGAGCCTCGATCAGGCCCAGGCGGCAATGGCCCTCGAGCCGGGTCATTGCGACAACGTACTGCTGCTGATTGATGTTCCCGCAGGCGCTGTCGCGCCGCTCGAATCGATCCTCGAGGAGCTCTCTCAGCATGCCCTGCTATGGTCGTTACCGATGATATTTCTATCTCAAACGGGGCTGCGAGCGGAAACGGCGCGTGAGGTGTTGGTGGTCGACCGTCCTGTTAAGCGTTCCGAGCTGTATGATGCGGTTGCCTCGGCCCTGGGGCAGGAGCTACGGGTCGAAAAAATTGACGCTACCGGGCAGAGTCAGCAGGAGCGTCAACGGATCCAGAAACAGATCGCCGGCGCGCGTATCCTGGTGGTCGACGATGTGATTATCAACCAACAGATCGCCGCAGAGATCCTGAGCCGAGTCGGCATCCATGTCAGTGTTGCCGATAACGGTCAGCAGGCGCTAGATCTGCTGGAGAGAGAGTGCTTCGATCTGGTACTGATGGATCTGCAGATGCCTATTTTGGGCGGGTTGGAAGCCACCCAGCAGATCCGTGCTCGTCCGCACCTTGAGCAGCTGCCGGTGGTGGCCATGACCGCCAATGTGATCAAGGGGGTTATCGAGGACTGTCAGGCGGCCGGTTGCAACGATTATCTCAGTAAGCCACTGGAGATGGATCGATTGTGGGAAGTGCTGGGGCAATGGATTCCCGCCGCTGATCGCACCCCCTACCGGATGGATAGTGCGGCGCAGGAATCGGAGGCCTCTGGGTTATCGCTTCCCGAGCAGCTGCCTGGGATCGAGATAGCCACGGCGCTGGCACGGGTAGGGGGCAATGCGGCGCTCTATTGCACCCTACTCCAGGATTTTCAACGCCAATACCGAGGCGTCGATGAGCAGTTGCGCGAGCTGATCCTGCAGCGTGACTATGCCGACACCTGGCGGCTGGCCCATAGTCTCAAGGGAGTTGCCTCCAACCTGGGTATCATGGAGCTGGCACAGGCGGCCAAGGTGATTGAGCACCAGGCCAAGGCGTTGAGTGAGGAGCAAGAGGCGGCAGCGGACGGAGCATCGGTCGAGTCAGCAGAAAAAAGTGCAGCGCAATTTGAACCCATGCTGGTGGATCTCTATCACCATCTGGCACGGGTCGAACGCAGCATCGCACAAATTGCCCCGACCGCATCCCGGCGGGCCTCCAGCCACGCCTTATCGGAACCGGATGCGCCGGCCATCGACTATGCCCAGATTAAGCCCAAGCTAGAGGCATTGGCCCTGCTGATTAATGAGAGCAATGCCGACTCGCTGGATCACTACGAGCAGCTGAAGCCCCAGTTGGCATGTGGGGCGTTGCTCGGCTATTCGGAGCAGCTGGAATCCCATCTCAACAGTTTTTTATTCGACCAGGCGGGCAATGCTCTGACCGCCCTGCGGCAACATCTTGAAGCCCAATAACGGTATCGTTACCTACAGGAATAGCGGCCCTATGGAACCACAAAATTTTCGCCCGACCGTCCTGCTGGTTGACGATGAGCCCATCAATATCAAAGTGATGCTCAATGCGCTCAAGAACGATTACACGACGCTGGTGGCGACGGACGGGGCCAAGGCGCTGAGTATCGTCCATTCCAACAATCCGCCGGATCTTATTCTGCTGGACATCATGATGCCGGAAATGGACGGATACGAGGTCTGTGAGCGTATCAAGCGGGATAAGCAGTACGCCAATATTCCGGTTATTTTCGTAACCGCCAAAGCGACCGAGGAGGAGGAGATCAAGGGGTTGGAGCTGGGGGCCGTTGATTACCTGACCAAGCCGATCTGCCTGCCCATACTCAAAGCCAAGGTTAAGATCCATATCGAGTTAAAACGTCACCGTGACTTTGTCGAGCTGTTGCTCGATAAGCAGTACCAAGATCTTGAGAGCCAAGACAGTCGACATGAACAGGACCGCATGGCACAGCAGGCCAGCATCCAGCGTTATATCGAGGAGATTCAAGAGAATCAACAGCGCTTGAAGCTGTCGCTGTGGGGCAGTGGCGATGAGTTCTGGAGCTGGAATCTGCAAACCGGCGCGTTCTCGCGGGAGAACCCTCTGCCGCTGCCGCTGTCACGGATCCGGCACAGCATCGATGCGCTCGAGTCGGTGGTTCACCCAGAAGATTTTGCCGAGCTGAAACAGCGCTTCAGTGATCACTTGGCCGACAAAACCGATCACTTCGAAGCCAGCTATCGGGTCAAGGACAATAATGATCTGTGGCAGTGGCTGCTGGATCGGGGCAAGATCGTCGAGCATGATCAGCACGGCAAGCCGCAGCGACTTTCTGGAACCCTGAAAAACATATCCCATTTGAAGCAGACCGAGCAGGACTTATTGCTTGCCGCTAAGTCGTTCGAGAGCATATCCGATGCGGTATGGGTGTGCGATGAACAGCTGAGGGTGCTCAAAGTCAATGATGCTTTTACCGACATTACCGGCTATGCCGCAGGCGAGGTGCTGGGTCAGCCCTTGATTCAACCCCTGGATAAAAGCAATACGTTGGCCCTGAGTCCCGAAGTGCTTGCAATCGCCAGCACGGGTTGCGGTTGGCAAGGGGAGGTCTGGGGGGTCAAAAAAGATGGCACCCAGTTCCCGCAGGAACTCCAGGTCAGCGTGCTAAAAGATCATCAGGGCGGTGTGAGCCATTATATTGGCGCGTTCTCGGACATCACCTATCGCAAGAATGCGGAAGAAAAGCTGCGTTATATGGCTAACTACGATAGTTTGACCGGCTTGCCCAACCGGACTCTGTTTATGGATCGCATCATCCACGGCATAGAGACCGCGAAACGTAATAAGCACCAGATGGCGATCTTGTTTCTCGATCTCGATAATTTCAAGACCGTCAATGACACGCTGGGGCACGCCGCCGGGGATATTTTGCTAAGGGAGGTCTCCAACCGACTGGCGGAGTGTATTCGTGATTGTGATACGGTGGCCCGCTTAGGCGGGGACGAGTTCACTCTGCTGCTAGAAAAGATAAACGATCCCAGTGAAATAACCCTGGTCACCGACCGTATTCTGGCATCCGTCGCGCGCCCCATTAATCTTGCGGGCCATGAGGTGGGTGTTTCTGCCAGTATCGGAATCGTGATCTATCCGGATCACGGAAGCGATTACAAGGACCTGATGCGTTTTGCCGATATCGCCATGTACCACGCGAAGAACAACGGCAAGAATATGGCTCAGCAGTATACGGTGGAGATGAATAAGAACACGCTGTTTCGGATGGAGCTGGAGCAGCAGCTGCATCAGATGATCGACAACGATGAGCTGCTGCTGCACTACCAGCCCAAAGTGAGCCTGGTTACCGGTGAAATTCAGGGCATGGAAGTGCTGGCACGCTGGGTTCACCCCAAGCATGGTGTCATCGCGCCGGATATATTTATTCCCCTGGCCGAGGAAAGCGGCCATATCGTCCGCATTGGCGAGGAGATTATCCGCAAGGCGTGCGCCGAAGCGAAGCCTTGGTGGGACAAGGGATTGGTGACTGGTCGGCTGGCCATTAACCTCTCTGCGATACAGTTTCTGCATGGCCATCTGGTGGAGCGGATCGTGTCGATCATCGAAGAAAACGGCTTTCCGGCGGAGTGTCTGGAGTTCGAAATCACCGAGAGCATGGTGATGGGGAATCAGCAGCTGGCCATCGCGCAGATGGACAAACTCCGCCAGCTGGGGATCCACCTTTCAATCGATGACTTCGGCACCGGCTACTCTTCACTTAGCTATCTCAAAGGGTTTCCGGTCAATTCACTGAAGATCGACCGGAGTTTTGTGAAGGATATCGAAGCCTGCAATAAGGACAAGGGGATCGTCGCCTCGATTATCAGTCTCGCACACCACCTGAATCTGAAGGTGATCGCCGAAGGGGTGGAAACTGTTGAGCAGCAACAGTTACTCAAGGAGCTGCGCTGCCAAGAGATGCAGGGATACCTATTCAGCAAACCGCTGCCGGGCCTGGCGCTGGAGCAACTGCTGATCAACCACGGCAACTACGACACCGCGCCGGTATAACCCGTCGCCCATCGGAGCAAGCGGGCTAGGAGGCTGACCGAGAATAGCGAGCGTAGCGAGAGAACTGTATTTTGAGTCAGATTTATCGTTCATTTGCGAAGATTAATCGACAGGAAAGCCGATTTACACAGCAATAGCTGCCCGTAGGGCAAGCTGCAGGGACGCAGCTTGTGAATAGTGGTTCTATTTGCCAAAAATGAGCGTCAAATCTGGCCTAAATACGGGTTTCGCAGTAGGTCAGTCTATTCTCGGTCAGCCTCCTAGGCATACGCTTTGACGCTGCGTATGCTGGCCAAGTATCTGGCGGCGGTATACTTTGGTCCACTGTTACCACCAAAGTTGCATAACGGATTGTCGACAATTGATCCCTATCCGCATACCTTAAAATGATCCGTGATGCGCTGCAAAATTCAGCCTTAACGGCACGTCCTGCTGTACGCTCGAATAAAAATAATAGCGACGGAACGACCCCCTCAACTATTATTTTAAGGAATTATTCATGGCACTTACTGAGCGTAAGTATGGCGAGGTGCACCCGTATTGGGCTGCAGGCCCCTTCAAGATTCGTCTCCCTTTTATCCACTACCGCTGGGAGATGGCAGAAACGATCCAGGCGCTGATCATGTTCGTGATCACCTTGGCGATGATCCCGTTGCTGGAGAAGTACCTCGGTATTCCCTACGATGTGGGCTTGGCCTTCGTCGTGGTCTGTGGCATCGGTTTTATGCTACCCAATCTGTTGGGATCGCCCTTCGTACCCGGCTGGATCACCCCGGCTATTCCGGTGGTGTTATTGTTTGTCGGCCAGTTCGAGCCCGGTCCTGAGGCCATCAAGGCACTGGTGGGGCTACAGTTGGTGGTGACCTTTATCTTCTTCTTCCTCGGCATCACCCGGCTGGGCACCAAGCTGGTTAACCTCTTTCCCAGCTCCATGAAGGCAGGCATCCTGCTGGGTGCAGGTATCGCCGCCATCACCGGTGAGATCTCTGAAGGGGGGCGCCTGGCCAGTACGCCGATCTCGCTGATGCTCGGTTTCGCGGTTACCGGTTATGTGCTGTTTTCTCTCTCTTTCCGCGATCTGGTCGAAAAGCATCGCTGGGCCAAGATGATCGCCAGCTACGGCATGGTCCCCGGCACGTTGGTCGCCATGGGTATCGGCTGGATCGTGGGCGAATATTCGCTGCCGACGATCGAGTTCGGTCTCTCCGCCCCCGCCTTCGGCGAGATGTGGAACTACCTGCCGTTCAGCATCGGCTTTCCGGGCATAGAGATCTTGTGGATGGCCATTCCCACCGCCATCATCGCCTACATCATCGCCTTTGGTGACATCATTGTCGGCCAGAGTCTGCTGGACCGGGTCGACCACCTGCGCCCAGATGAAAAGATCGAAGTCGACGTCGATCAGGTTCACATCATCACCGGCATCCGCAACCTGATGCACAGCCTGTTCGCCCCCTATCCCGGCCTGGCCGGCCCGCTGTTTACCGGCGGCATGGCGACTATCGCCGAACGTTACCGTTACGGCCGGTCTGCCATGGATACCATCTACAGTGGTGCGGGTGTGTTCTGGATTGTTGGTTTTCTGGCGCTGTTTATGCTGCCGCTGGTCACAATGTTCAAGCCGGTCTTACCGATCGCGCTGTCCATCACTCTGCTGATCACCGGTTACCTGTGCATCAGCGTTGCCGTCGAGCAAGTGGACAATGCCACCTCGATGGGCGTGGCGGGCACCATGGGGGTCACGCTGGCGGTCTACGGCGCAGCCTGGGGACTGGCTGTCGGCGTGGTGATGTATCTGCTGATCGAAATGCGCACTAAGAAAGCCCTGGCCGAGCATGCCGGGGAAGCACCCGAGGAGCCGATTCATATCGAGGAGAAGGCATCCGATTACGGTAATTCCTGACCCACAGGCATAATCCCGACAGGGGGCTTCGTCGCGGAGCCCCCTGTTCATGTCGAGGAGAAGGCATCCGATTACGGTAATTCCTGACCCACAGGCATAATCCCGACAGGGGGCTTCGTCGCGGAGCTCCCTGTTTATTTTCAGCAAAAATAGTTCAGATCCCTCCTTCTGGCATCAACCTCTGATTACGCCCAAGGTTCGAGTCGCATCCTCCGACAGTGGAAGCGCCTGCAACCCCACCTCTGGACTGCTGGTTTTCCCTTAGCAAATCACCTAATCTAGCCCCCCTCTGTAGAGAAGGGTGAAGGTTCAGCAATGCATTCTGAAACGGTCAACGCCGTAGCGCTAAGGGCGTCGCTACCGGTGCTTTTTGGTTACCTACCGCTGGGGATGGCCTTTGGCGTGCTATTTAGCGATCTGGGCTACCACTGGATTTTTGCGACCCTGATGGGGCTGTTTGTGTACGCGGGTGCGGGCCAATTTCTGGCCGTGGGACTGCTGGCCAATCATGCCGCCCTGATGGAGATCGCCGTCACCACCTTTCTGCTTAACTCCCGGCATCTTTTTTACGGTATCTCCCTGGTCGGGCGACTGCGCAATCGTTCCTGGCGGCGCATTTACCAGATCTTTGGTTTAACCGATGAGACCTACTCCCTGCTGACCTCAACCCGGTTGCCGGAAGGTCTGGACGAAGCGGCGTTTCAGTTTCGGGTTACGCTGTTCAATCAGCTCTACTGGGTTCTAGGCTGCACCCTGGGCGCCTGGTTAGGCGGCCAGATCAGCTTCTCCACGGCGGGTATCGAGTTTGTGTTACCGGCACTGTTTATGGTGTTGGTCATCGAGCAGTATCGCCATATTCGTCATCCCGCGCCTTTTGTTTTGGCCGTGGTGATGGGGATGCTGACCCTGCTGTTGATCAGCCGTGATCAGATGCTGCTGATCTCTATCGCACTGTCGCTGTCGGCACTGCTGCTTTACAAGGGAGGGCAACGGTGGAATCCATATCACACCTCTTGATCGTTATCGCCGTGCTTAGCGGAGTGACCTTCCTCACCCGCGCGCTGCCCTTTATGCTGCTGTATAAAGTCGCCGAACACCCGACGCTGGTTTATTTGGGGCGTTATTTACCTCCAGTGCTAATGGTGCTGCTGGTGCTGTATACCTTCAAAGATGTCGATTTTTCCGGTGCCGGATTGGCGCCAGAACTATTGGGAATATCCCTGGTGACAGTCTTACACCTGTGCTTTCGGCAACCGCTGCTAAGTATTGTCGGGGGGACCGCGCTGTATATGGTACTGCTGCAAGGCGGCCTGCTGGGCGGTTAATTGGGCCAGTAAGGGCGCCCCTAGCCTCGCTGGCCGAGCGGATAGCAGGCTTGAACCCGTCGTCGACGCTGCATCAATTCGGCATCCCTGCCGATGCGCTGGCTGAATCGGGTTATGGCCAATATGCGGGGCCTATTTAAAGGGATGCGGAAGAAGGTGGCGCAGCAATAACCGCTAACAACCGGTCTCAATAAGCGGCCACACTGCCATTATGCAACCTTGTTTTCCTTGTGATCCATCTGCTCGATTAACTTTTCCAGCACGCACCGGCGTTGAACCAGGCCAACAATTTTTCCGGCTTGAACGACCGGAAGTACCCGGCGGTTGTTGTTTAGAAATGTTTCCGCGACATCGACGATATTGGTATCGGGTGCAATCGTTTCCACGTTAAGTGTCATCCTGTCGCAGACCAGTTCACCGACGCTGCTGTGATAGCCACCCATTAAGGTACCTCTCAGACAATCGGCTTCGGATAGAAAGCCGACCACGTGGTTGTCGGTATCGACAACCGGGGCACCGGAAAGGTTGGCTGCGAGTAGTTTGCGTAAGGCAACGATGACGCCAATATCTGGGCTGAAGGAAAGAGGGGAGCTGTCCATAAAGTCTGTGGCGGTGATGTTTTGCATAAAAACTCCTAAGGCGGAAAGTCACAGGGGTTGTGAGGTATAGCTGCTGCCTTAGTTGATATACAGCAATAGTTGTGCCGATTCCATCAACGCCCTTTTACATCCAGTCAAACAGGGGCATAGAGAGCGCAGGAAGGGATTGCCAATACGCGGAGCTGGCGGGTGTTAAGCACGGTTGTTAGCAAAGACGTTCAAGGCGCACCAAAACGGTGCCTGTGGTCAGGCTCGATCTGAGCCCGTTTTTTTCGGAGGCTATACGCCCCAGCGTCGCACCCGTCCGACATCCAGATGGATGAAATCGCTTTGGGTGTAAAGACCGACCCCGCCGCCTTTCTGTGCCAGTGCCGCTTCATAGACCCGTTTTATATCGATACCGGGAACGCGGATATCGATCGCCTTGCCCTGCATATGCAGGCTCTTTTTGGCGACGCCGTTACTTTTTTTGCTGAGCATGGCGTTGCTGGAGGGCGAGCGGTAGCCAGAGATGATGTGAAACGGTTCGGGCGTACCCAGTGCTGTCTTCAGGCTATGGAGCAGATTCATCAGACTCGGGTCCATCTGACAGACTTCACCATTGCGATGATCCCGTAGCAGGTGGTTAATTGAGTCCATGCTCTGTTGTATATAGTGCCCATCAACGCAGAAGGTGGTTTCTAGTGACTCGCCTGTATGTAGGTTTTGGAAAGCCAGTGACATTTCAGCCGTTGGTACGAGCAACTTGCCGAAAGCGGTGGTTGAGACGGCCAGGCCTGCTGTCAAACCACCCAGCGCATGGATAAAGGCCCTACGGGTATAAAGAGACTGTTTCAAAATGACACCTATAGAGCAGGGATAGACTTATTTAAAACGCGTGAGTAAGCCCACGCGATGCGCATTGTACGATATTTGAACAGATCGTTTATTGATCAACATCAAGGTTGGACGTGCTTTACTACACCGCGACCTATTCAATGCGATGCAGATGATACAGATCATCTCTACAACTGCAAAGGGTGCCTATAGGGTCCGTCCTGCGATGCAAGAAAACGGAGGATCTGGGGTCAAGAGGGGATGCGCTATGCTGCTTGGGTAGACCTGAACCTGTTGTTTCCGCTCTAGAGCGTCACCCAACGAGGCTTTCAGCGAGGCAGAATCTCGGCGTTAGTAGGTCTGGCTAATTGGGTCCGTGAGTCCTATGGCGTAGCTGCGCTATATGCCCGTGCGGAGCATTGAATGTGCTGCTTGGCGAGCGGATCATCGAGTGTATATAGAGTCCCGCTAATGCTATGCTGACCGCAGCCCATTGGATGCTGCTTCAATCACTCAGGCAGGTCGTGGTCGTTAATGACCTTCCGCAGACCCCAAGGCGAAGCCTGGGCTACCTCGAATTCGCTTTGTGTGAAGGATACGGATGTTTAGACTTCAACGCTTTTTCTCCTTCAGCAGTTTGATAATCCTTCTGGTCACCGCCGTTTTGTTGGGGATCTTCTTTCGCACTCTGTCGATCAACCTGCTGCTCAGCGATGGCGAGAACAAAAACGTCGCCACCACCCGGGTGTTGGCGAACAGCCTCTGGTCGCAGATCGAGCCGTTGCTGGCCGAGGAGCATTTGGCCTCAGCGGGTGCTGAGACCGAGTTGTTGCAGACGCAGATTGAGCGGCTGATTGCTGGCTTGCCGGTGGTTAAGATTAAAATCTACCGGCCGACGGGGATGACGGTATTCTCAACCGAAGCAGATCAAATTGGCGAGGATCAGTATTCTAACTCGGCTATTGATCTGGCACGTCAGGGGCAGGTGTCGAACTCCTTCGTCAAACGCGACCACTTCAACCCCTTCGACCAACATTTCGAATCGCGTGACCTGCTACAGACCTATCTGCCGTTGTACGCCCCCGGTGGCCAACAGATAGCGGGAGTGTTTGAGGTCTACAGCGACTACACCCCGTTGTTGGCTAGAATTGTTCAGGTGCAGTGGTGGGTGATCGGCGGCACTGGCTTGATCTTGATGCTGCTGTATGTTGCATTGCAACTGGTGGTTCGCCATGCCGAGGGCATTATTACCCGTCAACAAAATCAGCTGCGCGATAATGTCAGTGAGCTAGAATCCGCCCGCCAGCTGTTGGAGCAGCGGGTCGACGAGCGCACTCAGACACTGCAGGAGAGTAACCGCAAGCTGGAGGTCGAGGTGCAGCAGCGCGAGCGGATGGAGCAGATCATCAGCGAGCGCGAGAAACGGCTGCGGGCGGTGATGGATAACCTGCTCAATGCCATCGTGGTTAGCGATCATATGGGCCGCATTGAATCGATCAATCCCAGTGCAGAAAAGCTGTTTGGTTATTCAAATCAAGAGATTGGCGGGAAAAATCTGCTGAGCCTGTTTGCTGAAGACCTTTCCTGTCCGGTGAAACGGATCGCCGAGATGGTGGATAAATGGTTAACGCCGCTGATAGAGACTCCGACCGCGCGGACCTGCATGCGCCGCAATGGCTCGCTGTTGCCTGCCGAGGTGGCCGTGACGCGATCCGATCATGGTGGCCAGCAGCGTTATATCATTTCGTTCCGTGATCTGAGCGCGCAGGTGCGGGCTGAGAAAGAGCTGGAAGAGAGCCGCCAGAAACTTCTCCACCAGGAGAAGATGGTGGCGATCGGTTCACTGTCAGCGGGTATCGTCCATGAAATTGGCAATCCTATCGCGGCTATCGATGGCTTGCTGAAAGAGATCTGCAGCGACACCAATAATGGCGTCGAACTGGCGCCAGAAGTCCGTGCCGATCTGGAATTGATCCAGCAACAGACCCAACGTCTGATCAACATTAACCGCGATGTCTCCGAATTCTCCAGTCCCCAGGGCGACGCTAAGCAGTTAATTGATTTTAACAGCCTAGTAGGACGAACCTGCCGATTGATGCGCTATGACGCGCGGATGAAAGAGGTGCAGTTACGGTTGGATTTAGACCCAGCATTGCCGGCGGTTGTGATCTACGGTGATCAGCTGATCCAGGTACTGATGAACCTTATCTCCAATGCTGCCGATGCGGTGAACCGCTGTCGCGAGTTCGATGGCGAGATCGTCGCGGGGACCCAGTTGGACGGTGAGCGGATCATTCTCAGTGTCGAAGACAACGGCACCGGTATGGACCCGGAAACAGCCGAGCATGCGCTCGATGCTTTCTTTACCACAAAGGCACCGGGTGAAGGCACCGGGCTGGGGTTGTCGATCTGCCACTCCATCGTTGCCCTGCACGGTGGCGAGATCGAGATAGAGACCGCATTAGGCCGGGGAACCTGTGTCAGGGTGTTATTGCCGGTGACTGATGCGGATGAGAATCCGCCGCCCTCGTAGTGAGAAGCAACCATGCTGTACACGATTCTGACCCGCTCTTTCATAGCAATAAATGAACCATTTTCTTGCTCGGGGGCATATTCCAGTGGCTGCCTTTCATGGTCGTCAATAAAACTTTATTCGATGTTCTGGATCTGTATATCTAATATAAAGATCAACTATATGTTTTTATGTGTTTATTTCTATTTAAATGAGCCATATGTGTAGTTGATTACCATTATGGTTACCACTGCGTTTGTCTATTGAGCCTATTCCTGGCACCCACTAAAAACATACCCGTTGTGATTCCCCTGCACCTCGGCAATCCGCCGATCCCGTTCGCACTCCCAACAATCAACCGGGTCCAACTTTGACCAAGCAGTGAATAGCCGGGTTTGCGCCTTGGATAGCGTCAGGTCGTACCGGTCCCGCATGTAAAAATAGATCCGCGCCACATCACCCCGCATATTGGGCGCAGGCTCGGCTACACGCCCCTTAAAGCCCACTTCAAAGTCACAGGCACCGTAGGCACGGGGTTCGCCCTCAATCATGCCGTAGCGGTAATTTGAGCGATCTCCGTTGACCTCGCCAATAGCAGGAACAAGGTTATGCAGGTCGGACTCCATTCGTTTAAACGCAGGGTCTTTCTTGCAGTTTTTACGCCCTCCCTGCTGCCAGCATTGCCGTTGGTGGCCAAAGTGGTGCGCGGGCATAACATGCTCCCATTCGACGCGTGAGGCGCGTTTAGGCTGCTTTCTGGGGGTGTATCCGCATGAGCCGAGGTCAGGGGTTAGCTTTTTGCCTTGGCGGGTGATATCGCAGCCACAGCAAAAGGTGGTGGGGTTGTCGGCATATATGTCAGCGGCCAACCGTTTGGCGGCACTGAAGGACTTGGGCAGATTGTAGGGAGGAACACTAGATAAAGTAGCGAACAAGACAATTGTTGAAAGCATCGTTTGCTGCCTGATAAAAGGTAGAGTTGGTATTTTTAACTTTCGGTTGAGCATTTTCCAAACTAGTCGATTGCGGTTTAATACCGTACACTGGCACTGAATTGGTTTGTAGGGATAACATGTAAAATGACGGAAATGTTTGTTGAACTAATAGTAGATTTGGAAGATAGTCTTGAAAAGATATCAACTAAAATCAGTAACAGAAACAAGATTACTGATGTCCCAGATGAGCTTTATCACTACACTTCCGCCGAAGGAATTATTGGGATAATTGAATCGGATTCGATGTGGGCAACCGATGTCAGCTACCTAAATGATTCATCTGAAGTCAAGCACTCATTAAGAGTGTTCGAAAATATAATTTTAGATAAAGAAAAGGAACCGTTGTCTGATGTAGCAATGGAATTTTTGAATCAAGCTAAACAAAACTTCAACCCATTCATCGGAGCATTTACTCCGTATATACTATGCTTTTGCTGCGACAACGACCTACTCAGCCAATGGAGAGGATATGCAAATTCAGGTGGTGGATACTGTATCGGTTTGTCTGGACAAGCAATAAATCGATCATCGATTAATAACGTGGATCCAAGAAAGTTCAAACTAATACCAGTTGTGTATGACGAAAACAGACAGTATGATGAAATGAAAGAGCTTTTAGATGATATCTGTAATTCGTTAGATAAAATAACTCATGGGATATCCCCGTCTCTAGGGATGGCAGCGATTCTTTCATGCTTGTGTGAATTAAAATACCACCTCTCAACCATGCTGTGCACATATAAAAACAATTCATTCTCGGAAGAAAATGAATGGCGATTAATCTTCATTGAACGAAGTTCTTATAGCAAGGGCACAAAAATAAGAAGCGGACAGTTTGGGCTTGTTCCGTATGTGCCAATCCGGCTAGTTGCAAAAAATACGAGTCAGCTTAAACACACACCAATAACATCAGTAATGATTGGACCAACAATAAAAGACAAACAGCAAATACGACCATTAAACCTGCTTTTAAATAATAATGATTTTTCTTCGCATCATACAGGCTATAAATGGAGAGGCGTTCATATTAACGTCTCAAAAATACCGCTAAGATATTGACGATCTTATTATCTTTTATTGCAGACCATTAGGTTTAAACAATCAAGCTGACGTTGATTTGTTTTTTATGCGGTTGTTCGCCACCCCCCCCCTTGCTTTAATTTGCCCGCATGTAAGGAGAGCTTGGCAGACGGTTGTGCATCAAACTGTTTGAAGTTTTAGGGTGCCCCCCCCTTATGCGCTGTCCTGAGTAAGTGTTTGATCATGACTGAAGAGTCCGCAGTCGACACTAAGGCTACACTCACATTCAAGTTAGTTACCCCATCGATCTGAAATCAAAATTCCCAGAAGCAGACATTGGTCTTTTCATCATATCTGCCCACATTACAGTTCTCCTTTAGGTATTAGGTCTTCTCTGTTTCTAACTTCGATCTAAACCTTGCCCTAGGCGCGCGATCGATACCCAGTTTTTGCCACCATCACGACTTATAAATACGCTGCGTTTATAGGTCGCTACCGCGTATTCATCAAGACTGGCAGGATTTTGGGCGATATAAGCCACTGCGTCGTTGGCGAGTGAAGGTAATTTGATCGTGTTAGCAGGGCCGCCATTCCAATCCTTCCACTGGAGAGTTGCTGTGCCATTATGCCCTGCATACCACAATCGGGTGCCGTCGAGATCGAAGTACACCGCCAGTGTTTGACCTGAGGCCGCACGGCTGAAGTTTTCGCCTGAATCGACTGACAGAAAGAGGCCGTCGCTAGTTCCGACCGCCACTACTTTCGTATCTGTCGGATGCACCGCTAGGCTGCTGGGCTCACCAGGGAGCCCACGTCCCGCCGCTTTTTTCCAGATAAAACCGTCATTCAGTGTGTAGTGAAGGCCACCTGACTTCATGCGTGAGTTGGCACCATGGCTGAACACATACACGGCATTGGTGTCAAAGCTGGTGGCGAGCAGATGGAAATCGGACTCGCCTTCGAGCCCAAGTTTTTTCCAGGTCGTGCCACCGTCGTCGCTACGAATCAGGCCAAAGGGATTGATAAGACCCGATCCCGCTGCCGGGTGGCCACTGCTGTAGGCGCGGTTGCGCGTAGCGGAGAAGCCCATGAAGTCGTGCTCGGGGCCGGGCGCTTTAGACCATATCCCGTCTTGATACACTGCAAGACCGTGGTGGCTGGGAATGTAGAGGCGCGCGCCGTCGGCGCTCCAAGATAGGCCGTGAACGTGGGTGAGCACCTCTGCTGCCGAAGCGCTGCCGCTACTCAGAAAGAGGGTTACGGCGAGGACGCGGAGCATGGCCGTAGCCGTAGCCGTTACTATTAAGTTATTGTTGTTCATAACATCTCCCAGTTAAATTAACAGCGATCGGTTCGCTGGCCAGCTGCTGGGGCTGTACTTTGCCTCCTGGCTAGGGAGATCGCAAGGGGCGCTATCCGACACATAGGGGTCGCTGGAGATCGCTTTGTCCGTGTTCCTTGCACCAAGCTGAATCCCTGTTAGCTGACACAGATCAGAGCGCCTGGAGTAGACTATGTTATGCGTCGAGGCACACGTATAGGGCAGATCGATTTCATAGCAGTTTCCGGCACAGAGCTACAGCCTAGTGATAGACATTAATAGCCCCCGTTTCAATTTTTAAAAGTTGAAGCATTAAGGATGCAGCGGAGGCCGGATAGCCTGTACGTCTTTTCCAGCAAGCTTCCCTTCGGCTTACAAGCCCAGTTCGCTAAGTCCGGGATGGTCGTCGGGACGTCGCCCTTGTGGCCAGCGAAACAACCGCTCGGATTCGGTAATAGACAGGTCGTTGATGCTGGCATGGCGAACCTGCATCAGCCCATGCTCATTGAACTCCCAGTTTTCATTGCCGTAGGAGCGAAACCAGTTGCCGTCGGCATCCTGCCATTCGTAAGCAAATCGCACCGCAATGCGGTTGTCGGTATACGCCCACAGCTCCTTGATTAGTCGGTAGTGTTGCTCGCGTTGCCATTTGCTTTGCAGTAGCTCCACAATCGCCTCGCGACCTACCGGAAATTCCGCGCGGTTACGCCAGTGACTGTCCGGGGTATAGGCCAGAGAGACTTTGTTCGGATCTCGAGAGTTCCAACCATCCTCGGCCAGCCTCACTTTTTTGATAGCAGTCTGTCGGGTAAAGGGCGGCAATGGTGGTCGGTCTGCGGCTTGGGTTTGAGCTTGGGTTTGCACTTGGGTTTTGTGCTGAATTTTAGAGTCAGTTGTCATGGTCGGTTCCTCGCTAAATATCCAGGACTAAACTATCGGTTGTTGCGCGGGAGACGCAGGGACACATCAATTGGTGTTGGTTGCGCTCTTCGTCAGACAGGGCCGCATCGCGATGATCGGGATCGCCTTCCAACACCCGCACCGCACAGCTCTTGCAGTTACCGGATCTGCAACTATGCGGGATGTCGACGCCAACCTCCAGCATCGCATCCAGCACCGTCTGATTCGGCTCGACCTGAACTACTGTGCCGCTGCGGGCTAATTTGACCTGAATCGATTTAGCTCCAGCGACAAGACCCGCCTCAAAGCGTTCGAAGTGTACCCGCTCCGGCGCAATTCCAGCGGCAGCAGTCGCGGCGATAACCCCATCGATCAAGCGGGCCGGACCACAGACGTAAAACACCGAGTTATCGGGAGCCGCTGCCAGGGTGGCGGCAATATCCAGTCGCTCGCCTTCGTCCTTAGCATAAACGCGCATCCGCTCGGCCAATTGCCGCTGCAGTCGATCGCGATACGGCATCTCCTTTAGACTGCGGCCAGCATAGTGCAGCTGCATCGCGGTGCCGCGTGCGATCAGCGCCTGGGCCATGGCCTTGATCGGCGTGATACCGATGCCGCCGGCGATCAGCACTGCTGGGCGCTGATCGGTGTGTACGGCGAACAGGTTGTCCGGCAGCGCTGTTCGTACAACCGTACCCAGCCGGAAGTTGTTATGGACCGCCAGCGAACCGCCTGAACCCGTTTCATCGCGCAGCACGGCGATTTCGTAAGCATCACGCCGTGCCGGGTTGGAGGCGATAGAGTAATAACGCGTGACCTGCTGGCCGCTGCCAAGTGTGATCGGCAGTTGCAGATGTGAACCGGCCCCGACCGGTGGTAGATCATGCCCCTCGGGATCACGCAGTTCATAAGCGCGCACCCGCGGCGTCAATTGCCGCATACCACTGATCACCAGCGTTAGTCCGACATCGGCATCGGCATGGTCCGCGATCAGATGCGGCGTTGGGATGATTTTAGTATTACTGGCGGCTAGCTCGACCCGGAGTCGATCGTTCTCCGCAACCAGAGGAGCAACGCTTCGCTCAACTGTTGTTTTAACTTCTGCTTCGATTTCACATTCGCTAAAACGCGGGGTGATATGTTGCGGGCAGTTCCAGTCGAAGGCCTCCAGCTTGATAATCAAGCCCCGTTCAATCCGCGCACGGTAGCTATCGTCTTCAAGCCGCGCCAACGTTTCATCGTCATCCAGCCCCACCATCTGCACCCGCCCCAGTATTTTTAGGCGGGTGCGATTGGGGTAGTCCATCAAGAACAGCGCGACGCGATCATCATTGCTGAAGTTGCCGGTACTGACGTATTGGCGATTACCCGAGTAATCGGCAAAGCCGAGGGTACTGGCGTCCAGCACCTTGAGAAAGCCGACGGGGCCGCCTCGGTGCTGCACGTAAGGCCAACCGGTCTGGCTGACGCTGGCCATATAGAAACTATCGCGGGCGCTGATAAAAGTGGCTTCGCGTTCGCTTAATAGATGGTTGTAATCCTCGCCTTGATCCATCCCTGCGTAACCGTCACGACTGCCCGCTACCGTCTGAATGTCACGGACCGTCGGTGTAAAGGCGATCTCTGAAAATTTGTGGCCCATGATAGGCTCCTCCGCCAAGCAGCGAGTGTTGAATAAAGCGTGTAGGAACAACCATGGCAGCAGCATGCCACCACGGCATGAGGTGGGTCTCAAGCGCTAAGACGCCAGCTGCAAGTCCACCTTGGGGAAGTCGACCTCCACCCGGCTAGCCTTACCGAGCATGTTGGTCAACGCATTCATGCCCACATGGGTGATGATTTCGACGATGTCAGACTCGCTGTAGCCGGCGCTGCGTACCGCCAATAGCTCGGCGGTGGTGACTTCGCCGTTATGTTCAACCAGTGCCCGGGCAAACTTGACCGCAGCAGCTGCCTTGGCATCCTGGCTGCTGCCGGCACGATTGGCTTCGATCTCAGCACCGTTCAGCCCCGCCTTGCGAGCAATCGCGGTATGGGCCGAGACGCAATATTGGCAGCCATTTTGTTGCGCTACGGCCAGGGCAATCCGTTCCCGTGTTTGTGGATCGAGACTGCCTGCTCCTGCGATGCCGTGCAGACCCAGGAAGGCACGCAGCGCTGCCGGGGAGTTGGCAAAGACTTTGAGAAAATTGGGCACCATACCGAGCTGCCCCTGGATCGCATCTAGCAGCTCGAGTTGTTCATTGTTAGCGTTATCACGTTCGATGATGTTAATACGGCTCATGTTGGCTTCCTCTGATTTGGACCTCGAAGCAACGGTTTGCTGCGAGTGAGGACAGCATGCCAAATTCCAATATCTAGAAGAATACGGTATTTTTACAATTCATTATTACGGCAAGTGGAATTGTGTATGGATCGCTTCCATCAGATGCAGGTGTTTACGGCCGTCGCCGAGGAGCAAGGTTTCGCCGCTGCCGCCCGCCGCCTGAAAACCTCCCCACCCGCGGTAACCCGCGCCATCGCAGCGCTGGAGCAGGGCCTTGGAGTGAAGCTGCTGAATCGCACCACCCGTTATGTCCGGGTAACCGAGGCGGGGGTGCGCTATCTGGACGATTGTCGACGGATTCTGGCGGAGGTGGACGCCGCTGATGAGGCAGCCGTGGGTATCAACGCCGAGCCGCGCGGCCATTTGGCGGTCACCGCGCCGGTTATGTTCGGTCGCTTATTCGTCATGCCCGGTATAGTCGACTACCTGCAACGCTATCCCGACATGGAGGTGGATGCACTGTTCCTCGATCGGGTGGTCAATCTGGTTGAAGAGGGATTGGATGTGGGAGTGCGCATCGGCGAGATGGCAGACTCGAGTATGCGAGCACTGCGGGTCGGCGAGGTACGGATGGTGCTGGTCGCCTCTCCGGCCTACCTGCAGCGCGACGGTTTGCCCACCGAACCTCAAGACCTGCTGAGACGGCCTATCGTAGCCTCGCATGCTGGTAACTTTGCCACAGGCTGGCGCTTCAACTATCCCGATGCTGAACACCGGGTTCGGGTCAAACCGCGACTGACCACCACCACCAACGATGCCGCGATTGAAGCCGCGATTGCCGGCACGGGGATCACCCGGGTGCTGTCCTATCAGGTGGCATCCCAACTGGCCGATGGCAGCCTCAAGATCGTGCTCTCCGAATTTGAACCAGCTCCTCTTCCGGTACATATCGTCCACAGAGAGAGCCGATACGCATCCGCAAAGGTGCGCGCATTTATCGACCTGTTGGCGGAACGACTACGCAAAGACAAGACACTTAACTAATCGGAAGTAGGGGGTATAAGACTTAGCAGGACATAAAATGTTATTCGATATGTATAACTAATTTCGATTGAGTCAATGGCAGCTTTTCCGTCCCATCTATCTCAGCAACCGAGTGACGGCTCCTTTAATCGGGCCCCACTGTCAAGCTCCCACGCTAAACATGGGATAGATCTTGTTTGTCTCTGTGTGGGTCACGCTCCTTTCCGCAGTCGATTGGAAAGCATTTATCCAATTCGCTGCACGCAATAGTCGGGCAGAATGGAGAGCCTTGCTATGGGGCGCGCTTTTAACTCGCAGCAGTCACTTACGGCTTCATCCAGACATTCGTCCACACAAGGGACGTTTCTGCTTAGGTTCTACAGATGATCAGCACATCACTTCATGCCGCTGTTTCCGTAGATCCGTAGCGGAAATCGGTACCATCCTTCCACATCCTGTGGAGTATGACGGCAAGTTTTCGCGCCACAGCAACTACTGCGCGCTTATGACCTTTTGTTTTCACTAACCGTAGCCCCCACACTTTCAGTGACGACCATTCCGCTGAACGGACGACTAACGAATGCGCCGCTATGTAGAGTGCCGATCGAACATCAGGATCTCCAGCTCTGGAGATATGCCCTGGATTATCGATTTCACCCGATTGAAAACGCCTCGGTGTTAACCCAAAGTGCGCAGCCACCGTTCTAGAACTCTTAAAACGAGCAGGATTATCAACGCCTGCCTTGAATGTCAAAGCGGTGATGGCACCAACCCCTGGAACTGTCATCAAGCGTTGACAGACCGCGTCTTCACGCACTAAG
>JBALTG010000065.1:0-24586 GCA_036964625.1 Motiliproteus sp.
GGAGCGGTTGTCGAGTAGATCAGTGTTAAGTCCGACAGGCTCCTAGGCTCATATAATGGTAGCTCCTGTTTCACGGGTAAATCCTGCAGAGCAGAACCCCCGGGCCCTGCACACGCCAAGGATATCGACATCCCCGTTGTTCCGAAAGACTGACGGGGTGCAACCAACAGTTCGCTTGAAAACCTTACAAAAATAGGAGATCGTTCCAAATCCAGAAAGAAAGGCGACATCCGTAACCGTCGCGCGAGGGTGCATTAGCAGGCGCATGGATTCGATAATGCGCTGCTGCTGAAGGTACTCCTGAAACGTCACCCCCATTAACCTTTTGAACTCTTTGCTGAAGGTGAATAGCCCAAGACCACAAGCCTCCGAAACCTGCCGCTCTGTGATCTTTTCTTTAAAATGTTCTTTGATAAACAGTAATCCTGGCCTTATGCGAACGTCATCTGCCAGTGTTGAGCGCAATCTCAACTCATCGGGTACCAGGCAATCCGGGCTAAAGCGATTAAATGGCCCCACACCCCCTTTTCCAGGTTGTTTGAACGCCTTAACCGTTTGCGCTAAGTCTCTCACGACTGCCATTGAAATGGGTTTTATCCGCAGGTCCCAGACATGCAGGCGCAACGCCCAAACAGCCAAGGCCTCTGAATGTTGATGCGTTAGTAACAGGATAGGTAACTGCGGAAAAAGCACGCGGGTGTTTTTGAGAAGATTCAGGCCTAAGAGGTCTGGATAATCATATTCAAAACAGCAGATATCGACATCTGATTTTAAAGACCCAAGATTGGAACAAAATTCGGAAACACGTCTCTCTTTTGTTATCAAAAAATGAGCTGAGAAAAGAGCCTGCGAATTATTTTCAGATTTTGTGTTTCTGAGGTCAACCCAGAACATCTTTGGACTTTGTTTAGTAATTATTTCGAAAGACACAGGAGTACCTTTTAAATCAGGTTTAATATCAGCGAGATATTAATCGCTGTTATTTGCCTACAACAAGAGAGTAATTCCATTTAACTATTAGACATACCGTCTAAACTATTAACCAAGCTACTTGAGATTCATGCAAACGCTAAGCCAAGTTACAAAAAAAGATCGCGAGGTGCTAATGTATATGGTGTTTATGAAGAATGAGGGGTGGTTTTAATATTAGACTTGACTTAATTGTAAAGAAACCTGACGTTTTGCATGGAGATATTTACAACAAGTTGTATCTCCATATAAAAACGAATTAACAGCAAGATAATGCAACAAAACAACAAAATACTACAAACCGTCTTGTGGGGAGCTACTAACATTCGTCTGTAACGTTGAGTAAGCGGTTCTATTCAGCGGCGCGAAGTATCAATATAAAACATTGACGTTAGCGTTGATCAGAGATCGAAAAATAACACGCCCGTCATTACGAGGATAATTAAAATGAAAGATTTCCTGATGAAACTCTGGACAGACGAAGAAGGCGCGGAGACTGCCGAATGGGTGGTCATCGTTGCTTTGCTAGTGGTCGTAGCATTCGCAGTCTATGACGGAGTCCTGAAAACCCAGCTCAATTTGTTAATCACTTCGATAGGAACAAAAATTCAAACAGCCATTACCCCGTAACTGAGATGCTGTCTGCCACACGGGTTTTGGCGTAATGCAGTCGCAGTTCGTGTGGCTCACCGCCTAGGATTACTTCGCTAGTGGTCCGCCACAGTTTACACTAGAAATTCTGCAGGTGTCTTTGTTTGAGTTTTCTTTCTGTTTTATCAGGAGCTTTGCTGGGTCAAACCTAAGGGTAACGATCGAGTCGAATGGACGCTTGATGTTATTTTTAAGCGGGTGAGGTTTTGGGGGAGGGAGTCATCGATGCAACCGCTCGATAATTTGACAACGGCCATTTTATTGATGCTGGCCGGTGCCGCCGCCATAATCGATCTGCGCAGCCGCAAGATTCCCAACTGCCTGCTTCTGGCCGGGCTGATCGTTGGCCTGCCACTCTCGATCCTGAACGGCGGTACAGAAGGCTTGTTGGTCAGCGTGGCTGGCTTCGGTCTGGGTTTCGTCTTGCTGCTGCCGGGCTACCTGATGCGCTTCACCGGCGCGGGTGATCTTAAACTGCTCGCCACTCTGGGGGTCTATACCGGACCCGGCATGCTGCTGCAGATATTTGCAGCTGCGGCCCTGTGCGGCGCCAGCCTGGTGTGTTTGTTGGCGCTTTGGGCCCGGCTGATTCGACCTAAAATCGGTGGCGCCTCAGCCTTGCAGCGCTACGGCGTGATGCTGAGCCTGCTGATGGCAGGCCACCGGGTCTATGTGCCGCCTGCTGCGGGTTCGGTATTGAGCCGGCGTCTACCGATGGCCCCAGTATTTGCCATGGGGTCGGTGATCGTAGTTTTTTTTCTAAACGATAAATCATTAACTACACTAATCCAACCGTATCTAGCTCAGTTGTCGGAGTGGCTATGAGTTTCGTTGTGAGGAGGGACTATTCGGCCGCTGGGCCAATGCTTGGGCCGACGGGCGTCAAGTCCGCGTGTCTACTGGCACCGAAGCCCACCAGTATCGAAGCGACCGGGCTGTCGCAATGGATGCTGGCTGACCTGGCCTGTAAACACCTGGCCGAATCAGGGGTTCTCGACCTTGGCCAATTGGCGCGGGCAATGGCGCTGCCAGGAACTGTTGTCGAAGAGTTACTGCACGGGTTACGCTCGCAAGCCCAGGTCGAGCTCAGCAGTCAGCGCGGTGACCAATCATTACTGCGCTTCAACCTGACCGAGCGGGGTCGCACCACCGCGGCCGAGGCCTTTCTTCGAGACGGCTACGTGGGGCCCGCCCCGGTTACACTGAAGCAGTACGACCAGCTGATTGCGGCTCAATCGGCACGACATTTCCCGATGACCCGGCAGGCGACCGAGGCGCTGTTCGCCGACACGGTGATCGATCCCGACCTGATCGCCCGACTCGGTCCGGCCATCCATTCGGGCCGGCCGATCTTTATCTACGGTCAACCGGGGACCGGCAAGAGTTTTATCGCCCGGCGACTCAAACGCGCCCTTGGCCCCCCTCTGCTATTACCCCATGCCATCGCGGTGGGTGACAGCATCATCCGTTATTTCGATCCAAGCACGCATATCCCCGTGACGCCTGCCCTGTCTAATCTGACCTCCAATCAGAATCAGACCTCCAATCAGAATCAGGCCTCCGAGCTGAACCTAAGTACCCAGCTAAATCAGGGCAGTGATAGTCGCTGGCTGCTTTGTGAGCGCCCCATGGTGGTGGGTGCCGGGGAGTTGACCATGGAGGTGCTGGACCTGCAGTACAACGCCTCGAAACGGGTCTACGCCGCCCCCTTGCAACTCAAAGCCAACGGTGGACTGTTTATTATTGACGACTTGGGGCGGCAGCGGATCCCACCAGAGACGCTGTTGAATCGTTGGATCCTGCCGATGGAGGAGCAGCGTGACCAGCTATCACTGAACAGTGGCCAGCATTTCTCGGTGCCATTCGATCTCGCCCTGGTGTTTTCCACCAACCTTGAACCCAGGGAGCTGGCGGACGAGGCCTTTCTCCGCCGGATTGGTTATAAAGTTCGTTTCGAGGCCTCCAGTCCAGCGGAATATCGAGCGATCTGGCAGCAGAGTTGTGCACAACATGGTATTGAGTTTGACCCGCAACTGCTGAATTTTGTAACCCAGGAGCTCTATGCCGAGCAGCAAACCCCCTTGCTTCCTTGCCACCCTCGGGACCTGCTGCAACTGGCCATGGATTTCAGCACCTATCGGGGTGACGCTGTGATCGATCGCAACGCACTGCGCTGGGCCTGGCAGAACTATTTCCTGGAGGTATAGCGAGATGAAAGCAAGAACCCTACTGACATTGCTCGTTTCGCTGCTAATGGCGGGACTTGCGGCCGTCATCGCCAATGGCTGGATCAGCCAACGGCTGGGTGCCTCCACCGAAACAACGGATCCGACCGGACAGGTGGTGGTCGCCGTGGAAGATTTTTCGGTAGGCACTAAGCTCGAAGCCACCCATGTCAAGCTGATCGCCATCCCCGAGGACGCCATAGCGACGGGCAGTATCATCAGGCTGGAGGATGCTATCGGACGCGTGGCGACCCAACCCCTCTATCGTGGCGATATCCTGAGCGAAAAGCGTCTGACACTGCATGAAGGCGGCAGCCCGCTGGCGGTGGTGATTCAACGGGGCCAACGCGCCCTGACCGTTCGGGTCAATGATGTTATCGGCGTCGCGGGTTTTCTGTTACCGAGCAATCACGTTGATATCGTATCCACCAAACGTGGCTCAGGTAACCGTAAAACTGTCTCCCAAACAATCGTCGAAAACCTCAAGGTGCTGGCGGTCGATCAGACCGTTAGCTCCGACAAGAACGATCCTGTGATCGTCCGTGCGGTCACCCTGGAAGTCACCCCCAAGCAAGCGGAACAGATTGTCATGGCGACCGAGGAGGGCAAGGTTCAGCTCACCCTGCGTAATCCTCTGGATGTGGCCAAGCGCGACCTCAAACCTGTCATGCCCCAGTCCCCTCCGGCCAAGAGCAAACTGCGGTCAAAAAAACGCTGGTCTGAATACCGGGTGGATGTGATCAGAGGTACCGAGCAGAGCAAAACCCTGGTGACCAATCGCCCCTTGTGAGAGTGACTAAAATGGTACAGATAAAAACCATGGATATTACAGCTTGCAACGGCCTGGATAGAATACGGCTTGGTCTAGGTCTAGGTCTAGGTCTAGGTCTAGGTCTAGGCCTCGGCCATATGCCTGCCATGCTGCGCCTGTATCGAGCCTTAAGCCTGACTCTCATCATCCTGCCGCTGGTGCTTGCGGCCGATCGCGTATTCGGGGAGTCGGGCGTGACAACACCCACCATCAAAAATACCATGATGGCCCCCCTCTCGGGAGATGCTCTCTCGGGGGATGCACAGCAACAACGCCTGACTATCCCGGTAAATAAATCCCGTGTCATCAAACTAGCCAAAAAGGTCGGCCGGGTCTCGGTGGCAAACCCTAAAGTGGCGGATATTCTGGTTATCAGCCCGCAGCAGATCTACCTGGTCGGTAAGCAACTAGGGACCACCAATGTGGTGGTATGGGATAAAAAAAAGCGGGTCCAGCGCATTATCGATCTGCAGGTGACCCATGACCTTGCCGGTTTGAAGGAGAGGCTATTCCGGTTTCTGCCCGGCGAGATGATCCGGGTCGAATCCGCGCAACAGAGTATCGTCCTGAGTGGCGAGGTCTCCAGCCCACAGAAAATGGGCGCAGCCCTGGACCTGGCCAAAACCTTTGTGGGGTCTTCCAACGAGGCTGCCGCCGACAAATCATCTAAGGTACTGAATCTGATGCAGATTGGCGGTGCTCAGCAGGTGCTGCTTGAGGTCAAGGTTGCGGAGATCTCACGCAGCCTGGTGCGCAAACTGGATGTCGACTTCAATATTTTCTCAGCCAAATCACCCTGGAAACTGGGTGCCGTCAACGGCGGAGCACGCTTCCCCGATGCTGTAATCAAGGACTCGGTGTTGGGTGAAGGACGAATTCCCCAGTTTTTTGACCGGGGGGTCTGGGGGCCCGCGCTGCCGGAGTTTGCCCCCAATGAGAGTCAGATCGCCAACACCGGCGCCTTTCTGCAGTATCTCAGCGGTGACTTTCTGCTTGAAATGGTCATCGATGCGGCCAAGAACCAGGGTCTCGCCAAGGTCTTGGCAGAGCCCAACCTGACCACGTTGAGCGGTCAGGAGGCACGGTTTATCTCGGGGGGGGAGTTTCCGATTCCGGTACCCGGCAAAGACGGTGGCATTACCATCAAGTTTAAGGAGTTCGGGGTGGGCCTGGTCTTCGTCCCGATCGTATTAGACTCCGGTTTGATCAGCTTAAAAGTCAATGTCACCGTGTCGGAGCTAAAGACGGACGATAGCAGCCTGGTGATTGGTTTTGCACAGGGGGTCTCCTCCACCAATTTCTTTGTCCCGGCGTTGACTAAACGGGCGGCGAACGCCACCGTCGAAGTCCCGGATGGACAGACCATCGCGATTGCCGGGCTGATCAACGAAAACCTGCGCGAGAATGTTGAAAAGATGCCCTGGCTGGGCGATCTGCCGATACTGGGTAGCCTGTTTCGCAGCCAGGAGTTCGTCAAAGGACAGAGCGAACTGATCATCTTCGTCACCCCGCGGCTGGCGACGGCGTTTGATCCCGATCTGATCAAACTACCCACCGATGATTTCGTCGAACCCAGTGATACCGAATTTTACCTGATGGGACTGATGGAAGGCCGCAGCCCCAGCCTCGGCCCGGATAAAACGGGGGCTGAAGGTAAATTTGGTCACGAACTTTGATTCACCCTGGAGCGACTACCATGTATCTGGTCACGATCGTTAAGCAGACAGCACTATACATCATCCCGCTCGCGATACCGCTGCTGGCGGGTTGCCAAACCCCGCCGTCGGCGCTGGAGCAGAACTTTGGTTCGTCGGTACGCAACATGATCCAACTGCAGACGGCCCAGTCGGCCGAAAGAGGATCAGGAATAGACGGTCAGAAAGCTGAAGCGGTATTGGGCGCCTACCGGGCAGATGTGGCGAAACCCAAGAGCGTGGAGCAAGGCATTATCCAGATTAGGCTGGGTAACTAGCGGCTGTCTATGAACAATCAACTAACGATAGGGCGGTAGAATCCGGGTGTTTAGCAATGTTGCATAAATCGGATGTCATGCTGGTGGGCCGTTCGCGGGATGCCCTGTCGGGCGTTGTCGGCTTGCTCGAAAATCAGCCGCTGCTGTCTCTCAGAACCCATGTGTTCGGCAATGGTCGGAGTGAAATCTGGCGAGGTGATGCCCAGGATCCCAAGCCGCATGCGCTAGCATTGTGTGTCGATGAGGACTGGCGCAGCTGTCTGCCTGGGCTGCTGCAGGGGCTGCCCGATACCCCCCCTCCTTTTCTGGTGCTGTGCCCCACCAGCGATATCGAATTACTGAGAGCCGCCATGCGCGCCGGCGCACGCGACGTGCTGTCGCCACCGTATGAGGTGGAAGATCTAACCTCGCAGTTGCAGGCGTTGGCTAGCGAAGGCCACGCCAGCGCCCATAGAGAGTCAGCCCGTTTGGTTGCCTTTATCAATGCCAAGGGCGGCAGCGGCGCCAGTTTTCTGGCCGCCAGCGTGGCGTCCGCAGTGGCGACCCGGAAAGTGCGAAAACCGCTGCTGGTTGACTTTGATCTGCAGTTTGGCAGCCTGCCGATCTATCTCAATATGAGTGCGGGTAACGGCTTGATCAAGGCGCTGGAGTTTGTCGACACTCTGGATAGCGAAGCCCTGCAGGGTTATGTGCAGGTACATGACAACGGACTTCATCTGTTGGCCGCGGCGATGGACAGTCTGATCTTGCCCGACGAGATAGCCGACGAGCGAATCAAAAAATTACTGAATATTCTGGATACGGCTTATAACGAGATTATCGTCGATCTGCCACGGCGTATCGACCGCCACACCGCGGCCATACTCGAACGACAGGATCAGGTGGTGGTGGTTACTCAGCAATCGGTGACGCACCTGCGGGACACCCAGAGGTTGATGAAGATCCTGCATGACCACCTGGGCATTACCGCTGAGCGCGTTCTGATCGTGTTAAACCGCTTCAACAAACAGGCAGAGGTGCGCGCTGATGATTTCGCCAACGTTTTCCCGGGCATCGCCATTGAAACCGTGCCGGGTGATTATGCCCGGGTGTCGGAGTCGATCAATCTGGGGATTCCGGTGGTGGATGGCGCACCCCGCTCGCCGTTGGGTAAATCCCTACGTGCGCTAAGCAACCGGGTGTTGCCCCAGCAAGAGAGTCTGCAGAAGCCAGCATCGGGGTTGTTTGGCTGGCTGAGGCTGCCAGCGAAAAATTGAGGCTACCAGCGAAAAATTGAGGGTACAGAGTATGGCGTTTGAACAGGACAAGGCGACATCGGCGGGTACTGTCCGGAACTCAATAGGAGCCGGGCTCTCCTCCAGCCAGGACACCTTTGGGCGAGGGTTGGCTGCCGCGCTGACCAGCACCGAGCGGGAGTGGAAGCGGGATATCATCAAGCGCGTGGTCAAGTTACTCGACCTTCCTATGCTGGCAGCATTGCAGGACCTGGAGGCTCGATCCCAGATACGAGATGTTTGCGAAGGGATCATGGCGCAGGAGGCACTCACGTTCAATATCCCGACCCGGCAACGTATCATCAAGGAGATCGAGGATGACGTCCTCGGTCTGGGCCCTCTGGAGCAGCTGCTGAGTGACCCCGCTATCTCGGATATCCTGGTGAACGGGCCGAGTCAGATCTACATCGAGAAGCACGGCAAGCTGCTATTGGCCCCGGTTCACTTTGACAGTGAGCAGCACCTGATGACGATCATCGACCGGATCGTCTCCCGGATCGGCCGACGCATCGACGAGTCTTCACCGATGGTCGATGCCCGATTGCAGGATGGTTCCCGGGTTAATGCCATCATTCCGCCATTGGCGATAGACGGTCCGCAGGTTTCTATCCGGCGTTTTTCGGTCGAGCAGCTGACAGTGGAAAGCTTGATTGAACTGAATGAGTTATCCGCAACCATCGCCAAGGTTCTGGATGCGATCGTTCGTTGCCGCCTTAACGTATTGATCTCCGGTGGCACGGGTTCGGGTAAGACCACCCTGCTGAATGTCCTGTCGACCTTCATTCCGGCAGATGAGCGTATTGTCACCATCGAGGATTCGGCAGAACTGCAACTGCAACAGCGGCATAAGGTCCGTTTGGAAACCCGTCCCCCCAACATCGAGGGTAAAGGCGAAGTCAACCAGCGGGATCTGGTACGCAACAGCCTGCGGATGCGTCCCGACCGGATCGTCATCGGCGAGGTCCGCGGCCCGGAGGCGCTCGATATGCTGCAGGCGATGAATACCGGACACGATGGCTCCCTAACGACCATTCATGCCAACTCAGCCAGAGACTCCCTGACCCGGGTGGAAAGTATGGTTGCCATGAGCGGCATCAGTCTGCCGATACTGCCGCTACGGGGCCAGATCGCCTCGGCCCTTGACATCATTATCCAGCTGGAACGGCAGCAGGATGGTGTACGAAGAATCATCAGCATCCAGGAGGTGCAAGGGTTGGAGGGCGACGTGATAACCCTGTCCGAGATATTCCGCTTTGAGCGTCAGGGAATGGCTGAGGACGGCTCAGTATTGGGTCGGTTTGTGGCCACCGGCATCGTGCCCAAATTCCAGGAACGATTGCTTCAGCGTGGTATCGATATCGGCCTCGAGGTCTACGAACCGACAATGTGACCTTGATGAGGAGAACCGCCGATGGATGAAAAGACACTGTTCGCCCTGATGGTATTTACGGTCGTTTTGCTGATGAGTCAGGCATTTGCAACCCCGATGATGGGCGCCAGAAGAGCGGCCCAAAAACGCTTGCGCGAGCGGATCAAAAACCTGGGGGATACCGCAACGGGTGAGAGCCATGCCATCCGAGTCCGTCAGAAAAAACTCCAAAACCTGTCTCGTTTTGAACGCTGGATGGAGTCGTTGCCGCTGATGGTGCCATTGGCAGCGCTGGTGGCTCAAGCAGGACTGGAGCGACCCGCGCACCGGGTGGTACTGCTGAGTCTCGTCCTCGCCTTATTGGCTTTGACCGCCACTGGATGGTGGACACAGAATCTGCTGCTGGCGCTGCTGGCGGCAGCTTGCGCCGCCTTTCTGCCATTCTTTGGCTTGCAGCGCCGCCGGGGCAAACGTCTGCAACTGTTTGAGGAACAACTGCCGGACGCTCTGTCGGTCGCCGCCCGTTCGCTGAAGGCGGGATTACCCTTTATCGAGGCGATAAAGATGGTCTCTAAAGAGATGAAACCACCGGTTAGCAAGGAATTCGAGCAGGTGTTCGGCGAGCTCAATTATGGCGGCGATCTGCGTAGCACGCTGCTGGGATTGCTAGAGCGTATGCCCTGCATCGCGGTGATGGCAGTGGTCACCGCGGTACTGATCCAGCGAGACACCGGCGGTAACCTGGCCGAGGTGCTTGAGCGAATTTCCGGCCTTATCCGACAACGTTTTCGGTTCCAGCGGAGTGTCCGCACCCTGACTGCGGAGGGTCGAGGTACGGCCTGGGTCGTATCAATCATGCCGTTTGGCCTGGCCGCATTGACAGAAGCGATGAATCCTGGAGCGGTCACCGGCCTGGTGCAGGACCCGACAGGACAGCAATTGATGATCGGCGCCTTTGTGCTGATGATGATCGGCATATTATGGTTGCGGCACCTGACCAATATCGACGTATGAGGCAAGTTGAGATGGCGTGGTTAACAGAGATCAGTAACCAGTTGGCAGGGCTTAACTACGATACGGAACGGGTGCGGCTGTTGTTTGTGATCCTGCTCGGGCTCATAGGGTTTTCCTTCACCCTGGCATTATCTTTCTTCGCTGGCGCTCTCCTCAACCCGCTCAAAAAACGCATCGTAGAGGTCCAGGCCAATGATCGCTCACAAAGCAGCAAGCATACCGGCAGCAGCCTGTTGCAGCGATTGGGCTCGACACTTATCCCCAAAGCCGAGCAAAAACGCGCCAATATTGCCTACCAGTTGGAAACCGCGGGTTACCGCGCATCACGCGCCCCTGCGTTGTTCTACGGCGCAAAACTTACCAGCTTTATTGTTGCGCCGCTGCTTATTCTGGTGGGTATCGCGTTATTCACTCACCGCCCGGTACTGGACGACTTAAGCGCTGCCCTGCTGGGTGGTGTCGTGGCGTTTCTCGTCCCGGACTTTTGGCTTAAATGGGCGGTTCGCCGGCGCCAGCAACATTTACGACACGCTCTTCCCGATGCCCTGGACCTGATGGTGGTCTGCGCCGAGGCTGGCTTGGGTCTGAACGCGGCGATCATGCGTGTCGCGGACGAGATTGGTGTACAGCACCCAGAGTTGGCCGATGAGCTGCAACTGGTGATGATGCAGACCCGAGCGGGGATGGACAACCGCTCCGCGCTGAAGGAGTTGGAGCGGCGCACCGGTGTGGACGACATCGGCGCATTCGTGACCACACTGATCCAGGCCATGCGCTTTGGTACCAGCATCGGCCAGAGTTTGCGGGTGTTTGCCGATGATATGCGCGACAAACGCTTGCAACGTGCTCAGGAGAAAGCGGCGCAGCTAAGCCTCATTATGCTGATGCCCATTACGCTGTGCATCTTACCGATGTTTTTTCTGATTCTGCTTGGACCGTCGCTACTTATACTGATGAAAACCGTGGCGAAAATAACCGCCGGTGACGGAGGTTTACCCTGATGATCAGCACTGAAAAGACTTTGAAAGCAAGGTTGCTTTTACCCTGCCTGATCGTGGCCATACTGCTGACCGGCTGCAACACACTGCCTGCCGAGTCGGAGAAACACGCTGAATATTCCAGCCTCGGCGACCCACAAGCCGCCTTGAGCTACAGCACCGCCTTCCCGATCGCATCGGCTCAGGAGGCGGTTTTACGAGGGGATGCCGCGGTGACTAAGGGCGATCTGGATCGCGCCCTGTTTGAGTATATCCGGGCACTGGAGAAAGAGGGGGCAGACCCAGAAATCCTCTATAAAGTGGGTCGCGTTCATCTGGCCCGTGGCGATACGCGCCGCGCCGAGGTGGCATTTTTTCTGGTCCTCAAAGAGATGCCAGATCATGCCGGAGGGCTCACCGAAGTCGGGATCATTCGCATGCGCCATCGTGACCATCAATCAGCCAAGAGTTTTCTCTCTCGGGCGTTGCAGATAACCCCTGATTCATCAAGGATCTTCAACGCCCTGGGGGTTCTTGAGGATATGCAAAAAAAACACCCACAGGCGCAAAATAACTATGCCAGCGCGATTGCGCTGGATGGCAGAATCCCCCTCTACCTGAATAATCTGGGGTATTCACATTACCAGATGGGCGATTTGATTAACGCGGAGAACGCATTTGTCGATGCGCTGAGGCTGGACCCCGGCTATGAACGAGCCTGGCGTAATCTGGCGTTGGTGTATGCAAAATCCAGGCGCTACTCAGAGGCGCTGCAGGCGTTCGGTAAAACCGAACAGGAACATCAGGCTTATAACGATGTGGGGTATGTGGCGATGGTCACAGGCCGCTATGCTGATGCCCAGCGCTTCTTCGAGGAAGCCATCAGATTGTCGCCTATGTATTACGAACTGGCCGAGAGTAATGCCAGGCGGCTTGTGGTCTTGCAGCAAACGGCTCCAGCAGCCACTGAACAGTCGATCGAAACAGGGGGCTGATTGAATATGCGGCTAACTCGATTAACGCAAGTAACACGATTAAGACGAGCACAGCAAGGCGCTGAAACCGTTGAGATGCTGATTACTTTGCCGCTGTTCCTGCTGGTTTTTTTCATGATCATTGATTTCGCAATTGCCGTTTACGACCGGGGAGCTCTCGTCGACGCATCACGCGAGGGTTCCAGGCAGGCCAGTCTGTATTGGGTTGACCCGTTGCTTTTCGATCCTGAAACCCCGGAGCAAAACCAATTGCTGAAGCGGTTAATGGTCGAGAGTGTCATGACCTGGGCTGAAACCCGTCTGCTGATAGACCCTGCAGCGGCTGGGGTAAGCATGACCCTGAAGGTCAACGCAGTGGATATGAGCAGCTTAACATTAACAGCGGCGGTGTCTGCCGGTGATGTGGTGAGCGTCGGCATTACCTACCCCCACAGTTATATCGGGCTCAGCCATTTTACGGGCGTCAGTGGCCCGTCGCTAACCGCGCAATCGGGCCAGGGTGTGGAGTAAAAGGGAGAGCTAGATGGGATACAAAAAAGCGTTGCGCCTGCGTAGAGCTCAAAACGGCGCGGAGATTGTCGAATTTCTGGTCACGCTACCGGTCGTACTGATTGTGCTCGCGATGATATTTGATTTTGGTGTGGCCTTTTCCGATCAGTCGATATTGACCCAGGCGACACGCGCCGCCGCTCGGCAGGTGATTCGCGGCGCCACCGATGCCGAGGCTCAGCAGGCCGCAGATCAGGTAACGCTATCGATTTTATCTCGCGCCCCCTCTGATCCTCTGCCAACGATCAGCGTCAATCGAACCGGGGTCGCTCCCGGGGATCCGGCGACCATATCGATAGTCCATAACTACGGATTTTTCCTGCTGCCCAGTTTCCTTGCCGGCATTACCAATATCAACCTGTCGGCCAGGACCGTGATGAATATGATGCCCAATTGAGAGAAGACACAGATGACAACTCTGCCCCACACACAAAAAGGCGCATCCATCGTGCATTGGTTGGTCGCGATGGTCCCGCTACTGGGATTTGGCGCGTTGGCCGTCGACCTCAATAACGTCTATCTGGCTCGCGGAGAACTGCAGAACGGCGCAGATGCCGGCGCTCTTGAGGGCGCTCGCCTGCTATACAATGCGGATGGCACGATCAATGTGGGGCAGACCGGCATCTCTGCCGTCAATGGCGCCACGGCAGCAGCCCAGGCAAATCTCAGCCAAGGCGATGCGGTAGAGATCATTCGCGTCAATCGTGGCCACTGGCAGTTTATGACTAGCTTAGCCGACAGCGAGGGCATTGAAAGAGGCGGAGTTTTCAGCGCCAATGCCGCTCTTGAGCCGGCAGACCTTCGCGATATCAATGGTAATTTCAGAACCTTTCAAGACCTCAACCAGGACCTGGCTGAGATCAATGCGGTGGAGGTTGTTACGGCGCGTCAGTTGACGCCGATTCAGGCCTTCTTCGGCCCTATCTTAGGCATTAACAATTACCAGGCGCAGGCGCGATCGGTCGCCTATGTCGGCTTCGCAGGCACCATACTCCCCGGAGAATTGGATGCACCGATAGCGATGTGTGAACACCGACTAAAGGACGCAAACGGTAACTGGAGCTGCTCGGTCGGGCGCTTTATATCCAGTTCCGACAATGATGAACAGACCGCTGGCTGGACTAACTTTGAACAACCGGATCACTGTACCGGAGGAGCAAGCGCCAGCACCGTAAGGGACATGTTTAGTTGCGGAGCTCTCCTCAATCAAGAGATGCTGCTTGGCAAAGCGATGCAGACGGTGGGTGGAGAAGTTCAGACCGTGTTTCATGATCTCTACGATTGTTGGAAAAATATTGCTGATTCAGATCAGGACGGAGAGCCCGATCAGCCATGGGTGATGAAACTCCCCGTCATCCAGTGTAGCGATTCCAATCCGGGGCCGTGCAATCAACTGATTGGCGCCATTGCCATGGAGGTACTGTGGGTCGTCGAGCAGGTGAATGCCAATGGGATCGATGATGAAGCCCCGAGACTGATGGGTGAATGGGCTAGCGATAACCCCGATGGTAAACAACGCTGGGATTCTTTTGTCACCCATTTTAAAATTAAGTCGGGTCCGGACGATGGGCTGGCTCTTTGGCAAGATCCGCCCGGCGACAATGGTTTCCGCCAGAAGACGATCTATATGAAGCCGAGTTGTGAGGCTCTAGACCCGGTTGGCGGTACCGGAGGGGCCAATTTTGGTCTTCGTGCAGCGGTTCCCGTGCTGGTTCGCTGAAGCGAGCTTGGCAGAATCCTGAGCAGTTCGGTTGCTTGATGATCTGTAGGTTTAGCAGAGAGTGGCATCTAATTTGCTGATGTTAAATAAGCAACTATTTTTTAAGGAGTCGTCACGTGAAAAACAAAATCCAACGCTGCCTGGCTGCAACTCTGTTGTTATTATCTGCCGCGTTATCGCCGGTATACGCAGATAGTGCGGTATCCGAACGTATCTTTTTCATTCAACAAGATGGTCGGCATGCGATGGTGTATACGACCAGTCGTAGTGATTATAGTGACTACAATCTCTTGTTTAACGAAAAAAGCGGCTACGCTCCAGAGGACTACCTGAAGAACTTCCTTTATCTTTTTCCAAATACAGGGACCTGGGCGAGTGAGGTCAAAGACGGTTCGATGGTACTAAAACTACCCCAGGGGGATTTTGCCAGCCTACGATGGGTTGATCTTGAAGATAAAGGCCGGCTTAACGTGGATAGCGACAATGTCTATGACTACCAAAGTTGGGATAGTGCGGCCGACGCGACCACGGCTGATGGACACTTGGGGATGTGGAACAGCCCTGGCGACTTTGAGCAGATCGCCTGGTCATTCGTGTTCCCGGAAAATCTGGAGCCCGTCACCTATTCGGCCAATCATGAGGGTAAGTGGGTACAGCGGCATAATACCATTACTTACTATGGTAACAATGTTAACAATCTCGTCTTTAGTGTCCGGTATCGCCCGGCCTCTGGCGATGCTTACCAAGATATAAAGAGCCTTGAAGGAGAGGGGGTTGAGGTCGAACAGCAGCCGACGGGTATCAAGATGACTCTGGCCGAAACCCTGCTTTTCCCTTCTGGGGTCGCGTCTATATCAGCCGCAGGGAAAGCGTTGCTGGACAAGCTCGCTGAAAGTTTGAAACTACAGCGTTCTCTACAAGTGGTGGTGGCGGGTCATACCGACAATATCTCCATCAGTAAATCGTTGACGAAAAAATTTGCTACCAACTGGGAGCTTTCGTCAGCCCGCGCCATCAACATTATTCATTACCTTGTGAGCCGGGGTGTGGCTGAACCTCGCTTTGAAGCCCAGGCTTTTTCATTTATGCGGCCAATCGTTTCTAACGACAGCGAGGCAGGTCGTTTAAAAAATCGCCGCATCGAAATTATGCTTACTGAGGTGGATAAGGGCATTTGATCTCGAATTTTGGCTTTTTTTTGCCCTTGGCTCGAACTCTAATTCACGGATCCGAGTAACAGCTACGGGGCGTACGGATACGTGAATCTGTCGATGTAACTTTATTACGCTGCCACAACTAGTCGGCCCAGGTCGACTCGCCAGTACCGATGCTTCCGTTGTTATCTTTATCCCAACGCTTAATGCCTACAGATGTCAGTTCTTGGAAACCATCACCGTCTTGTCCAGTGCCGGTCATCGGCGTGGCTCTGAGGGTATAGCCGCTGTTATCTGCGGCCTGTAGGGTCAGGTTGTAGAGCTTATCGCTGGAATCGATCGGTGTCTGCGACGGAAATACCGTGCTCTTGGGTGGGTTTGGGTAGCCGGTGCCGGTATGGGCGTTATCGTAGCTGTTATTATCGCTACGGTAACGTTCCATCGTTGTGGCGAACGCCAATAACGCATTCCGGGCATCGGTGCGGCGGCTATCGATAAGATATTGTTGATAGCTGGGGTAGGCGATCGCCATCAGAATTCCTGCGATCGCAACGGTGATCATCAGTTCGATCAGGGTAAAGCCCGCCTGCTCTTGGCTTGCTTGAGAGGGGCGGGCTTGGAGGGCGCTGAGCAGCACTAGTTGGTCTCCTCAATCCAGTAGGTCCGGGTGGATTCAACATCGGTATCGACCTGGTCGAGCCGTTCCGGGCCGACCCAGACCGTCGGCTTGCTATCCATGGTATCTATTACCGTCGGGGTTGCCGGAATACTGCCGATCTGGAGTTGGATCACTCGATCATCGGCGGTGATGCTTCCATCCTCATCGATATCTTTTATCGGCGTGGCATCGAACAGGCTAGCCAGATAGGCGCGGCTGGTGCCCTGGATCGGATTGCAGGATCCGGCTGGAGCGGTCTTGGGCTGGTAGGAGGTGAAGACGATCTGGTTCTGGATCGTAGTGCTGCCGGAGAGCACTTTTTCGCCACTATGGGTCATTCGCAAATACCAGCCCTGTTTCCGATTGACATCGGTGTTGGATAACGCTACCTGGGCTGCGGTTTTCAGGCTGGCGTCACTCCCTCCTATATTATTTTCGGTCGCATCGTAGAGATCGGCTTCGGTGAGCGTGATCCAGGAGCTCGGTTTGGCGTGAGTATCGAAGAGCTTGATCATATAGAAACGATCCTCGATGGCGGTGTTGAGCGGGTGCGCTCTAAAACCGGAACCGATCGCCAGCGACAGGTAGCGCTTTTTGTCATCAACCGCCAAAGCCAGATCGGGTGGATAGTAGAAGCGGCGGTTGCTAGCGGCATCGCTACCGCCAAGATCGGCAATTTTGGTAATGTCGACGGATTGATTCAACATGCTGTCATTATCCGTATTGTAGATATCGAAACGCCAAATCTGGCCACCCATATCGCCAAAATAGAGCTGATCTGCAATCCCATCCTGATTCATATCAATTACTTGGATTTCGGAGGGGATACCGTAGTTCATATCAGCATGGCTTTCGTTGAAGGTATTGTCGTTGCCCGCAGACCAGATCTTTGCGCCCGTCAGCGCATCGACGATGTAAACCGCGTTACCCATGCTGTCAGCAGTACGTACCGTGGCGGCATCTTGATTGCTATCGTATCCGCCGCCGAATATCAGCACATCGTATTGGACGTTATTTAAGACCACTTTGCTTTTTACCGGACGTGACCAGGTCTGCCCGAGTGCCTCGTACCCCGTGCTACCCCCGTTGATCTGCCACATCAATCTGGGATTGTTAATATCAGTTACATCAAGCGCGTAGTAGTTGCGGCCACCGCGGCGCATACCGATATAGAGGTAGGCGAAATCGCCGGTGTCTTTAAGATCACCGTCTTTGTTCGCGTCTTTGGTCCACAGGGTAATACCGCCATCGAGACCGTAGGGGCGTGCTGCGGTGCTGGCGTTGACGAAATAGGTATCGAGATTACCGAGCAGCTCTTCAGGTATAAATGAGAACTGCTCGACTCCCGTGTTGATATCCACTGCGTGCAGAAAGCCTTCGTTGGTGCCGAAGAAAATGCTGCTCTCGAGTGGATCGCTCAAGCCGTTGTAGGTGACTAGCTCGGGCCGAGAGTGGAGTGGGTCGCCCAGTTCGAAGCGCTGGGCACCGTTTGCGTCCAGTCCCCGCGCCCATCGCAGCAGACCGGTGCGGTAGTTGTCGTCTTGGGCGGTGATGTTCAGCAGTGACTTGGTTAGCAATGGGTTCGATTCGTTGAAGGCGTTGTCGGCCACGCTGAGTACGGCGCTGGAGGATACATTGGTATAAACCTTGCGGCTGACGGGGATCTTGCTGGCCGCGCCGCCTTTCTCAACGAGGTTGCCATCTTCGTCAGCCGACCAAAAGCTTTGCGAGTTAATGCCGAAGAAGCCGGTCAGCGGATCGATGGCAGGCTGTTGTGGATTCTGGTTGTCATAGAGCGTCGCCGGACTACCCTTGAGCTGGTATTTCTTCAGGTTGCCGTACCACTTGGCTGTTTCTTGAGGTTTGAACAGTGAGAAATAAACATCATCGCGATGGGAGAACCGGTTGAATTGGTTGATGGTAACGCTGGGTTGAACAAACGTCGTGTTCACCGCTTTAATGCTTTTGATGATGGTATCGAAGGCGCTGGTGAGTTCGGACGCTGATTCGGCTTCGTAGAAACCGCCACCTCCTGTTGTTGCTAGGTCGCGGAGCCACTGGTCGGAGAAGTTAAAGCCGATGGTGTGAGTGGTGATGATCTGATCGTTATCTTTGGCGTGTTGGTCTACGTTCTTTAGATAGCTGAGCAACTCAAGGCCACAGGCTTTATCATCCGATCCACTACAGCTACCGCCAGTCATCGCCTGTACTTTTGTGACCGACGTGTTGACGCTGGGGTAACCGTCGGTTAGTAGAACGATATGATTGGACTGACAGTCTTCGGTGATAGGGCTGGTATAGACTGGACTGCCTGTGATCTCTTCGTCGGCGCAGGTGGTGGTGCCAATATTGTCATCGGTACAGCCTGCGGGGCGTACCAGGGTGCCACCGGTGTAGGTACTGATCTCGCCTGTGGCTGGACTGGGGTTGCCGAAGGATACACGGGTGTTGGCTTGTTCGGAATCGTTGCCGGTTCCGCGGCTCTTGCCATAATCGACTGCATCGCCACGATAGTAAAGCGCGGCTTCGTAGAGGGAGTCTACGATCGGTGTACCGGCCTTGCTGTCGAGCGAATCAACCATCAGGTTCAGCTTTTGGCGGACCGTCACCGAGCTTTCGGATAGATTGTCAGGGTTGGTATAGAACACCAGACGCGGAGCGAGGTTGCTGCCATCGAAGGCATGCGCGATTCGTTGGCCACTACCGCTGATGATCAGGCTGAGGCTGTTTCCCGGAGCCCAGTCGGTATTGGCGATGATGGTATTGATGATTGCGGATATATCGGGGCTCCGCTTGATCTCATCAGCCTGTGTCCAAACATCGGTGATACTCCAACTAGTGCCCCCCGTGGTGCTGCGTGAACTGATATTGTTGCTGGCGGTAGTAAAGGTATCCGAATTGGCTACATTTTCACCTTTGATTAACAGGTTGGTTACAGTCGTTGGTGCCGTTTCATCCACAGCGAGTTCAAGGTAGGCCCTGTCGACCGTGACGCCCTTGAGAAGCTTGATATCGTTGAAGCGGATGCCGATCGTTTGATTACTTTCACCAGAATTGCTGTCGGTAACAAACTCAAGGTCTGAGCTTCCCAGGTTGACACTGCCATCGCTGGCTTGTTCAGCATCATCGCTACTGGCATTTACCTGTACCCCGAACGGATAGCTGGTACAGCCGATACTGCCAGCCGCAGGCACATCGTAGGTGATATCGAGTCTAGGCGCCTGTGCTGGGCTGCGTTCGTAAGACTTGGCGACGCGTAGCCCGGTACCGCTGACGAGTAAACTAAGGCTGTTGCCGCCACACCAGCCGCTCCGATTGACCACCTCTTGAATCACTCCGGTAAGATCTGGTGCTGCCGGTGATTGGAACTGACTATCAGCGGTCCAGGCTGCGGCTGCATTCCAACCAACGGAAAGGCCGGTTCGAGGGCGGTTGGTGACACCTAGATCATACGGTGAGGAGGTGAATGGGCTGCTATCGTCGGCATCTTCGGCATTGAATACCAGATTGGTAGATTCACTGTTGCTGGCATCGGCGGTGAAGGTCACCTTTGCAGATGTCACCGTGGCTCCCTGTGGGATATTGATGTCGTTAAAGCGTAGACCCACGGTTTGCGGGGTTGTTGAGCCAGCGCCAATGAAATAATTAACTGTGAGTTCGGCTGCCTTGGTCGAGGATTGATTGTAGGCATAGGCATCTATGGCGCTCTGCGCATCGCCTCCGACCCGATCGATGAGTAATGTCATGGCGTTGTTTTCTGACCAGCTACCGAGATTGATGATCTCTTGCAACACATTTTTAATGTCAGGTGATGACACGGTATTGTTGGCCGTAGTGCCCGTTAGCGCCAGAGTGACAGAGCTTGCGGTGGGAGTCCGTAAGGTAAGGTTGTTGGCCGTTGTATTTAAGGCTAGAGAATTACCGGAGGATTCACCAAAGATTTTTATGGTGACGTCTTTGTTGCTACTTTTGTTGACGGTGAGTTTAAGCGATGCATCCTGAATGGTTGCGCCGGAGGGGATGCCCACACTGGAAAATCGAATAGCCGCTCTTGATCCGCTGGCTCCAATCTTAAAAGGATTGCTAGTGCTGGCGGTTAGTGAAACCGATCCAGATGTCTCTAGGGCATCATCGTTGGCATTAGCCACCTTTACTGTGGTGCTGGCGACGGTGTCGACGAAGTAGCTGATATGCAGTTTAGGTGCTTTGGTCGTGCTTTTTTCATAGGTTTTGACCCAGCGTGAACCATCGCCGCTAGTTTTTTCAATCATCAGTACCATTGCATTATTGGCCGTCCAGCCATTATCAGAGCTGACGAGCTGCTGGATGATCGTCTTTATAGGGGGGCTGGTCAGTGGGTCGCCATCGCTAGCTGACGAGGTGGTGGGTATGTCCCAGCGCACCCGTTCAGCTGTTTTTGTACGGCCTACCGAAATATTAGAAGCAGAGCTGCTAAACGTCGGGGGGTTGCTGTGTGCTTGGCCTGCAATCTCCACCTCAATAGGGACTTCGTCTAAGGAGGAGCCGCCGTCCGCAGGATCGACGCTAAATTCCAGCCAGGCATCATTGATAATGGCATCTGCCGGGATGTTGATGTTGGTAAAACGGACACCGACCTTTTGGTTGTTAGTACCGCCTTCAATGGTCAGTTCCAGGTCTGAGCTGTCGAGTCTCATCGTACCGGTAGATGATTCTTCCGTATCGTCGGAGCCAGAGGTGACTTGGGCTTCTATCTGTATTGTTGTAGCAGCTGGAACCCGAGTGAGCTCCAGCCAAGGTGAATTCAGGGTGACCTTGCCATTAGGCGTTTGTTCGGCATCATCGCTACCTGATGAGATCCTTGCCGAGACACTGCCATCCAGCAAGTTGGCTCCTGTACCCCCGTTGATATCGGTCACCGGAAAAAGTACCGGGCCGCCTGGATTGGAGAAGCGCATCAGGCCGACGTTGATGCCCTCAGATGTGTTTAGAATGCTTTTAAGTGCCGACTTCATCCGTTCTAGACGGGTCGAACTGCCTCCGTCATTTACGTCCATCGACGTTGAAGTATCGAGGATAAACAAGACATTGGGCGGAACTTCTGGGTTTGTGCTACCCCCGAAATAGATCTCGGTATCATCAGCCCAGGCCGGGGTGCAGATCAGCCAGGTGCTGATAAAACTGGACAGAACGATCCGGGTTTTCTGATTGATGAACTTCATAATATCTCTCCAACCGGCTAGGCCCGGTTACTGATCATCCGAGGACGCGACAAAGCTGACGCGATAATAGCCTTGGCGGATCACAGTCGTGGCATCCATATCGACCATCGCGCCGGTTCCATGCACTTCGTACATGTAGGTGGAGGCGGAGCCGATCGAGTTGCCAGGGGCGATCCCCTGGCCGATAAATTCGGTTTGCGCGGTCGCGGTGACGCCGGAGGTGCCCATCGAAACAGTGGAGATCGATGACAGGCTATCGGAAGCATCGATCGCAGCAAACATCATGCTGTCGGTATCGATGGCGAACTCAATTGCGCTTTCTGCCGCCTGAAAGGTGCGGTTGTAGGTCTGGGCGTTGGCCGCCATTTTCTCCTCGAACGCGGAGGTTTTAATCATCGTGGCGGCGATCAGGGTGACCACTACGATCACCAGCAAGCAGACCACCAGTACCACGCCTTGTTGGCGCTGGGGTGAATGGGGACGTTGCAGGGTGCGGTTCATTTTCGATTCCTCAACACGATGGTGCTGTTGAACACCTGGCGTAAGCGCCGATCCACCGGGTGGGTCGCTACCGCCAGTGCCGTGCCTACAGGTAGAACATCTTCCCCGGGGAGTTTGTAAGTAGCGGCATCGTTGGCGTTAACCACCGCGTCGGACGAGCTGACCAGCAAGCCGATCCGGATCGCCTCCACTTCGGAGAAATCAAGGTTGCTGTCGTCAGCCGGGATAAAACGCATGTTGCCGTCGCTCAAGCGTTGTCCGTAGAGGATCTGCAGCTGTTCGACCCCTTCGACCAGCTCCTGTTCTCGGCCGGTGATGTAGGTGCCGGTGCCAGAGCCGTCGTGGTAGGTACTGTCGAACAGGTACAGCGCGTAAATATCGTTGCCCTGGCTGGTATTGCGGCCGGTATCCTTGACGTAGAACGCCAGGGCCTCGAAGGTCATGACCTGCGAATCATCACTGTAGGCTTTGCTGAGGTTGTTGCTGGTGTTGTGCGAGTTAGAATGCGCAAATGTAGCCTTGCCGTCAGTATCTGGGTTATTACTGACAATGCGGAACATATCGGCACTTTCACAATCGGTAACCAGCGCGATGTCGTACTGACTCAGGCCGATGCTATTGTCATCGACCTTGATGTTGGCATTCACCGCAGTGCAGGAGTTACCGCCGCCATCGCAGATAACATTGATTCCGGTGGGGGAGACATACTGGATGTAGACCAGATCGCTGCCTTCGTGAACACCGCTGATGTTGTCCAGATTGTCATCTCTATTGGTCACGTTCCAGGCGCTGGTATCGGTCTCGTAGCCCCAGATCGCCTGATCGCTCATATCGGAGATGGGGGCGTTGTCGGCGATGATGTTCATATCGACAATCTCAGGATCGATGCAGCCTTGATAGCCGGCCATGCGCAGATTACGGGACAGGATATCCAGCGCCAGGCGACCGTTTTCCTGGACTCGGGCGAAGGCGTGGGAGACTTTATCGGTGCTGCTGCTGCCGATAAAGATCTGGAACACACCCAGCATCAGGAACGCGCTGATCGCCAGCGAGATCATCAGCTCAATCATCGATAGCCCCTGCTGTTTGCGGGCAGAGCGAGGGACAATTGTGAATGGTTGTGTATCTCTTTTCATCGCTAACTCGAGGTGGTGAAATCTAGGGTGAAGGTCTTGGTGGTATCTGCCTTGTTGCTAGTGCCGGTAACGTTCCAGTCCAGCTCCTGCCAGCTTATATCAACCGAAAAGCTGGCACCGCTGGCGGTCACCTTGCCGGCACCGCCGGGTAAAACCGCTTTGTAGGCGCTGCTGTCATGGCCGAGCAGTGAGACATCATAAAAATTTTCACTCCATTCCCGGATATCAAGATCGCGCAGATTCTGCGCCGAGCAACCCGAGGTGGCGGTGGCACAGCTACTGCCCGAGGGCGTGGTCGGATTGGCTGTGTCTAAACTGTAACGGTCGTTATCTCCACTGGCGTAGCGGGCGTTGAGGCGGATCCGGTCGGCAATGTCGTAGGCAAGCAGGCTGGCCTGAGTACGGTAGTAAGCGCTGCGGTTGGTCTGCAGTCCGGTCATCTGCAGTGCGGTGGCGCCGAGCAGGGTGGTGACCAGCAGTACCAGGGCGATCAGTACCTCGATCATACTCACACCCCGTTGGGGTGAAATCATCGCTCGGGATTTTACGTTCAGGCAACAGACTAGGGGCATGTGACGTCTCCCAGGCTGCCTTGGTGATCATTGACGATACCGTCAGGCGTACTGCTCTCATCGACCGATAACCGGGATACCCCGGAGATGTTGACCACTATCGCCTTAGCGAGAGTGGCTCCGCGGTCATCACAGAGAGTAAAAGTGCCGGGCGCAGGCGACGATGCGAGAATAAAACCGGTAGAGCTGAACTGCAGGACCCCAAGGTTGCTGCCGCTGAAGCCAGTGGCGCGCAGCGTATTGTTTCCCTCCAAGGGTTCCTGATAAAGCAGCAGCTGATCGGTACCATCGATGATCTGGTTGCCGCTGTTGCTGGAGTCGCTAAATAGGATCCAGCCCGCCTCCCAGTTGGTGCTGTTGCAGTTTGCGCCATTGTTACTGGCACACAGGGTGACGATGCTGCGGCGGTTGGCCGCTTCGCCACGGGACAGATGAATGGCGCCTATCAGGGTGTTGATCTGGCCCGATAGGCGGTTGTCTTTGATGAACGAGGTAAAGCTGGGCGCCATCAAGCTGGCCAAAATGGCGGCTATCGCGAGCGTGATCAATAATTCAATCAGTGTAAAGCCAGAATGAGGGCGCATGGTGTATTCCGATTTCATATCCGATGACTTATACACACCTTAGGCGTTTTTGGCGCTATAAGCTTTGATCTAGCGCAGGGTTGGTCTAGGAGAGTGTTGAGCTGAATCAATAAAACGGGCGTTTTAAGTTTTCTAAAGGAGTCCAGCAGTCGTTATGTTGAAAATCTGCGGGTGTTCTTAAGGGTGGATGGGTATCAATCAGCCTCCCCAGAGGGGCTAACCCGGATATTTCACAAAGGCACTTAGTAAAAGGC
>JBALTG010000066.1:0-24320 GCA_036964625.1 Motiliproteus sp.
CGCCACCTGCCCAACGATATCCTGCGCGAGCTGCACGGTTTTATCCATATGTATGAGGATACGCCGGAGTTTATCGCGCGCTCGGTGTTACGTGAGGCCAAAGACTACCTTGAAGCGCTGCCACCACCGTTTTTCCAAGCGCTGACCAAGTATGCGGCCGACGGTTCTTACTCCTGGCATTGTCCCGGCCATTCGGGGGGCGTTGCCTTTCTGAAGTCCCCGGTTGGGCAGATGTTTCACCAGTTCTTTGGCGAGAACATGCTGCGTGCCGACGTCTGTAATGCGGTAGAGGAGCTGGGTCAGCTGCTCGATCACACCGGCCCGGTCGCCGCGTCAGAGCGCAATGCCGCCCGAATTTTTAACGCCGATCATCTCTATTTCGTTACCAACGGCACCTCCACCTCAAACAAGATTGTCTGGAACTCGACGGTGGCGTCGGGCGACATTGTGGTGGTCGATCGTAACTGTCACAAATCGATTCTGCATTCGATCATGATGACCGGCGCGATCCCGGTGTTCCTGATGCCCCAGCGCAATAACTTCGGCATCATCGGACCGATTCCGCGCGAGGAGTTTCTGTGGGAAAACATTCAGAAAAAAATTGCCGCACATCCCTTTGCGAGCAAGGCCAAAGGTAAGCCGCGGGTGCTGACGATTACCCAGTCGACTTACGACGGGGTGCTTTACAACGTCGAGGAGATTAAGGAGTTTCTGGACGGCAAGATCGACACCCTGCACTTCGACGAGGCTTGGCTGCCGCACGCCGCCTTCCACGATTTTTATGGTGATTATCACGCCATCGGTGCGGATCGGCCGCGCTGCCAGGAGTCGATGGTGTTTGCAACCCAGTCGACCCACAAATTGCTGGCAGGTCTGTCGCAAGCCTCACATATACTGGTTCAGAATGCGGAAAATACGGAGTTGGATAGGGACCATTTCAATGAGGCATATTTGATGCACACTTCGACTTCACCGCAGTACGCCATCATCGCCTCCTGCGATGTGGCGGCGGCGATGATGGAGGCGCCAGGCGGTACGGCATTGGTTGAGGAGTCGATCACCGAGGCGCTGGAGTTTAGGCGCGCGATGCGCAAGGTGCATGAAGAGTGGGGCGGTAAATGGTGGTTCACGGTCTGGGGCCCCGACGATCTCTCCGAAGAGGGGATCGAGGAGCGTGAGGCCTGGATGCTTAATCCCGGTGATCGCTGGCACGGCTTCAGTAATCTGTCGCCGGGCTTTAACATGCTGGACCCGATCAAGGCGACTATCATCACCCCGGGGCTGGATCTGGATGGCGATTTTTCCGATGAGTTCGGTATTCCAGCGGCGATTGTCACCAAGTATCTCGCCGAGCATGGGGTGATCATCGAGAAGTGCGGTCTTTATTCGTTTTTTATCATGTTTACCATCGGCATCACCAAGGGGCGCTGGAATACGCTAGTGGCCGCCCTGCAGCAATTTAAAGATGAGTACGATAAAAATACTCAGTGCTGGAAAGTGCTACCCGATTTTGTGGCAAAACACAGCCGTTATGAGCGGGTCGGGCTTAAGGATCTGTGCGCGCAGCTGCACGGGTTCTATAAGGCCAACGACGTGGCACGGCTCACCACCGAGATGTATACCTCCGATATGATACCGGCGATGCGCCCGGGCGATGCCTTTGCCAAGATGGCGCATCGGCAGGTAGAGCGGGTGTCGATCGATGATCTGGAGGGGCGGGTGACGGCGATGCTGGTAACCCCCTATCCGCCGGGTATCCCGTTGTTGATCCCCGGTGAACGCTTCAACGCGACCATCGTGCGCTACCTTAAACTCGCCCGTGATCTGAATCAGCGTTTTCCTGGCTTTGAAACCGATATTCATGGCCTGGTGAAGCAGGAGCGTGACGGTGAGGTAGTGTATTGCGTCGATTGCGTCGCGGGCTAACCGAGCAGCGGGGTGTTGAGTGCGCCGCCTGCAGGGGCGGCGCTAAGGTCTTACCAGGGTTTGGCTTCAGCCTCTTCTTTGGGGCGGTTCAGATAAGCCACGGCGGTGGTGAAGGCCGCTTCTTGAAACCCTTTTAAACCGGTGTCGCTGAAGGGGATCGGCAGCGGGGTCTGTTTCAGCGATTCTTTAATCAGGGCCGAAGATACCGTCACCACATCCAGGCCATCGATTAGCTGGATCGCCGCTTCCAGTTTGAAGCCTGTCGAGCTACCCGCGAACTTGCCCGAAGTAGGGCGCTGGCGAATAACCACCTGGTCTATCTTGTAATCGCTCATTAGTTTGGCGAAATCAAATTGGAATTTTTTCAGATGTTCGGTGCTGTTGACATCGCTCAGCGTCAGGCGCCGAGCCCTGCAATCGGGGAGTGCAAACAGTCCCTCGGACAGGGTCAGCAGGCAGATGATCGCTTCGTTGCTTTTTAACTCAACACTACAAATTTTCATAATAGACCCTGCTAAATTGGACGGCAGGCAGTATAGCGTAAAAGGATTTGTAAAGGGGAGGCTATCGCCGCCGGTGTTGTTGTCGTAGGCCTGATGACGGTGTCTGTCGCTGTGTAGCGGCAACTATTAACCTGGTGGGCAAATAGTTCCATACCTATTTGTCCATCGCCCATAAAATCTGCCGCAGGGGGGCATGAATAGATTGTTGGATAATGTGCGAGGTGTTGAATAACAACACCTCGTTAATTTGATTTTACCCGATAGCTTTTTAAGTCTCAGAGATTATATCGGTAATTTCTCTATCATCAGAGAGTCTATAGGCAGCACGACCCCCATGCTCTCCCATCAGGTTATATCCCTGACTTGAATTCTGATATTCCTCTGTTTCTATATAATTGCTCGTTTACGGTCAGCGCTTAGTTTGCAAAAAAAAAGCCGCGCCTGTGGCTGGAGCCTAAAGCGCGGTGGGTTATGCTCGCGGGTCTTTACTACGGGTCAACACGCACGTTGAGATTGCGTTCGATCGCATCCAGGAAGCCAGCCATATCGACCAGCTGCTCCTTGCTCGGATCGGTGGTCTTGCCTTTCAGATCGCCGGTTATGATCCCCTGGTCGACGGTATCGATCAGTGCCTCTTTAAGGTTTTGCGAGTATTCGATCAGCGCCAGATTGGCTTCCCGCTTACCTAGCGTCTCTAAGGCGTTGGCGACGGCATACAACAGCGCCGAGGAGTTGAATATAGCCTCTTTGCCGTCGCTGGCCAGATAGCGCAGATACAGGTCGTGCGCGGTGCCGTGGGGCGCTTCGAACAGCAGGGTGCCGTCCTTGCTGGCTATGATGGAGCTGGCCGTGGCCAGACTGCCGCCAAGGGCTGCGGCGATATCCGAGTAGATGTCGCCGTCCAGGTTCAGCGCCGGGTAGAGAGCGCTGCGGGCCGGATCGGAGATCATCTTTTTTAGCTGGGCCGAGGGGCGCATGATCATAAAGGAGGGCGGCGCGGTATTGTCCTGGGCCAGCTCCTTACGGACTTCGGTGATCACGGTGCTGAACACATCGTCGTAGGCCATGTATTCGCGCTTGAGGCCGAAGTAGACCTCTTTGTCGTTGTGCGAGGCGTCCTGGAACACCTGCTTGACCCAGTTTTTGATCGAACTGCGGTCGTTGGACATCAGCAGGATAGGATCGCCGCTCTTGACGGTGCGGGCATGTTTTTCGTCGCCGTCGACAATGACCTTGATCAGGCCGTCTTCGGAAACAGGCATGTTGAAGCTGCCGTACTGATCGCCGCCACCGGCGCTCATGCGGGAGATTGAGGTGTGCGAATCGCGGTTAGGAATGCCGTATTTTTTGAGGGTGTTGACCAGTTTGAACAGCTTGCGCCCACTGGTGTTGTCCGGTACCCCCCAGAGGGCGCGCTCGGGTGGATTGGAGATGATTCGCGCGGCTTGAGCATCGATCAACTCATAGTGGTAGGCGATGCCAGCGGTCTTAAACTGCGCTTCGTACTCCGCGTAGTAGATCGCCTCAATAGCCGCTTTCATCACCCCGTCATAGCCCGGGATTACGGTGTCTTTAAGGCCCAGGTAGGCGTCACGCTTTTCGCTGAGAGCACGCTGGAAGAACCGGTGCGCCCAGGCACGGACGTCGTCGAGATCGTTGGTGGCCAGCAGCCAGGGGTCGTTTTTGTTGATCTTGCGTCGGTGCAGCTCGACCGGATCGCCACTGCTGCCGACGAATATCAGTTTGACGATGCCGGTGGCATTGGAGAGTTCGTTGTGGCTGTGTTTGTTGCCGCCACGCTCCATGGTATCGACGTCGATATCACGGTCGATCCAGTTGGGCGGATTGTTCTGCAGATTGCGGAACTGGATATCTTCGCGGGTGATGTTACCGCTGATGCCCTTGCGGATGGCGCCGTTGGGTGACTTGGTCGCCAGCTTATCCAGCTCCGCTTCGTTAATCGCGGGGTGCTTGGCCAGTAGCTCATCAAGCTGGGTGCGGTTAACGGTCATGCCGGCGTTCTTGATGCCGACGCCATGCGTTTTAAGGGCATCGATGGCGTCGCGTACCGCCTGGCCATTGGTTACCAGCCGGTTTTCGGCAGTCAGGTCGATCTCGACCAGATCGATCTCCAGTCGTGCTCTGACAAACTGCTGCAGAATACGCTCGAAAGCGACCTGGGCCATTTCGTCTCCGTGCAGGATCACCAACGGCTTTTCGACTGCAATCTTGTTATTCATAAACCTTGTCCCGTTGTCCATGTAAATACGAGGGTGAATTCTGAGCCACAATGACGTCCGTGCCCATGCTACGTTAGTGACGCACAGGAGTGATGCGCAGCTTTTTTTGCGACGGCTGTTGTGTGCCAGGGCCTGGGTGGCGATGCCGGTGTAGGTTGAGGGGCCGCTATCCTGTGCTGGGCGCTCTTGAGGTTGCCGGCACCCGCTTCCTTGCCGTTGCTGGCAACCACCACCTCATCGCCTACCTTGATTAAAGTCGCGTAGTCGACTTGACGAATGGTCGCAGAGTCATCAACGATCAAAATGGTTTTTACGCCCATGTTCTCGGTCTTGTCAGCAGAATTTAATTAGCAGTGCGTAATGTAGGCCCGAATGCTGCAGGGCTGCTTTTATTTATCTGCATGAGCTTAAACGATTATCTGCTATATGCGGGTTTTACTAGAAGAGCTCATCTCCTTGCTGATCGATCATAAGCCGCGCTTTGCGCAGGCTCAGCGCGCAGCACTCCTGGAAATTGCCGATTTCGTCGGCGCGGATCAGGGCGTGGCTTTTATCGCCTTTGCTGATCGTTGCTGCAGCTAGGTACAGATTCCCCTTTTTGATCGGGGCGGGTGTGATTAGGAAGCCTTTATATTCTTCGGTGGCAATTGCGGCGGGTTGTGCTGCCGCGGTAACGCCGAAAAATGCTTTTAATCGGCGCCGTAACCCCATTTTTGTCACTCTATCCGTCCCCTCTGTCATGGCTGTTGCTCTGTGTCAGTTTGGACGCGGGTTGGGTTTAAGCTGGGCGCCGACTCTGGCGGAGGGGCGATCACCTCAGGTTCCGGGGTGTAGGCTGTGAATCGAATCAATACCCCAAATAGCGGATGGTCAAGATAGTGCAGTTTGTTGCGGCGCATGCGTCGGGGTTGGTCTAATGCCAGGGTTAAATACCGGGTTTGAGGCGGCAGGGGTTCGGTTATGGGTTCTGCTATAGGTTCTGCTGAGGGTTCGGCTAAGGGGTTGGCTAGGGCAGCGAAGCCCTCAGGAACGGGGTATGTCGTCGGGGTGAGCTCCCGGTCGAATTCGGAGCCGTATTCGGGTTCAGGCGCGGTGTCGGCGAGCGGGCTCAGTTCGCTTGCCTGCGCCTCGATCGCTCTGGGATGACGCGGTTGCCACTCCGGGGGCAACGCCAGGGAGAGATAGAGGTTAGGGCGCAGGTGTATGTAGCGGCTCAGCGATAGCTGGATGTCGCCTTCGAGTTCAAAGTGATCGGGCTCAAGGGCTTGGCCTCCGCGAATGACTATTGAGCGAGCCTGCTGCTTTTCATGCACGGGTTGGCGCCAGCGACCCTGAAACAAAATCCGGTGACCCCTGCGTTCAAGCCGGGAGGTGTTGATCGGCAGGAGGGGCTTGTCGAGCTCGGTTTGCGGACTTTGCTGTGTGCGGGTTAGCAGGGTGAAGGCGTTATCGCTATATTCCTGGCGCAGGGGGGAGGGAAGTTGGCGTGGCTGCAAGGTGTACGGGTTGGCTTGTGCATCAACGGGGAGGAGGGCGGATGCGGGATCGGCTGGGTTTGTATTCTGCTCTTCGGATTCGGCTACGGGCATTGGGTTGCGGAAGTACTCGGGCCCAAAGCCTGCGCTGGGCCTGAGTTGAATGGCGTTCTTGGTATATGTGGGTTGACGCTGTTCCTGCCAGTATTCGGCCTGTAGGTTCTGCTGGGGCTGGGTGAAGACCACCAGCTCAATCTGATACCAGTTGGCTGTCTTGGTGGCTTCGGCGACTGTTTCGGCGGCAGCTGTCAGCGATGCCAAGCCGAGCACGATGCTGCTGGCTAGCGAAACCATCAGGCGCCGCGGTTTCTCGCGAGCCAGCCGGTTGCGGGCTTTTGGCGCTCGCGCTGGCGGCAAGGTCAGGGTGCTGTCTCTTTGTGCTTGGGTCATGTAGGGCTGTTTCCGGGTGATATCTGCTGTAACAAGCGCTCCAGTGCCTGGAAGCGCTGTTCGGGCGTTTGCATCTCAAGCTTGAATTTAAGCCGGTTGCCCCCCTCCAGTCCATAGTGTTGAGGCTGGGTTTGTACCAGCTTGACCAAGACTAGCGGATCGACATGGGTTTGCGGGGTGAATTCAAAGCGGCCGCTGTCGCTGCCCGCATCAATTTTACTGATTCCCAGCTGTTGGGATTTGAGCTTTAGCTGTGTTTGCCGGAACAGGTTTTTCAGTGGCTCGGGCAGCAGCCCAAAGCGGTCGATCATCTCGACCTGGAGCTCTTTGAGTTGGGCGCCGATTCTGGCCCCGGCGATGCGCTTGTACAGAACCAGGCGGGAGTGGACGTCGGGCAGGTAGTCGTCCGGGATCAGTGCCGGTAGCCGCAGGTTGATCTCGGCGCCATGGCGGAGTGGTCGATCCATCCCCGGGGTTTTGCCCGCCTTGATCGATTCGATCGCCTCTTCCAAGAGTTCCATATACAGCGAGTAGCCAATCCCTTCCATCTGGCCGCTCTGCTCATCCCCGAGTAGCTCGCCTGCACCCCTTATCTCTAGATCGTGGGTGGCGAGGGTGAAGCCAGCACCGAGGGTGTTGGCCGCCTCAATCGCTTCCAGGCGTTTAACCGCATCGGCGGTCATCGCTTTCTGATTGGGTGTCAGCAGGTAGGCGTAGGCCTGGTGGTGGGAGCGGCCGACCCGTCCACGGAGTTGGTGCAGCTGGGCCAGGCCGAATTTATCGGCGCGTTCGATGATGATGGTGTTGGCGTTGGGGATGTCGATGCCGGTCTCGATGATGGTGGTGCAGATCAGCACATTGAAACGCTTGTGGTAGAAGTCTGACATCACCTGTTCCAGTTCGCGCTCGCGCATCTGTCCATGGCCGATGGCGATGCGGGCTTCAGGCACCAGTTCTGCCAGTTCGCGAGCCAGGTTGTCGATGGTCTTGACCTCGTTATGGAGGTAGTAGACCTGACCGCCACGCAGCAGTTCGCGCAGGATCGCCTCTTTGGTCAGGGCCTGGTCTTTTTCCCTAATGAAGGTTTTGACCGACAAACGGCGTGCCGGTGGGGTGGCGATAATCGACAGGTCACGAATTCCGGCCATCGCCATGTTGAGCGTACGGGGAATAGGGGTGGCGGTGAGGGTGAGGATGTCGACGTTGGCGCGCAGGGCTTTGATTTTTTCCTTCTGCGCCACGCCAAAGCGGTGCTCTTCGTCAATGATCAGCAATCCCAATGACTTGAAGTCGATAGCACCGGAGAGCAGCTTATGGGTGCCGATGACGATATCCACTTTTCCTTCGGTCAGGCCTTTGATGGTCTGGTTGGTCTCGCTGCCGCTGCGAAACCGTGACAGCACCTCGACCGTGACAGCCCAGTCGGCAAAGCGGTCGGCGAAGGTCTGGTAATGCTGCTGTGCCAGTAGCGTGGTCGGGGCCAGCACAGCCACCTGATGGCCGTCCTGAACGGCGATGAAGGCGGCGCGCAGCGCCACTTCGGTTTTGCCGAAGCCGACATCGCCGCAAATCAGCCGATCCATCGGGGTGCGGCCAATCATGTCCCGGATTACTGCGCCGATGGCCTGTTCCTGATCGGGGGTCTCTTCAAACGGGAAATCATTGGCGAAGATGGCGTAATCGGTCTCGTTGAGCTTGAACTGGCGGCCTTTGCGGGCAGCCCGGCGGGCGTAGATATCCAGCAGCTCGGCGGCGGTATCGCGGATTTTTTCCTGGGCTTTGCTGCGGGCTCGGCTCCACTGTTCGCTGCCCAGTTTGTGTAGCGGTGCCTGGGTGTCAGCTGCACCCGAATAACGCGAGATCAGTTGCAGAGATGCAACCGGAACGTACAGCTTGGCGCCGTCAGCGTACTCCAGAGTCAGAAACTCATTGGCTTGGCCCTCAAGATCCAGGGTCTGCAAGCCGAGATAGCGGCCGATGCCGTGTTGGTCGTGAACCACCGGCGCGCCGATCTGGAGTTCGGTCAGGTTGCGAAAGATCAGATCAGCGCTGTCGGTGGCTTTTTGACGCCGCCGGTGCTGCATCACCCGTTGCCCAAACAGCTGGGTTTCGGTGATGACCTCAAGCTGGGCATCGGTCAGTATCAGGCCGCTGCTCAGGGGGGCGATCAGAATGGAGTGGTTGACGTCAGAGTCGATAAATTCGGACCAGCTGCGCACCGGTTGCGGTTTGATCTGGATCCGCCCCAGCAGTTCTAGCAGGGTTTCCCGCCGCCCGGCCGATTCGGCGATAAACAGGATGCGGTTTTGAGTCTGTGCCAGATGCTGCTGCAGGGGCTTGAATGGATTGTCCGCTTTGGCATTGATCGGTAGCTCAGGAGGTGGCGTTAGTGCCAGTTTGAAGCCGCCTTTGCGCAGTTCGCTGTTGCCGAGTTTGTTGTAATCGGTGCGGGCCAGCGGTTTAAGTTGGCTGAACAGCGTTTCAACCGGGATAAAGGCCTGGTGTGGCGGCAGGATTGGCCGCTCGATATCATGGCAGCGGCTTTCATAGCGGTTCTGGATCTCATCCCAGAACTCCTGGCAACTTTGATTCAGGTCCTGTTCGGTGAGGATCTGGGTGCTGCCGGGCAGATAGTCCAATAAGGACTCGGTCTGTTCGAAAAACAGCGGCAAGAAGTATTCGATACCGGCGGGGCCGATGCCGTCGCTGACATCCTGATATACCGAGCATTTGCGCGGATCGACGTCAAAACGCTCGCGCCACTGCTGGCGGAAATGGGCGATCGCTGCTTTGTCGAGTGGGAATTCGCGCGCGGGCAGCAGCCTAATCGAATCGACCTGGTCGACCGAGCGCTGGGTTTCCGGGTCGAAGCTACGCAGGGTGTCGATCTCAGCGTCGAACAGGTCGATCCGGTAGGGCAGCTCCGAACCCATCGGATAGATGTCGATAATCGAACCGCGGATGGCGAACTCGCCGTGTTCGTAAACCGTATCCACGGCGCGGTAGCCGTGTCCGGCCAGGCCTGAGCGCAGTTGCTCAAGGTCGAGGTGCTGGCCCAGCTCCAGCACCAGGCTGTTGGCCGCGATAAAGCTACGTGGCGGGAGTCGTTGCAGCAGTGCCGTCGCCGGAACGATCAGGACCCCCTGTTTGCTCTGTGCACCCAGTACGCCCTGCATTCGTTGCAGCAGGCGATTGAGGCAGGCCAGCCGCTGCGAGGTGATGTCATGATGGGGTGAGAATGTATCGTAGGGCAGGGTTTCCCAGTCGGGAAAGCTAAGCAGGTCCAGCCCCGGCAGATAAAATTCGAGCTCCGCTTCCAGCTGCATCGCGGTTTCGACATTGCGGGTGACGACCAGAGTCAGTTGCGCATGGCTCGCTGCCAATTCGGCAATCAGCAAGCCGCCCGCACCGCCGCAGAGGTTGTCGATGTAGCGGGTTTTACCCGGCGATGCGGCGGGCATCCGGGGAGTCAGGAGCTGTTTCATTAAATAATTGGGGCCGGTAGCTAAGGGTTGAGCACGCATTGTAGCGGCTGCACTAGCGAGCGCAATCTTAGGGAGGGTGTTGAAGCTAGATAGGCACGCTACGGTCGTCGATGCCAGAGGGGTGGGGAAATGTTCGCTATTGCTGCGATGAATGCTATCTGGGTGTGGCGGCCCGCGCCTAAAGTTCAGTGGTCGGTGGTTTGATCGGGCGTCGATAAAAGTGCATAATTCGGCCTCAAAATTCCCCCTCTGACGCCATTGGAGTAGCCCCTGTGAGTCAAGAAAAAGTCTTTGCTGATTGGAAAGCGCGTGAAGCCGTTGCTGAATCTATGATTCCGGTAATCGGCGGTCTTTACCGCGACCGAGAGATAGAATCCTCTATCTTCGGTAAAATTATCGTCAATCGTTCTGTTGTTAATATCCTCAAGGCGCATCGTTATGTGCGTCAGGTTGAGGGTGAAGAGCTGTCTGTGCATGACACCTACCCGGTGGTGCAGGCGATGAGCAAGATGGATCTTGGGCGTGCCCATGTTGATATCGGCAAGCTGGCGGTCAAGTTTCGCAAAGAGGGTGGCAGCCTGTCTCTCGAAGCGTTCCTGAAGCAGGAGCTGGCGGGCGCGCTTAAAAATGGTGACGAAACTACGCCGACCGATGTTGTGCTCTATGGTTTTGGTCGTATAGGGCGTCTGTTGGCGCGTCTGCTGATCGAAAAAACCGGGGGTGGACACTCCCTGCGCCTGCGTGCAATTGTGGTTCGTGGTAGTGGTGGTGATCTTGAGAAGCGCGCCAGCTTGCTGCGACGTGACTCGGTTCACGGCTCCTTCCTGGGAACGATCACTGTCGATGAAGAAAACAATGCGCTTATCGCTAACGGTAATGTTATCAAGGTGATCTATGCCGATGCCCCGGATACCATCGACTATACCGCTTACGGCATCAGCAATGCGGTCGTGATCGATAATACCGGTAAATGGCGTGACGAAGATGGGTTGTCGCTACACTTGCGTGCCAACGGTGCTTCCCGGGTTATTCTGACTGCGCCGGGCAAGGGGATAAAAAATATTGTTATGGGTGTTAATACTCATGATATCGCTGTGGACGACAAGATTCTGTCGGCGGCATCCTGTACCACTAACGCGATCACGCCTGTGCTGAAGGCGGTTAGTGATAAATTTGGAATTAAAAACGGCCACGTTGAAACCGTGCATGCCTATACCAACGATCAGAATTTAATCGACAACTACCATAAGGGCGATCGTCGCGGGCGCTCGGCTGCGCTGAATATGGTGTTGACCGAGACCGGTGCTGCCAAAGCTGTTTCCAAGGCATTGCCGGAGATGGAGGGTAAGTTGACCGGAAATTCGATACGAGTGCCTACGCCGAACGTATCGATGGCGATTCTGAATCTGAACCTTGAGAAGAGCACGACCAAGGAAGAGATGAATGACTTCCTGCGTCATGTCGCGCTGCATTCCAATCTGCAGAAGCAGGTTGACTACAGTAACTCGCCTGAAGCGGTCTCTTCAGACTTCGTTGGATCGCGTTCAGCAGGTATTGTGGATGGCTTGGCGACGATTGTCAGTGGCGATTCCTGTGTGCTCTATGTCTGGTACGACAATGAGTTCGGTTACAGCTGTCAGGTTGTGCGTATGTTGCAGCAGATGACTCAAACGGCGCTGCCTGCTTATCCTGTGGAGGGGTAGCGGTTTTTATGTGCAGCTCGCCTGAATTAGTGGCGTGCAGCGCATCCGGTCTATAAGCCGCCTTCGGGCGGTTTTTTTTGTTTAAGTCTCTCGGTGGTTTGTTGCTATTTGTCAGTCGCTGACTAAAGGCTTGAATTCCGGTGAAAATACTCAATTTGAAGAAGGATATAAGCCTTTGGGCGAGTGGAATTTTCGGGGTGAGATCTTTATAATTACGCGATTTTTTTAGTTGGGTCTAGGTAGAAAAAAGAGAGGGGGTTGTTTTGTCTGCTCTGTTTTTCTCTATAAGACTCTGAAATATAGAGCTTTTGATTGGGTGAGGCGCATGATCAAGATCACAAAGGGTCTGGATCTACCTATTGCCGGAGCACCGAAGCAGACCATTATTAATGGTCCGCAGGTGAACTCAGTAGCCATCATTGGATCTGATTACATCGGCATGAAGCCGACTATGTCAGTCCGTGAAGGTGATCGGGTTAAACTCGGCCAGGTGATTTTTTCCGATAAGAAAACGCCCGGTGTCAAATTCACCGCTCCTGCTAGTGGAGTGGTGTCGGCGATTAACCGTGGTGAGAAACGTGTATTGCAGTCTGTCGTAATCGATGTCGATGGTAGCGATGCTGTAGAGTTTACCAAGTACGATGCCGCGCAGGTCACGCGCGAGCAGGTCGTTGAGAATCTGGTTGAATCGGGTCTGTGGACCGCGTTGCGTACGCGTCCGTTCAGTATGGTCCCGGCCCCCGAGAGTGCGCCTAGCTCGATCTTTATCACCGCGATGGACAGCAATCCGCTGGCTGCTGATCCTGCAGTGATCATCGCCGAGCAGAAAGACGCGTTTGTTGCTGGTCAGCAGTTTTTGTCCAAGCTGGTTCAGGGCAAGCTGTACCTGTGTAAAGCCGCGGGTGCTGCTGTACCGGCCGCTGCAGAAACGACCGTGCAGGAATTTAGCGGTATCCATCCTGCGGGTAACGCCGGTACCCATATCCACTTCCTCGATCCTGTGAGCGAGAAGAAAGTGGTTTGGACCATCGGTTATCAGGACGTTATCGCTGTCGGCAAGCTGTTTGAGACCGGTACCCTGTGGACCGATCGCGTGGTTGCCTTGGCTGGCCCACAAGTGCCTGAGCCCACGCTGATTCGTACCCGCCTGGGGGCTAATACCGACCAGTTGGTTGCGGGTCTGGTCAAAAATGCGGATAACCGGGTTATTTCCGGTTCGGTGTTTAATGGCCGTACCGCAGAAGGGACTCTGGCCTATCTGTCACGCTATGCCACCCAGGTCAGTGTGCTGCTCGAAGGCCGTTCACGCGACTTTTTGGGTTGGATCGCTCCCGGTGCTGAGAAGCACTCGTTGCTGAATATCGTCACTGGCAAACTGAAAGCGGGCAAGTTGTTCGACTTCACCACCACCACCAACGGCTCCGAGCGGGCCATGGTGCCGGTTGGGCAGTTTGAAGAAGTGATGCCGCTGGATATCCTGCCAACTCAGTTGCTGCGTGCGCTGGTGGTGGGTGATATGGATGAAGCGATCGCACTGGGTGCTCTGGAGTTGGACGAAGAGGATCTGGCGCTCTGTACTTATGCCTGTACCGGTAAGTATGAGTACGGCGTAATCCTTCGCGACAACCTGACCAACATCTTGAAGGAGGGCTAATTCGTGAGCATCAGAAATATTCTCGACAAGATGGAGCCGCATTTCCATAAAGGCGGTAAATACGAAAACTGGTATGCCCTGTATGAAGCGGCCGATACCATTTTCTACACCCCGGGTCAGGTAACTAAGACCGCTTCGCACGTACGCGATATGGTCGACCTGAAGCGGATGATGATCCTGGTGTGGGCCTGTACCTTCCCGGCTGTTTTTGCGGGTGCCTACTTTTTGGGCTTTCAGGCAAACACCGCAATAGCGGCAGGTCTGACCGAAGCTGAAGGCTGGCGTAGTTCTATCATCAATGCGCTAGCGGGGCATAACCCCCTAAGTAGCTGGGATAACTTTATCTACGGCTTCGTGTATTGGCTTCCCATCTACCTGACCACCTTTATCGTGGGTGGATTCTGGGAAGTGCTGTTTGCGATGAAGCGTGGCCATGAAGTCAACGAAGGTTTCTTCGTGACATCTATCCTGTTTGCGCTGATTCTGCCGCCATCGATCCCGCTGTGGCAGGTAGCACTGGGTATCAGCTTTGGTGTCGTGATCGGTAAGGAAGTGTTCGGTGGTACCGGCAAAAACTTCCTTAACCCGGCGCTGGCGGGACGTGCGTTTCTGTTCTTTGCCTATCCGGCTCAGTTGTCGGGTGACGCGGTCTGGACTGCAGTTGACGGCTTTGCCGGTGCGACCCCGCTGAGTCTGGCGGCAGTAGGCGGAGTGGAAGAGATTCTGGCCAACAACATCACCTGGATGGATAGCTTTATTGGTAATATCCAGGGTTCTGTGGGTGAGGTGAGCACGCTTGCTATCCTGATCGGTGGCGCGGCGCTGATGTTCTTCAAGATCGCCGCCTGGCGCATCGTTGCCGGTGTCATGGTCGGCATGATAGCGACCACGTTACTGTTCAATATGATCGGTTCCGATACTAATCCGATGTTTGGTCTGCCGTTCTGGTGGCACTTATCTCTGGGCGGTTTCGCTTTCGGTATGTTGTTTATGGCGACAGACCCGGTTTCAGCGTCTATGACCAATACCGGTAAGTGGTACTTTGGTGCCCTGATCGGCCTGATGGTGGTGCTGATTCGTGTAGTCAACCCGGCTTTCCCTGAGGGTATGATGCTGGCAATCCTGTTTGCCAACTTGTTCGCGCCATTGATCGATTACTTCGTGGTTCAGGCCAACATCAAGCGGAGGATGTTACGCAATGTCAGCTAATAACGACTCTATCTCCAAAACGCTGATCGTTACCGTGTCGCTGTGTGCAATTTGCGCGGTGTTCGTATCGGCGGCAGCGGTTGGTCTTAAGCCTTTGCAGCTTGCCAACAAGGAATTGGATAAGAAAACCAATGTTCTGGCTGCGGCCAATATCGATACCTCCGGTAAAGATATTAACAAGCTGTTTGACAGCTCGGTGGTTGCACGGGTGCTGGATCTTCAGACCAATACCTGGGCCGATAATATCGATCCGGCCAGCTACGATGAGGTTAAGGCGGCTAAAGATCCTAAGCAGGCGGTTCAGCTGTCCTCTGCTCAGGATCTGGCCGGTATCAAGCGCCATGCCCGTTACAAGACCCTGTATATGGTCAAAAAAGGCGATGCGGTTGAGACTCTGATTCTGCCGATTCACGGCAAGGGTTTGTGGTCTACCTTGTATGGCTTTATGGCACTGGAAGGCGACTTTAATACCGTCGTTGGCATGGGTTTCTACGCGCATGCTGAGACTCCAGGTCTGGGTGGTGAGGTTGATAATCCACGCTGGAAATCACAGTGGCCGGGTAAGAAAATCTATGCCGTAGGCGATACCAGCAAGGCGGCTATCGCTCTGATCAAGGGTAAGGTTAATCCTGCCAATAAAGCTGCGGCCAATCAGGTTGATGGTCTGGCGGGTGCGACGCTGACCTCTAATGGTGTAACCCATCTGGTTCAGTTCTGGCTGAGTGAGAATGGCTACGCTCCCTTCCTGGCTAAATTGCGTGCGGGTGAGGTGTAATCATGTCTAAAATGACGACTAAAGAAGTCTTAATAACTCCAATCGCTGAGAACAACCCGATCGCTTTGCAGATCCTGGGTATCTGTTCCGCCCTGGCGGTTACCAGTTCGCTGAATGTGGCGCTGGTGATGGGTATTGCGGTAACTGTGGTAACGGCGTTTTCGAACCTGTTTATTTCCGCGATCCGTAACCATATCCCCGGTGCTATTCGTATCATCGTACAGATGACTATCATCGCCTCCTTGGTTATCGTGGTTGATCAGGTGCTCAAAGCCTTTGCTTACGACCTGTCTAAACAGCTGTCGGTATTCGTTGGCTTGATCATCACCAACTGTATCGTTATGGGGCGTGCCGAAGCTTTTGCCATGAAGAACCCTCCGGGGATCAGCTTTATGGACGGTATCGGTAACGGCCTGGGTTACACCGCGGTATTGGTGTTCGTGGGATTTGTCCGCGAGTTGTTTGGCTCGGGTTCATTGTTTGGCGTCGAGATCTTCTCGCTGGTCACTAACGGTGGCTGGTATGTGGCTAACGGTCTGATGCTGTTGCCGCCATCTGCGTTCTTCGTTATCGGTCTGATGATCTGGGGTCTGCGTACCTGGAAGAAGAATCAGGTGGAAGCGGCAGATTTTACCATTGCCCCCAACACCAAGTAAGCAGAGGCGAATAAACGATGGAACATTATATAAGTTTGCTGGTTAAGGCGATTTTCGTCGAAAACATGGCGCTGGCCTTCTTCTTGGGGATGTGTACTTTTATCGCCATCTCCAAGAAGGTCCAGACTGCAATCGGTCTGGGTGTGGCGGTTATCGTGGTGTTGGGTATTACGGTACCGATCAATAACCTGATCTACAGCTACCTGCTGGCTGACGGTGCACTGGCTTGGGCCGGTCTTCCCGACGTTGACCTGAGTTTTCTGGGCTTGATCTCCTACATCGGCGTAATTGCAGCGGTGGTACAGATCCTCGAGATGTTCTTGGATAAGTACGTACCCGCGCTTTATAACGCCTTGGGCGTGTTTCTGCCGTTGATCACCGTTAACTGCGCCATCATGGCCGGTGCGTTGTTCATGGTAGAGCGTGACTATAACTTCGGAGAGTCCGTGGTTTATGGTGTCGGTGCCGGAATTGGCTGGGCTTTTGCGATCACTGCGTTGGCGGGTATCCGCGAAAAGCTGAAGTATAGCGATGTGCCTCATGGGCTTCGTGGCTTGGGTATCACCTTCATTACTGTTGGTTTGATGTCTATGGGCTTCATGTCATTCTCAGGGGTGCAGCTGTAAAGCTGCACGTGCTCGAACAAGTAAAGGTTAAACGAACATGGAAATTATACTCGGTGTAATCATGTTCACGGTTGTGGTGTTGGCCTTGGTAGCGGTGATTCTATTCGCCCGTTCCAAAATGGTGAGCTCCGGAGACGTGACCATTGAGATCAATGGGGATCCAGAAAAAACGATTACAGTGCCTGCCGGCGATAAGCTGTTGCAGACTCTGTCAGGCCAAGGCATCTTCCTGTCATCAGCCTGTGGTGGTGGTGGTACCTGTGCCCAGTGCAAGTGTATCGTCGAAGAGGGTGGTGGCGAGATGCTGCCGACCGAAGAGGGTCACTTCAATAAAGGCCAGAAGCGTGAAGGCTGGCGTCTGTCATGTCAGGTTGCGGTTAAGCAGGACATGAAGATCGAAGTTGAAGACGAAGTCTTCGGCGTTAAGAAGTGGGAGTGTACGGTTGAAACCAACCCCAACGTGGCGACCTTCATCAAAGAGCTGACCCTGCGTCTGCCTGAAGGTGAAAGTGTTGACTTCCGTGCCGGTGGTTACGTGCAGCTCGAATGTCCTCCGCATGTTGCTGCCTACAAAGACTTCGACATCGATAAGGAGTATCACGAGGATTGGGACAAGTTCAACATCTGGCGCTATGTGTCTAAAGTTGACGAGACCACGGTCCGTGCCTACTCGATGGCCAACTATCCCGATGAAGTCGGTGTGGTTAAGTTCAACATCCGTGTGGCGACGCCGCCTCCCGGACGTGACGATCTGCCTGCTGGCAAGATGTCTTCGTACGTATTTAGCTTAAAGCCTGGCGATAAAGTCACCGTGTACGGTCCCTTTGGTGAGTTCTTCGCCAAGGATACCGGTGCGGAGATGGTGTTTGTCGGTGGTGGTGCCGGTATGGCGCCGATGCGTTCGCACATCTTCGATCAGCTCAAGCGTCTTAAGGCTACCCGGAAGATCTCTTACTGGTACGGCGCACGCTCGATGCGTGAAGCCTTCTACGGTGAAGAGTTCGACCAGTTGGCAGCGGATAACGAAAACTTCAAGTGGCATCTGGCTCTGTCCGATCCTCTTCCCGAGGACAACTGGGGCGGGTATACCGGCTTTATCCATAATGTATTGTTCGAGAACTACCTGAAGGAGCACGAAGCGCCTGAAGATTGCGAATTTTACATGTGTGGACCGCCCATGATGACCTCTGCGGTGATCAAAATGTTGGAAGATCTGGGTGTTGAGCGTGAAAACATCCTACTCGACGACTTCGGGGGTTAATCTACACCGAAGATGTTGATCTCTCGCATCACAATCCGGATTGCAGCACTGTTGGCTCTGGCCACTGTGCTGCTGACCGGCTGCGGCAACGGCGACCCTAGGGTCGCCGTTCATGCTTTATCCGGAACCACCATGGGAACCAGCTACCATGTCAAGGTAGTGGCGCCGACGGATCTGGATACAGCGGCGCTTAATCAGCGCATTAAGGTGGTGCTTGATCGCATCGAAGCACGGATGTCGACCTACCGTGAGGATTCTGAGCTGAGCCGTTTTAATCAGGCGGCTGCCGGCGCTCCCTTTGCTGTTTCAGCAGAGACCGCGACGGTGGTTGAGTTGGGGTTACAGATAAGTCAGCTGAGTGGCGGCGCTTTCGATATGACCGTGGGCCCCCTAGTTAACTTGTGGGGCTTCGGGCCGGATCAAAGCATCACTCGGGTTCCTGATCCGGCGGAGATAGCCGAGCAGCTGCTGCAAGTGGGTTATCGGGCGGTCAGCGTGCGCAGCACGCCCCCGGCATTGATTAAGCAGGCTTCACGTTATCTGGATCTATCGGCGATAGCCAAAGGCTATGCGGTTGATCAGGTGGCGGAGTTGCTTATACCCGAGTTTGACGGTTTTATGGTTGAAGTCGGCGGTGAGTTGCGCCTGCATGGTGCTAAGCCCGGGGCTGATCCCTGGCGTATCGCAGTGGAAACCCCCGATGCCTCGACACGTGAAGTACAGCGCGTGATCGAGGTCGGCGATAACGCTATCGCAACATCCGGTGATTACCGGAATTATTTTGAACAGGAGGGGGTGCGTTTCTCGCATACCATCGATCCTGCCACCGGTCGGCCAATACGCCATCGCCTGGTATCCGTCACCGTGGTCGACTCCTCTTGTGCGCGTGCGGATGCGATGGCAACAGCGCTGATGGTATTAGGTGATGAGAAAGGTTTGTTGCTGGCCGAACAGTTGGGTCTTCACGCCTTTTTTATGGTCAAAAGTGATAAAGGGTTTATCGAGAAGCAGACCTCTGGGTTTGGCCGGTTTATCAAACCGCTGAATCCCTAGGAGGCTGACCGAGAATAGCGATCGTAGCGAGAGAGACGCATTTTGAGTCAGATTAATCGGTCATTTGCGAAGAATAGTGGTTCTATTTGACAAAAATGAGCGGTCAATCTGGCCGAAATGCGGGTTTCGCAGTAGGTCTGTCTGTTCTCTGTCAGCCTCCTGGTGGGTCGGTAATTGAGTTGACCGCGGGATGTAGACCCAGCGGGTTTTGGAGAGTGTGATTATGGCAACATTTTTTATCGTATTTGCAGTGTTCATGCTGGTGATTGTCGCTTCATCGGTCGGCGTGATTATGGGCCGCAAGCCGATTAAAGGCTCCTGTGGGGGCGTGGGTGCGGCTTTGGGAGAGAAGGATTATCTGTGTCCGGTCTGTGGTGATGATCCTAATCTGTGTGAGAAAGAGCAGGAGGCCGAGGCCGAGGCTGCAAAGCTTGCCGCTGCTGAGCAGTTGAGTTACGAAGTAACTGCCAAGAAGTAATAGTGCTTAGCATTCCTGTTCAGGTTGTCTTTTTTAGCGCGCGGATCTGACCGGCGTCAGAAGGCCTTCAGGGTTGTTTCGACTTCTTTTCTGATAATTAAAATGGTTTTTTACAGAGGTATTTGATGGCGACTTATGACTACGATGTGGTGATTATCGGGTCCGGCCCTGCAGGTGAAGGGGCCGCCATGAACGCGGCCAAAAAGGGCTGTAAGGTGGCGGTGGTTGAGTTTCGGGATCAGGTCGGCGGTAACTGTACCCATGTCGGAACGATCCCGTCCAAGGCGCTGCGTCATTCGGTTAAGCAGATCATGGAGTTCAATACCAATCCGATGTTCCGTGATATCGGTGAGCCGCGTTGGTTTTCGTTCCCCAAGGTGCTTAAGAGCGCCGAAAAGGTGATCGCCAATCAGGTGATGATGCGTACCGGTTTCTACGCCCGTAACCGGGTTGACGTCTATTTTGGTCAGGCGCGTTTTAGCGATGCGAACACGGTGCGGATTGAGCACGCCCAGCGGGGTGACGATATCCTCAAGGCTAAAAATGTTATTATTGCCACTGGTTCGCGTCCCTATCAGCCCGATGATGTCGATTTCTCTCATCCGCGCATCTATAACTCCGATACCATTCTCAAGCTGGAGCATACCCCCAGGACGTTGATTGTTTACGGTGCCGGGGTGATCGGTTGTGAATATGCCTCTATTTTTGCAGGTCTGGGGGTCAAGGTTGATCTGATCGATAACCGGGATCGGTTGCTGTCGTTCCTGGATGATGAGATCTCGGATGCATTGGGCTATCACCTGCGTAACAGTGGTTGCACCATTCGTCATAACGAAGAGTATGACTCGGTCAAAGGCGATGGTCACGGTGTTGTGCTGTCGTTAAAATCGGGTAAGAAGATTCGCGCCGATGCCTTTATGTGGTGTAACGGTCGTACCGGCAATACCGATGATCTGGGGTTGTCTGCTATCGGTTTAGAAGCCGATGGCCGGGGTCAGCTCAAGGTGGATGACCACTATCGCACTGAAGTTCCCAGTGTTTATGCGGCGGGTGACGTCGTGGGCTGGCCGAGTTTGGCGTCTGCTGCCATCGGTCAGGGGCGTGCCGCCAGTAATGATATGCTCAATTCGGATGATTTCCGGCATGTCTCCGAGGTTCCTACGGGCATCTTTACCATTCCTGAGATCAGCTCTATCGGCAAGAACGAGATGGAGCTGACCGCGGCTAAGGTTCCTTATGAGGTCGGGCAGGCGTTCTTTAAAGATATGGCGCGGGCGCAGATTTACGGCGAGCCGGTTGGCATGCTGAAGATTCTGTTCAACCGTGAAACGCTGGAGATCTTGGGCATCCACTGCTTTGGTGATCGTGCTTCAGAGATCATCCATATCGGTCAGGCGATTATGTCTCAGAAGGGCGACGCGAATACGCTCAAGTACTTCGTTAACACCACCTTCAACTACCCCACCATGGCAGAGGCCTACCAGGTTGCAGCGATGGCAGGATTGAACCGAATCTCCAATCTGTAGCTGTTAATAGTGCGTCACCAGTAAGCAAAAAGCCTGCAGCCGCAGGCTTTTTTTATGGCTATATCTGAGTTAGCTGTTGTGGGGGGGGCGAAGTGTGGGGTGGAAATAAAGTTTCATCCTTAAAAATAAAGAATCATCATTTAAAATAAAGTGTCATTGTAAGTCAGTCAGCCGCTGGCCCATAGCAGAAACGTCCCTTGTGTGGACGAATGTCTGGATGAAGCCGTAAGTGACTGCTGCGAGTTAAAAGCGCGCCCCATAGCAAGGCTCTCCATTCTGCCCGACTATTGCGTGCAGCGAATTGGATAAATGCTTTCCAATCGACTGCGGAAAGGAGCGTGACCCACACAGAGACAAACAAGATCTATCCCATGTTTAGCGTGGGAGCTTGACAGTGGGGCCCGATTAAAGGAGCGGACATTTTGTCAGTGACCGCTTATGGCAAGTGTTGCGACTAAGCAGCCATCAGGCTTGAAGAACCTTAGGTAGCAGATCAGCTCGTTTTGAGCCTCCCGGCATGAGCCAAATTCAATCTGGAGTTGGGCGTGGGAACGGCCAACCGCTCTAGGGTGGAAGGTTAGTGAGAGGTCATCCGATTTCAGCTTATGCGCCCATAGCGGAATTCGATAGTAAACCACTTTTGATGGTTGGATAGTGTCTAGAGTACTGGTAGCGATTCAATCTGTAGGGCAGCAGTCGGCACTAAGAAAACTCTGATTTTCTCAGAGATCGGCATTCATCCATCTTTCTAAAATCGAAAGAAGCGGACGCACACTAGGCGGGGTATATCGTCTGCTACGGGCTGGTTACGCCACATTACTGACATTGACGATCGGTCAGTCCAGCTCGAAATTTCATGTATCCATCCCTCTGGGGCAGTTACGATGCCAATTTTCAGGAGGCGGTGGATGCTGTCTTACGCAAGGAGTTCAAAGGTCAGGGCCGACCTGCGGTTGAGCAGAAAAATGTCGGGATTGTGGTGGTGGACATTACCGATCTGCAGCATCCCAAGGTGGCAGCCTATAACCCTGATGTGATGATGTATGCAGCCAGCTTGCCCAAAATTGCCATTTTGCTGGGGGCGTTTGTGATGATTGAGCGTGGTGAGTTGCTGTTGGATGAGGCGTTACGCGCGTCCATGAACCGTATGATTCGCAAATCCTCCAACCGAGATGCCACGGCGGTACTGGAGCGGGTTGGTTACGAGAATCTGGCTAATATACTGCAGTCTGATCGCTTTCGCCTTTACGATCCAGCCCATAACGGCGGACTTTGGGTGGGACGCCCCTACAGCAAGGGGCCGACCTGGAAACGAGATCCCCTACACAATATCTCTCATGGCGCCACCGCCATGCAGGTGGCGAGATTTTACTACCTAGGCGTGACCGGACGCCTGGTGTCAGAGTCTTTACTGGCTGAGGCGAGAAAAATGATGGGCCTGCCGGCGATCACACATAAATTTGTCAAAGGGCTGAAGCAGGAGAACCCGGATGCGCGCGTTTACCGCAAGTCCGGTACTTGGCGCCAATTCCACTCCGACAGCGGCGTGATCGTCGATGATGACGCGGGCTATCGCTACATTATTGTGGCCCTAGCCGAGCACCCGCGTGGGGCGGGGAGGGACTAGCGCGTTTGGCGGAGGCGGTGGACGATGCGGTGAAGGCGATGCACCCGGATAAAACCGAGCTGGTCCCTGTTCTTGATCCCAATACATATCCCCTACCAGAGTAACGGCGTCTACGCAGGCTAAGAGCATGCGAATCTGCCTGGATTCGATGCTAGTCGCCAGCACCTCCAGAGATCTGTTTAAGGGCTCGTTGGTCAAAGTGCTGTCGGCACAGCGATCAATACAGCCAATTTGCATTTACGGACCAGAACACAAAGCGATTGGTTTTGTAGTGCCCTGCAAACAGTGGCGCATCAATTGCCGCATCGCCTAGGTCAGCGTAGACAAGCTGAGATCCCCAACTAAATTGCTGCCCATACCGATACTGTGCGCCTAATGCATAACGTAGCTGACGATCGACGGGGAGTTGTGCCGTGCGATCTTGTGAAGAGACAGGGTTGGTATCGTAGGCGATCCCTGTTGATATCAGCCAGTCGTCATTCAACCGATAATCTAAGCCCGCTGCATAGTGATAGGTATCCTCCCAGCCCGTTTCGATATTCAGCCCGAAGGTATCTGTCGAGATGTTGATATTGCCCATGCTACTCCAGTCTTCCCAACCGATCGTTCCATGTATCCCCAAGTTATCGGTCAACTGATGACTCATACCCAGCCGGAAAAAGCTCGCCAGCGTCAATTCGGTATCCGCGCCCACAGACAGGCCGGCGGAGTTCAGCTCAACATCGCCGGAATAGTTCGGTGTGAACTCGTGCTGATAGACCAACCCGAACCGAGTACGCTCAGTCCACTCAATGACCGCTCCCAGACTGAAACTGGTTTCCAGGTCATCACCATCAATTTTGGCTTCTCCGTCGGGATTGCCGGGATTGCCGGGATTACGAACGGCGGTAACAATCTCCAGTTCCGTATACATCAACTGGGCGGCGCCACCGATAGATAGCCAGTCATTTACGCGGTAAGCAACCGCTGGAGACACTGCCAGAGCGACCAGGTCGACAGATTTCGCTTGGAAACGGCCGGCCCAGCTATCCCGGTAATCCAAAGCGGCTCCCGCCGAACCACCGACACTCAGGCCCCAGTCCCAGCGTTCGTCGATCGGCATCACATAAAAAAAGGCGGCGCCCGGAATCACCCCTCCGGCATCATCGCCCGGGTCGCTGCCTGCAATTAAACCGCTGCGCTCCAGTTCAAATTCTGCCTCGGAAACGATCAGGCCACCGGTAGCCATCCATTGCTCTTTATCCAACCGGGTCATGCTAGCCGGATTATGGAGTACCGTTGAAGCGTCATTGACGCCCGCCTCGGCACCGGCGCGGGCCCGCCCCATGGCGGGGGAGCCATATTCATTCAGCCACAAGCCTCCCGCAGAGACCGAAACTGAACCCATCGCGGAGAGTGCTGCCACTACAGATGTGAGGATTCGCTTCATTTTAGCCTCTTCAAAAAACGACGAGTCACAGTCAGTTTGGCAAACAATATGACAAGGTCAAGGCGCACCACCGCAGAAGTCGCCTACTGGAGCCTGATACTGCTCTTCGGCGTCGTGCATTTTTTCTATCTGAGCATGGTGCTATGAATATGTTTTGCCCAGAATCCAAACAGAAAGAGGAGTTATAGAGACGATGAATGGTTATCAATCTTCACTTACAGGGCTCACCGCATTGGTGGGCATA
>JBALTG010000067.1:0-24157 GCA_036964625.1 Motiliproteus sp.
TTGAGTCAGATTATTCGGTCATTTGCGAAGAATAGTGGTTCTATTTGACAAAAATGAGCGTGTAATCTGGCCGAAATAAGCATTTCGCAGTAGGTTGGCCTATTCTCGGACAGCCTCCTAGGCCAGCGAAGCCCCTGGCCAGCCAATAACACCGTGCATCAATGCAGATAGACCCACGGCACTCAACTTCCTCTGCGTCAAACCAGCCGGTATTCACCCGGATCCGGGGCCTCAGCATCTCTAGCCGGGCCCACAGCGTCCATTGACAAAGATTCAGATGACGCTCAGACACAGATCAAAGTCGCTCGCAGATCAGTCCCACGACAAGCCGCAAACCATACTGATTGCAGCTTTTTTGAATCAGATCGTCGCGATCGAATTCGAGTCATGTCGTTACCGATTGGCACCACTGCCCCAGGCTTGCCTGAATATCACGGAGTATAGAAAATGAGCGAAGTTGAAGCACCCGTACGCGCACGGGGTAGCCGCCGAGGCCGTGCAGGCCACCGGGCAGGTGAACAGACCACGACAGTCAGCGCCCCTTACATCACGCGCAACATCCCCTATTACGAAGTGCTGGATGAGGAAGGCCTGAGCCTGATCGAACGAAACGCTGATACCATCCTCGAAGAGGTCGGCATCGAGTTTCGTGACGATGCCGAAGCGTTACAGATCTGGCGCGATGCCGGTGCCGATGTCCAGGGTGAGCTGGTCAAGTTCCCCCGTGGCATGTGCCGCTCCATCATTAAAGCCTCCGCACCTGCTGAATACACCCAACACGCCCGCAATCCGGCCCGCAGTGTACGCATCGGCGGCAAGAACACCGTCTTTGTTCCGGCTTACGGCTGCCCCTTTGTCTACGACATGGATAAAGGCCGACGCTACGCCACCATCGAAGATTTCCAAAACTTTGTAAAGCTGGCTTATATGTCACCCAGCCTGCACCATTCCGGTGGCACCATCTGCGAGCCGGTAGACCTGCCGGTCAACAAGCGCCACTTTGACATGCTCTACACCCACATGAAGTACTCCGACAAAGCCTTTATGGGGTCCGTAACCGCACCAGAACGCGCTGAGGATACGGTTGAGATGTGTAAGATTCTGTTCGGTGACAACTACATCGACCCCGAAACCGGCAAACCCAAGACCATCGTCACCAGCCTGATCAATGCTAACTCGCCGATGACCTTCGATGACACCATGCTCGGGGCGGCTAAAGTTTACGCCCGTAACAACCAGGCCTGTGTCGTGACTCCGTTCATTCTGGCAGGCGCGATGTCACCCGTGACCGTCGCTGGCACGGCAGCCCAGTCCCTGGCAGAAACGATGGCAGGCATGGCGTTTGTGCAACTCGTTAATGCCGGAGCCCCCGTCGTTATGGGCAGTTTTGCCAGCTCCATTTCGATGCAGTCTGGCGCACCGACCTTCGGCACCCCCGAACCGGCACTGGTGCTGTATATCATGGCCGCTTTGGCCAGGCGCCTGGGCGTTCCATTCCGCTCGGGCGGCGGCTTCTGCGCCGCCAAAGTGCCGGATGCTCAGGCCGCCGGTGAGGCAGTCAGCACGCTGATTCCAACGGCTCTTGCTGGTGTTAATTTTGCACTGCATACTGCCGGCTGGCAGGAAGGCGGTCTGGTAATGGGTTACGAGAAGTTCGTTATGGATGCCGACAATGCCGGCATGATGGAAACCCTGCTTAAAGGGGTCGACCTGTCTGAAAATGGCCAAGCGCTGGATGCGATCCGCGAGGTCGGACCCGGCAACCACTTCCTCGGTTGTGCCCATACCCAGGCTAACTTCAAGACCGCGTTCTACCGTTCGCCACTGGCCGACAACAACAGTTTCGAACAATGGGAATCCGAAGGCAGCAAGACCCAGGAACAGCGCGCCAACGCACTCTGGAAAAAGATGCTGGCCGACTACGAGGCGCCCGAACTGGATCCGGCCATCGATGCAGCCTTGCTCGATTACATGGAGCGTCGCAAAGCGGCCTTCCCGGATTCCAACACGTAATCAGGCGCACCAAAACAGTAAAAAAAAACAACGCCGCGAAGTTTTTACCCGCTTCGCGGCGTCGCTGTATTCCGTGTTTTCTCTGTGGAAATTTTCGTCTATGATATCACTGTTGCATCAGGAATCGGTTCCTTCAGAATTTGCTCTATACCCGAAGCCAAATCGCGCTCGGTGCAAGACCTGCAGGGTGGCCACGCATCACGGAAGGTGACAGGTGTTTGTTGTATCGTCAGCGCCGCTTCGGAACAAAAAAAAACCACACCGAAGCCCTCCATGATCTGTTCCACTGATAATAATAAAGAGAAAAAGATGACTTTTGAGAAGCAGCAACAAAGAACCATTCGCTATGGCTTCTTACTCTTACCCAAATATTCGATGATCGCAGTCAGCTCCGCCATCGAACCGCTCAGAATGGCAAATCGGCTGTCGCAGGAGGAGTTGTACGATTGGCCGGTCATCACTATGGATGGCAGCCCGGTCCCGGCCAGCAACCAACTGCAGATCACCCCCGACTACAGCATCGATGAGATGCCGCAGCTGGATATTCTTTTTGTCTGCTCCGGGGTGGAGGTAGCGGGGGTTTTTACCAAAAAACTGCAAAAACACCTGTTCAAACTGGATCGCCAGGGGGTCCCACTGGGAGGTCTGTGCACCGGCTCCTACCTGCTCGCCAAGTCCGGCCTGCTGGACGGCTATCGCTGCACCATCCACTGGGAGAACATGGAAAGTATGCGCGAAGAGTACCCCCAGGCCCTGTTGAGCGATGAACTCTACGCAATCGATCGTGACCGCTATACCTGTGCCGGGGGCAGCGCACCGCTGGACATGATGTTAAAGCTGATTACCGCTACCAACGGCGGTAAACTCTCTGCCAACATCTCTGAACAGTTCATGTGTGATCGCATGCGTGGTCGTAACGACCGTCAGCGTACCGCGCTGCAAACACACCTGGGGCTCAGCCAACCGAAACTGATCGAAACGGTCACGCTGATGGAGGCCAACATCGAAGAGCCGATGAGCCTCGATGAGCTGTCCCATTACGCGGGTGTCTCTCGCCGCCAGCTGGAACGACTATTCCAGAAATACCTACACTGCGTACCCACCCGCTACTATATGGAGCTACGTCTCAACTGCGCTCGTCGACTGCTGTTGCAAACTGACAAGACCGTGGTCGATGTCTCCCTGGCCTGCGGTTTCGTCTCCGCCCCCCACTTCAGCAAGTGCTACCGTGACCTGTTCGGTATCCCGCCGAGAGACGAGAGACGGCCGAAACATCATAGTGAACCGGCATCCAGAGTAGCCGCCCAGAGGGGCTTTATGCCCCCCTCTGAGAACCCTTTATTCTGAAAAACACCCTGCGTTGAAAACCCCTTTTCTAAATACTCAACCTATGAGTGGATGTTGATGGACAACTTGTTTAGTCGCCTGTTACACGAACGAGCCTACCTGCTGGCTGACGGCGCATTGGGCACCAATCTATTTTCGATGGGCCTGGAAACCGGTGATGCGCCCGAGCTATGGAATATCGATTACCCGGAGCGTATCGCAACGCTGTGTCAGCAATTTATTGATGCCGGTTCAGATATCCTACTGACCAACAGCTTTGGTGGAACCCGCTACCGCCTAAAACTGCACAGCGCAGAAGTTCGTGTTCACGAGCTGAACCATGCGGCGGCACAAATCGTTAGACAACGCGCCGATGCCTGCGAGCGTGATATTGTGGTTGCAGGCTCGATGGGGCCTACCGGTGAAATTTTCGAGCCAGCGGGCACGTTAACCTATGATGACGCTTTTGCGGCATTTAAAGAGCAGGCCGAAGCCTTAAAAGCGGGTGGCGTCGATGTGCTTTGGATAGAGACACTTTCCGACAGCAAGGAAGCCAAGGTCGCCTACGAGGCGGCAGCCACGACTGGCCTGCCGGTGATCTACTCCATGAGCATCGATACCAATGGTCGAACGATGATGGGCGTAACGCCGGCCGAGCTGGTGCAACTAAGAACTGAGTTGCAGACTGCGCCAGATGCCTGCGGCACCAATTGCGGTATTGGTGCATCGGAGGTGGTTGCGGCGATCATCAATATGAAAACCGCCGCCGAGCAGCACCAACTTGAGCCGGTCCTGATTGCCAAGGCTAACTGCGGGATTCCCGAATATGTCGACGGTAAGATCGTCTACAGTGGCACACCGGAGTTAATGGCTCAATATGCGCGGATGGCGGCGGATGCAGGTGCACGCATCATCGGCGGTTGTTGCGGTACCACGCCAGCGCATATCGCAGCCATGGCGAACGCATTGAACGGCTACCGGGCAGGAGACAAACCCAGCCTGGAAACGCTCGAACGGATATTAGGCAAGGTCAGCACAGGGGCAAAAGCCCAGCTAGGCGGCGACTTGAGCATCGCCGGAGGAGCGTTGAATGGCGGCAAGGGGCGTCGTGATTCAAGACGAGGATCAAGAAAAGCGCGGCCGGCAGACTGACCCTTCAACCGTTCGCATTTTATATCAATGCGATACGACGGTAGAAAACACATTCATGATGATCACGCCGGTAACGATAAACCCCATACCGATGATCGCGGCGGGATCCATCTTTTGATCAAATTGCAGCCAGCCAACCAGGGTGATCAGGACCACGCCCAATCCTGCCCAGATGGCATAGGCGATACCCACCGGGATGGTGCGAAGCGTCAGCGATAGAAAGTAGAACGCAACAGCATAACCCAACGCCACAGACAGCGTCGGTAATGGTTTGGTAAACCCTTCACTGGCCTTAAGTGCAGACGTAGCAACCACTTCCGCCGTGATTGCTATCGAAAGGAAAATCCAGGATTTCATCACCACCTCTATATCAGCACCCGACAACGCCCAGGCGAGCCTGAGTATAATATACAGACTGCTGATATGTATTAACTTGCAAGCAATTGTTCCAGAGTGATTTTTTATGGAGCAATTATTGGCTAAGACATCAGACTTCATGTATTAACGCTTTTGCGCAGCAAGTTGATACATGATGTCTAGCGCTGCCATGAACATCCCGCCCCGAGTCTGGCCTTTGGGGTGATCAGGCGCTGCGTACCCGACCTCTGCGCCTCGATCGCGTGGCTCCACCGGCAACGGCGGCCACCGACCTTTCGGGCAGCAGCATGACTTTTTCAAGCTCGATAAATTCATCCGTGAGGTGAGGCAACGCCATCGCCGCAACAAAATGATCCTGAAACTTGGGTTCGATCGCCGTTTCGATCTTCTCCACCACGCGCAGCACCTGCTCGATCTCTTCACGCTTGTGGCGATTCAACAGCGCGATTCGGGCACCGGTGCCGGCTGCATTGCCTACCGGGCCGACCCGCTCCAGATCACAGTCGGGAATCAGCCCCAATACCATGGCGTATTTAACATCGATGTGGCTGCCGAAAGCGCCAGCCAACCCAATACGTTCAACCGTGGTGACGCCGAGATGATCCATCAGCAAACGAATACCGGCATAAAGCGCGGCCTTGGCCAGCTGAATGGCACGCACGTCGTTCTGAGTAATGCGCAGGGTGCTATCCCCTTGATGCAACACATAGACAAAGGTACGTCCATCGGCAACAACACGCGGGCTCTGCTGTGCCATCGCCGGATTGATAACCCCGTCGGCACAGATAACGCCGGCCAGGAACAGTTCCGCAATGACCTCGATAATCCCGGAGCCGCAAACACCGCTGATGCGGATGTTTTCGGTCTCTCGGGCAAACTCGGGATCATCGGACCACAGATCACAGCCGATCACCTTGAAGCGCGGCTCCAGAGTCTGTCGGTCGATGCGCACTCGCTCAATCGCACCGGTGGCGGCCCGCTGGCCGCAACTGATCTGCGCCCCTTCAAAAGCCGGCCCCGTGGGACTGGAAGCAGCCAATAAGCGGTGCCGGTTGCCCAGAACGATCTCGGCATTGGTGCCCACATCCACCAGCAGGGTGACTTGATCGGTCAGATCCGGCCGCTCAGCAAGAATGACTCCGGCAGTATCAGCGCCGATATGGCCAGCGATACAGGGCAACACGAAAGCGCGCGCCTGAGGGTTAAGCTTCAGATCCAGCTCCGATGCCTTGAGTAAAACCGCTCGATCCGTGGCCAGAGCAAAAGGTGCAGAGCCCAAGGGCGTCGGATCGATGCCCAGCAGAAGATGATGCATGATGGGGTTGCAGACGATAGTCATCTCGAGGATATCATCCGTAGTGACCCCCGCCTTGGTCGCCGCATCCAGGGCCAACTCAGACAGCGCCTCGCGCACCACCCCGGTCATCTCCCGGTCACCACCATCATTCATCATAACGTAGGAGACACGACTCATCAGGTCTTCACCGAAGCGAATTTGTGGATTCATCACCGCCGAGGAGGCAACCACCTCACCGCTTGACAGGTCACACAGATGCGCCGCTACGGTGGTTGACCCCAGGTCAACCGCCAGCCCAAACACCCGCTCTTTTATTCGGGGCCAAACGGCAATTATTTCCGCTTGGTCGCCGGGCGAGTGATAGACCGCGACAGTGACTTGTCGTTCGCTGTTTTTCAATGCCGGTTGCAGCTGCTGCATGACCGCCAGGTCACAGCCAAGACAGGTTATCTGATACTGTTGTTGCAACAGCTGCTGCAGACGACGCAGATCAGATGCGGGCTCATGCATATTCGGCGGCGGCACCTGAGCATGATAGAGTTTCACTGCCGGATCATGCTCGATATCACACGCATCGGCGTCTTTAACAATATGCTGTTTATGTACCTGGCTGTCCGAAGGGATATCAATCACCATATCCCCAAGAATCTGCGAAGCGCAACCCAAGCGCCGGCCATTCTCCAGCACGTTAGCTTCATTCGTCGCCTCCAACGCAGTCGGAGACGATAGGTGTTCGGAACGGGAACTGATCCGATGTTTCGGAAAGTCTCCGGTACTGAGTTTCACCTGACAACGGCCACAGACCCCCCGTCCACCACAACTGGACTCCAGATCGACCCCCAACAGCTGGGCGGCCTGGAGCACTGAGGTGCCGACGGCAAACTCGCCCCGTAGACCCGAAGGGGTAAAGACGATTGTTGCCTTATCAGGTACGGCAACAGCATCGAGCATAGCGGCATCTGCCATAGTAAACCTCTTAGACAGGTTATTGAAAAAGGCCTCCTGCCTTATTCAAAACACGTCAAGGATAAAATGTGATTATTCCTTTGCTTCCAAATTCAGACAGTTAACGCTTCTAAATTTGCCGATATGTCCCTATATCGGTAGACAGGCTGCATAAAAGCGGCCCTTTTCAACAGCCTCTTAAGCGCGACGGCGAGTTTGACGACGCCCCCGAGCACCTTCACCTTCGGCAGGCGCTTCACGGAAACGCTTAATCCAATTCATGCAGTCGGGATCTCGTCCCATCATTACATCGGCACCCAAGGTCGCCGCAATAACCTCTGTATGCAGCGGATTGGTGATGGCGGACGTCATCCCGGCGTGGATCGCCATACTCAGGAACGCCCCGTTAATGCCATCCCGGTTAGGTAGGCCGAAACTGATGTTGGAGGCACCGCAGGTGGTGTTCACTTTCAGTTCGGTACGCAGCCGGTGGATCAGTTTCATCGCCTGTACACCGGAGGTGTTGACCGCACCCACCGGCATGACCAGCGGGTCGACAACCACATCGCAGGCCGGAATGCCGTAATCAGCTGCGCGCTGGACGATCTTCTTGGCCACTTCAAAGCGCACATCAGGGTCCTGAGAGATGCCGGTTTCGTCATTGGAGATGGCTACCACCGCCGCGCCATACTTTTTAACCAGCGGTAACACCTGCTCCATCTGCTCATCTTCACCGGTAACGGAGTTAACCAGCGCCTTGCCCTTGTACACTTCCAAACCGGCTTGCAAAGCCGCAACGATCGATGAGTCGATACAAAGCGGCATGTCCGTCATGCTCTGCAGCAACTGGATCACCTCCGCCAGTATTTTCGGCTCATCGGCCAAGGGGATACCCGCATTAACATCCAGGATGTGGGCACCGGCTGCGATCTGAGCCAACGCATCAGCTTTCACTCGACTGTAGTCACCCTCTTTCATCTCTGCGGCCAAAATCTTTCGACCGGTCGGGTTGATGCGCTCCCCAATGATGACGAATGGGCGTTCAAAGCCGAGAACGACTTCTTTGCTGGCTGAACTAATAATGGTATCGGTCATGATTAAGCTCTCTCCTGTAGTTTGATTTCGTCACGGCCGGGATACCAAGGCACACGCCCTTGCAGGACTCCCGAACGATCAATAATTTCAGCGACCGCCTCTTCCTGACGGTACGCCATTACATGAACTCCACTCACCCCTTCGATCTCCCGAAGTTCCTGAATCAGTTCAATACAAATTTTCTGGCCTTCCTTCTTTTGATCTTCGGCACCGGCAAGACGCTTGATCACCGCATCCGGGATATGGATACCCGGTACGTTGTTGCGAATCCAGGTGGCGGTTCTGGCCGATGCCATCGGCCCCACGCCGGGCAGCACAAAGACCTTCTCTAATAGCCCCAGGTCCCTTGAACGGGCCATAAACTCTTTAAGCCTGGGGATATCGAAGCAGTAGTTGGTTTGAATAAACTGTGCACCCGCCGCAATCTTCTTGGCCATGCGGTGGGGGCGAAAATCGTAGGGTGGCGCAAACGGGTTGGCGGCAGCACCGAGAAAGACCTGGGGCGGGACGGTAATTTTACGACCACTGAGAAAGTGGCTCTCATCACGCATCGTCCGCACTGTCTCCAACAGCGACATACAATCGAGATCGAATACCGGCTTCGCTTCCGGGTGATCACCGGCCTGCACCCCGTCACCGGTCAGGCAGAGAATATTGGTGACGCCCATGGCGGCCCCACCCAACACATCCCCCTGGATAGCGATCCGGTTCTTGTCCCGGCAGGAGACCTGCATCACCGGCGCGTAACCCACACGGGTCAACAACGCGCACATACCCACGCTGGACATATGACAGTTAGCGCCAGACCCGTCTGTCGCGTTCATCCCATCGACATAGCCGTCGAAGACCCGGGCACGGGAGTAAACATCGTGTGGGTCGGCTGAGTCTGGCGGTGCCAGCTCTGAGGTGACGGCAAATTCGCCAGCGCGCAGCACGCGCTCCAAGCGGCCCGGTGACGTATGCCCAGGCAGAATTGGTAAGTGCTCACCGGGGTGTGGTTCATCTTCAAAAAACACTACGCACCCTCCTCTGATTGCTGTTTACTTTTTGTGACCTGGCGCACTTGGCGCAGCCAGGATGAACTCCCTTGCTGGCTAAAATTGACTGGCTGCTGCACGGCAAAAATGCGCTCGCCATGCTTCATCTTCTGACTGCCATCCCAGGCCTCAACCCAGACACAACGGCGCTCGGCGTAGACTTCACAGTTGCCGTTTAACCGCACGCCGCCGCAGGGGCCATTACGCAGGTTTTTGGGGCAGTTCATAGAACAGGACATGCCGGTGGAACTGAGGATGCACTGGCCGCACATCTTGCAGTCGAACAGCAGCCCTTTGCACAGTGCTTCAACCTTGCCGACCGGCTTTTCAGCCCGCTGATAGCCCAGCTTATTCCACAGCGGGTGCAGCTTGACGATCACCGGTTCAAACAGGTTGTAGACACCCTCAAAAAAACGGGCGTGACGCGATGCCCAAAGGCGAACTGAATACACAAATACCTCCCGCCACGACCCTAAAGACCGTGATTATTATTATGTTATTGAATAGGGGACACTGGCGCTAAATCAGCGCGACTTCGATCCGCTGGTTAAAACGCTCAAGCGCAGACTCCATATCGCCATGACCAACATGGTGATACACGAACTCCAAGCCCAACCGCTGCGCTGCCGCTTTCGCCTGCGTCTTCAACTGAGGATCGTCACCCTGAGCCATGTACAGCAACTTGCGATAGTTGCCAAAATAGAGCGGCTCCAGCTCAGGCTTTTTGTCCAGGCCAAGACCACGAATAACCAAACGATCAAAATGCCGCACCAGAAAGTCGGTCAGGTAAAAGGTACCTGGCTCCGATTCATGAAAGCTGGCGAACCGCTCACCGCCACTAAAAAACTCGTAGCAGTGGGCTCCGGGAATGCGTTCCACCCCCTCCTCTTCCAACATCCGATCCAACAAACCACCGGTACCACAATCACCGTAAGCGACAAAGATCTGCTGATCTTTCTGCTTGGCCGCATCGATAAGCTCTTTTACCGCCCCAGGAATTTTCTCGGGACGATTATGCAATTCCGAGGAGAGACACAGCGGCTGTATATGGGACCAACCGTTAGCCCGACAGATGGCAAGGATCTCTCGCAGCAGCGCCGAGCAGGTGATCACCACCGCCGAGGCCTGCTGCGGTGACAGACCGCCCTCCCCCTCCAGATTAACCGCCGCCTGCGGTTCTTGGGCTGACACAATAAAACCACGCTGAAGAGGTACGGCTGGTGCATTCATCGAACAAACTCCCGCAAAGGATCCAGAATCGATCAGGCGGCGCGGCGCTGAGCGACCAGCTCTTTAGCCATATCAACAGCAACGGCAGCATCACGACAGTAGCCATCAGCACCGACCGCATCGCCGAACTCTTGATTCAAGGGCGCACCGCCGACCAGCACGATATAGTCATCGCGGATCCCCTTCTCTTTCAGCGTATCGATCACCACTTTCATGTACGGCATGGTCGTAGTTAACAGGGCCGACATACCCAGAACATCGGGTTTGTGTTCTTCCAATGCCGCCAGGTAGGTCTCAACAGGGATATTGATACCGATATCAATCACCTCAAAACCGGCCCCCTCCATCATCATGGCCACCAGATTCTTACCGATATCATGGATATCACCCTTGACGGTGCCAATCACCATCTTGCCGACGGACTCGGCACCGGTCGCTGCCAGCAGCGGGCGCAGAATTGCCATGCCGCCCTTCATGGCATTGGCTGAGGAGAGCACCTCGGGAACGAACAGAATGCCGTCACGGAAGTCCACCCCGACAATCGCCATCCCTGCAACCAGCGCCTCGTTCAGAACCCTGGACGGTGTCCAACCTCGCGCCAGCAAAATATCAGTGCCTTCCACGACCTCTGCGCGCAGACCGTTGTACAGATCGTCGTACATCTGTTCCACGAGCTCATCATCAGGGAGAGTAGAAAGATCAAGTTCCTCTTCGTCATACAACTCTTCAACATCACTCATTGGCCAATCCCCAACAATAAATAAAATCTAACCGCCCTCATTAGGCGAAACGTCCACTTAGATTATGGGGAGACCGGCCTGCCTGCTGATATCGTTGCGACGCCGAATTACTGAAAAACGACACCAATTCCACAGCTGTCGCAGGGCGAAAAAAGCGGGTCGTGGAGAGGTAAGCAGGAGCAGGTATTGAGCCTAATCTATATAGCCAAATCGACCCGTCAGGGCTGTGCCCGGCGAAGACCCGCGCGCACTCAGGCTCCGGAATCACGGTCATGCAACGTCAGAATCACAAGCAAACAAGCTGAATTCAGATTACATGATTAAGGCAATCTACAAGCTTAATGGCTTAAAGCCGGTCCCGCTTCGTTGCCGACCAGGATACAGATAACATTCATCCAAAAGGATCCAACGAAATGGCTCAACTTATTGATGGGAAAGGCTTTGCAACAACACTTCGAGAAAGAATAGCCACCGAGGTGAGCACCCTTGTTGAGCACGGAGTCACTCCGGGTCTGGCGGTGGTACTGGTCGGTAAAGACCCCGCCAGCCAAATCTATGTCCGTAACAAGGGCATCCAAACCGTCGCTGCCGGCATGCAATCCTTCGTCCATGAATTAGCCGAAGATACCTCCGAGCAAGCTCTGCTGGCGTTGATCGATAAGCTCAACGCCGATGACAGCGTCCATGGCATTCTGGTACAGATCCCCCTACCCGAACAGATCGACGCCGACACCGTCATCAACGCCATCGACCCCAAAAAGGATGTGGACGGCTTCCACCCCCTGAATGTGGGCCGGTTTTCGACCGGCGGCAGCGGCACGATCCCCTGTACACCGCTGGGCTGCCTGATGCTGCTAAAAGACCTGTTAGGCGATCTCAGTGGCTCCCGCGCCCTGGTTCTGGGCCGCTCCAACATCGTTGGCAAACCGATGAGCACCCTGCTGCTGAACGAGAACTGCACCGTCACGACCGCCCACTCGCGCACCGTGGATCTGGAGCAGGAGTGTCAAAAGGCAGACATTCTGATTGTCGCGGTGGGTCGGCCGGAGATGGTTAAAGCAAGCTGGATCAAGCCCGGTGCGGTAGTGATCGATGTCGGTATCAACCGCATCGAACGGGGCAATGAAAAACCGCGCCTGGTCGGTGATGTCGACTTTGCCAGTGCCAGTGCCAACGCAAGCGCGATCACCCCGGTACCGGGTGGCGTCGGACCCATGACCATCGCCTGTTTGCTGCTAAACACCCTCACGGCGGCGCTGCGTCAGAACGCGCTACCCATTCCGGAGTGGATCCCGACACAGGGTTAATCCAAGCGGTTGTGAAAGAGGCCGCCTCAGCGTTGGGCTTCGTCCTCTGCCACACCGTCGCTTGAACCGTAAGTCAGCATAAGATCAACCACAAAGTCAAAGGGTCAAGTAAAAGTTGCACCGGAAGGCTGGATAAAATTGAAGCAGAAGATTGCAAAATACTGAGGCCAATCGACTGACCCATGAGAACATGTAATGGATTTACAATGACAACATGACCCTTTTAGCAGCCAACAGAGCCTGCTCATGCCACCTAGCAAGCAGGTCTGATTGACCCGCCAGTCCGTAGCAGCAACTTAACGACGGTTTCTCTATAGCGGTCATTGCCTCGATAAACCAGCAGTGGCAAAAGTCGGCCCAAGGGGCCACTTGGGGTCTGTGACCACGGCAACCGCCCTTGCTAGCCAGAAACATGGAAGCGGACGCGTTTTACTGTTCTGAGCGTTCGATAACGGCAGGACCTGCGACTTTGCTGCCATCAGGCTCGAGGAACCTTAGGTAGCAGATCAACTCGCTTTGAGCCTCCCCGCATGAACCAAATTCAATCTGATGATGGAAGTGGACGCCATCACTGTCCGAGGGTGGAAGTTTGTGCAAGGTCATCCGGCTTCAGCTCCTGCGCCCAAACCAGACATTTCAGTGATATTTAGACCTGCCTGTTGCACATGGTTTTTTTCCGTAAGCGGACGCAATTAGTGTCATTAACCATCCTCCTTTCATCTCGTATCTTCCTTTCCCTAATACCACTGTGAATACTGATACGGAGTGTCAAGCGTCGTCCTCAAGGGGCACTATTTAATCCCCACCAACCCGCGCGTAACAGGCAGAGTGGTAAATGCTAACAAGGTTTGAAAGATGATGCTGGCTGCCGTAGCCGGGTTACGCCATCGACTTGGGGGAGAAGGGAGTTCGACTCTCCGGCGGTCAGAGTCCTAGACTCGCCCGGCGAGCAGCAGGAGCAGGAAGCACTGGCGGGGCAGATGGTCGGTTGGACCCTGGTCATCATCGCTCACCGGCTGTCAACTGTGTTGAGCGCTGAGCGCATCGCGCTGATTGATAACGGCCGCCAAGTGGCGCAGGACGCCCATCAGCCGCTGCTGTAAACCGCGACGCCTACCGCCATCAGGCCGAGCTCCCGTTCGAAGTGGCCAGGGACGTGGTGGGGCGGCTGCGCTGCGTGCGGCCAACGGGCTGTTAATTTTCTCTCGCCCTTGGTCAGCCGCCCTTGGTCAGATGTACAGGGTCGAGCAGCGCCCTGAGCTGCGCCTCATCCATCCCGGTGACCTCTTGCGCCACCTCCAGCACCGGCCGATTTTCGGCGTAGGCCTGCTTGGCGATTGCGGCTCCCTGCTCGTAACCGATTACCGGGTTGAGGGCGGTGACCAGGATCGGGTTGCGGGCCAGGGTTGCATCGATCCGTTGGGTATTGACCTCAAAGCCCTGGATCGCCTTGCTGGCCAGCAGCAGCGCGCTGTTGCTCAGTAGCTCCAGGCTCTGAATCAGATTGTGGGCCACCAGTGGCAGCATCACATTGAGCTGAAAATTTCCGGACTGGCCGGCCAGGGTGATCGCGCTGTCATTACCGATTACCTGACTACAGGCCATCGCCACCGCCTCAGGGATGACCGGATTGACCTTGCCCGGCATGATGCTGCTGCCCGGTTGCAGTGCTGGCAGGCTCAGTTCCGCCAGCCCCGCCAATGGCCCGCTGTTGGACCAGCGCAGGTCGTTGCAGATCTTGATCAGTGCCACCGCCAACGTCTTCAGCTGGCCGCTCAGCTCCACGGCAGTATCCTGGCTGCTGAGGGCCGCGAAGTGGTTGTCCGTCACCTGCAGCGGCAATCCGGTCTGGCGCCCGAGCTCGGTACAGACTTTGTCGGCGAATCCTGCCGGCGCATTGACTCCGGTGCCCACTGCCGTACCGCCGATGGCCAACTGATGCAGTCGCGGTTGCACCGAGTACAGCCGTTGCTGGCTTAGGCGTACCTGAGCCAGCCAGCCGCTCAGCTCCTGGCCGTAGGTGACGGGCAGCGCATCCATCAGGTGGGTGCGGCCGGTCTTGACCACCCCGGCCAGCTCGCCGATCCGGTTTTCCAGTACCCGTGCCAGATGATCCAGCGCCGGCAGTAGCCGGTCATTCAACAACAGTGCGGCACCAAGGTGGATGCAGCTGGGAATCACATCGTTGGAGCTCTGGCTCAGGTTGACCTGATCGTTGGGGTGGACGCGGTAATGGAGCTGCGCAGAGGCCAGGCTGGCGATCACCTCGTTGGCATTCATGTTGCTGCTGGTGCCGGAGCCGGTCTGGAATACATCGACGGGAAAGTGGTTGTCGTATTGGCCCTGGCTGACGGACGCTGCCGCCTGCTTGATGGCTGTCGCCAGCTTGGGTTCTAGTAGCCCCAGCTCGGCGTTGGCCGCGGCACAGGCGCCTTTCACCAACCCCAGTGCCCGAATAAAGGCCCGTGGCAGGCAGATGCCGCTGAGCGGGAAATTGTCTACCGCCCGTTGGGTCTGGGCGCCATACAGGGCGTGGGCAGGCACCTCAATGTCACCCATGCTGTCGGATTCGATCCTGAAGTGAGTATCGCTCATCGTAGACCTCGGACTTGGTATAGGACCTTCGGTAGTGGTCGTTAGTTTTTTCTGGGCCTTGACCTGTTCACAGGGGTCTTATTACAGCCTTTCAGCTACAGTTTAGCCGTTAGCGCAACCACGACCGACATTATCGCCCTGAGTCTGGCCCGGGTATACGCCAACCTGGCCGCTGCGGGCTAAGCTTGACCTATACAAAAATTGTTCTGAACGCAGCGATACCATGTCGATTCTCCGTCTACGTCATCTGTACAAGAGTTACCGCAACGGGCAGGTTGTAGTGCCCATTTTACAAGGCCTCGAACTCGACATGCGCGAGGGCGAAATCCTGATGTTGCTCGGTCCCAGCGGGTCGGGTAAATCGACCCTGTTAAACTTGATTGCGGGCATCGACGCGGCCGACGCGGGCGCTATTGAGATCGATGGCACTTCTATCAGCGCATTGAACGAGCGCCAGAGGACGCTGTTCCGGCGCCAGCATATCGGTACCATCTATCAGTTTTTCAACCTGATTCCGACCCTGACGGTGCTGGAGAACATTCTGTTACCGCTGCAACTCAACGGCCGCATGGACGAGCGTCCACGGGCGTTGCTGCAGATGCAGCGGCTGGGCATCGAGCAGCACAAACATCTGTTTCCCGAGCAACTCTCCGGTGGCGAGCAGCAACGGGTGGCGATCTGCCGGGCGCTGACCCATCGGCCCAAGCTGCTGTTGGCCGATGAGCCCACCGGTAGTCTCGATCTGGCTTCGGCCACGGTGGTCATGCAGTTGTTGCTGGAACAGGTGCGTGAGTTCGGCCAGAGCCTGGTGCTGGTGACCCACAACCCGCAGATCACCGCCAGGGCCAACCGGCTGTTGCGGCTCGATCAGGGTCTGCTGGTGGAGGCGTAGGCGGATGTTGTCACCGGGCCTTCTGAGCAGCTGGCGCCATTATCAACGCCACCCCTGGCAGCTGTTGTTGCTGTTGCTGGGGATACTGATCGGGGTGGCGGTGGTCGGTGCGGTCGATCTGGTCAATCAGAGTGCCCGAGACAGCTTTCGATTGGCCAATGCGCAGTTGCTTGGCCGCACCAGTCATCAGATCAAGGGGCAATCACCGCTACCAGAAGCGCTCTATCGCCAGCTTCGAACCGAGCTGGCGCTATCGGCTGCTACCCCCCTTGTCAGCGCGTTTGTCAAAGATGATCTGGGCCAGGGGGTGGTGCTACGGGTGATCGGTTTCGACCCCTTGGTTGGCGACCCGTTGGCTGCTGAGCCATTAAGTAGGGGGCTTGATCGGGGCCGATTGAATCCGCCGCTGGGGCTGATGCAACTGATGATGGCTGCAGGGGGCGTGGTTCTGGATACACGCACGGCACGGCGCTTGGGGGTCGGGGTTGGCGATCGTATTCCGCTAATCACAGCAACAGGCCGCCAATCGGTACAGGTCTTGTCATTGCTGCAGGGGGACGATCCGCGCAGCAACAACCTGCTGCTCATGGATATCGGCCAGGCGCAGCAATTACTGGGCTTGGCTGGCCATCTGACCCAGATCAATCTGATCGAGCTGGATCGCCAGCAACAATCCCGACTTCGCGCCTGGTTGCCCAAGGCGTATCAATTGCAAACCGCGCAACAGCAGCGACAGGCAACCGCCGGTCTGACCGATTCGTTCCATCTGAACCTTAGCGCGCTCAGTTTGCTGGCGCTGGTGGTCGGCTTGTTGCTGGTTTACAACAGCTGTCATTTCTCCCTGATTCAACGGCAGCCGGTGTTTGCCCAGTTGCGGGCGCTGGGCGTGACCGCGGCTGAACTGCGACGCGCGATACTCTGGGAGATCCTGGCCATCGCGACGATTGGATCGCTACTGGGTGTGTTAATGGGCATCGGGTTGGCGCAGTTGCTGTTTGGTCTGGTGGTGCAAACCCTCGATGATCTTTATCTGAGTAACCCGATCAACCGCCTCTTTATCAGCATGCCGACACTGTTGAAGTCTTTTATGATCGGCATCGGCGGCTGTCTGCTGGCGAGCTGGCAGCCCATCCGGCAGCTGTCACGGATCACTCCCCGACAGTCGCAGCTGCGCTATCGGCAGGAGATCGATGCAGCACGTAGCCGGAGCTATCACTGCTATCTTGCCGGCGGGCTACTCGGCTGCTCGGCGCTGCTGTCCCTCTGGCGCGACAGCGGCCTGATCGGTGGCTTTATCGCCATCGCCTGTCTGTTGCTGGGGATTGCCCTGATAACCCCGATGCTGGTGGCTGCAATCACCCAGGCGCTGTCGGCGTCCGTTCTTTATCCCCAACAGCTCCGGCTGCCGCTGGTGCGTATGGCGCTGCGCGACTGTGGCCGCAGCCTGAGCCGCACCGGCGTGGCGGTGATGGCACTGATGATCGCGGTAGCGGCTACGATCGGCATGACGGTGATGATCGACAGTTTCCGTGCCTCCCTCGAAGGGTGGTTGCAACAACGGCTGAGTGCGGACATCTATATCCGACGGCATCAGCCACTGCCGGGCAGTGCCAGGGCGCTGCCGCCTGAGTTGATCGCCTACGCCCGTAACCACCCTGCGGTGGAGACCCTGGCCACCGTCAAACGCAGTGCCACCACCCTCAACGGCCGGCGGGTCGAGATCGTCTCCAGTAATCTACCCGAGGCGATGCAGCGCGGCTATCGGTTCACCGCAGAGCGTCCGGCAATAATCTGGAAGCGGTTGCAGGGCCGGGATCAGATCCTGATCAGCGAACCGCTGGCAAACCATTGGCGACTACAAACCGGCGACAGCGTCGAGCTGCAAACCGGTTCGGGCCTGCAGCCATTCAAAATTGCCGGGATCTACCAAGATTACGGCAGCGATAACGGCCGAATTCTGATCCCCGAGGCGCGATTTGAAACCTACTGGGGTGATAGCCGGGCGACCGGGATGGCCGTTTACCTGCACCGCCCAGCCGACGTGGATCGTGTCATCGCCGAGATTCAACAACACGTTGGCCTAGCGCATCCTGAACAACAGTCGGGTCAACAACAGCCCTTGGATGTAAGACCAGGAGCGCGACTGCTGCAGCGATCACTGGCGGTGTTTGAACGCACCTTCCTGATCACCGACGTACTGCGTCTGCTGGCATTAGGGGTGGCTTTTATCGGTATTCTGGGGGCGCTGATGGCGCTGCAACTCGAGCGTCAGAACGAGCTCCATATCTTGCGATCACTGGGATTGACTGCTTTCGAGCGGGCTAAGCTTTTACTCTATCAGAGCGCACTGCTGGGGCTTTTGGCAGGCCTCATAGCCATCCCCACCGGCCATCTGCTGGCCTGGCTACTGATCGAGGTGATTCATCTGCGCGCGTTTGGCTGGAGCATGAGTTACCAACCCAGCATCAGCGCGGCGCTGTCTGGGTTGTTGCTCTCGGTCAGCGCGGCGCTGCTGGCCAGCCTGTGGCCGGCTTGGCGCTTTGGTCGCTACACCCATCGACCCCGGACCGAATAGGAGAGACACTTGGCTAAATATCTGCTGCTGTCGAGTTGTCTGCTGATTGGCTTAGGTTTGTTTGCCGTCGGCATCCGGGACGACTCACCGGGCGAGGCGCCGCCAGGGCCTGCACCGCTGCAGATCCAGCAGTTGCTGGGTGGCCGTGGAGCCATTGATCCGGGATTTCAACGCGCGGATAGCATCCGTCCCTTCGACTTTCCCACCGACCATCAAGCCCACCTTAGGTACCGAAGCGAATGGTGGTACGTGACCGGCAATGTGGTCGATACCGCGGGCCAGCCGTTCGCTTTTCAGCTGACCATTTTTCGGCAGGCGTTGCGTCCCAGTGATGACCAACAACCCCTCAACCCCTGGCTGATTCCGCAGCTCTACATGGGACACTTGGCGGTGGTGGATATCAATCATCAACAGCATCGCTCGGTCGAACGTTTCAGTCGCGCAGGCCCAGGGCTTGCGGGTACCAGTGCCGCTCCGCTGCGGATCTGGCTGGAGGATTGGCAACTGGCGGCAACGACCGACAGCAGCCTGTTGCCGTTACGCCTGACGGCGGCCAGCGCCGAGCAGCAGATCCAGCTTGAGCTGTCGCTCTCGGCAACCAAGGCACGGGTGCTGCAAGGCGAGGCGGGGCTCAGTCAAAAAAGCGCCGAGCCGGGTAACGCCTCGTACTATTACTCTTACCCGAGATTACAGGTCAGCGGCCAGTTACGTTGGGACGGCAAGCCTCATCAGGTCAACGGCCAGGGTTGGTATGATCACGAGTGGAGCAGCAGCGTGCTGGCCGACTACCAGACCGGCTGGGATTGGCTGGCACTGCAGCTCGACGATGGTCGCGAACTGATGCTGTATCATATTAGAGCCAAGCCGGGGCACCCGCAAAACCGGCAAAGTGTGCTCATTGATCGGGACGGCAAGCCGCGACAATTGTCCCCCGATCAGATCGATTTAACCGTACTGGCGCATTGGCGTAGTCCCAACGGCACGCACTATCCCGCCCGTTGGCGGCTACGCATTCCGAGCGAGTCGCTGGATGTTGAAATCGTGCCGCGGCTGGCCGATCAGGAGATGCGTCATTCACTCAGCTACTGGGAGGGTGCCGTGGTCATCAGCGGCAGCCACCCAGGGCTGGGGTTTGTGGAATTGGTGGGTTATTAACGGCTGTTACGACGGGCCTAGGCTAACATCCACCCCGCTTAAGGCCGCCATCCCCGAGGGGAAACCGAGGGTACAGGTCAGCAAGAGCACTGCGTGATGAACTTCTTCCCGGCTCGCTCGGGCTCTGGTTGGCAGCGCGGGATTAACGCTGTCGAGTGGGCTCAAACCGTCAGCGTCCCTTTGCCGTTCAGGCTTCAGAGTCATATCTGAGTAGCTATGTTCGCAACAGTTCGAGAGGCATCGGACCATGCTTCAGGCGACCGCGCTGAATTTCTCAGCTGTGAATGATGCTCCTTCGGCTAAAATTAGCTAGAGGAGGAGAGCACCGTGTTATTGAGAAGCCATGACTCGCCGCAGGATTCGCTGATTATGTGGATACGCAGGATCTTGCGACGCATAAAACAATTCCTATTTCCCTCTATCAATACCGGGAAGGGGCGGGGATCTGATTACGCTAAAAGGACTGCAGACGCAGTATGGCATCGTTCGCACTTAACCTGAGCCGCTAGTAAGAGGTATAATTAGCAAAGGTTACTGGCGAAAATGATGAACATTCCTTCCCCTCCGTCGCTTGAGCTATTGCGCCAAATTGTGGTGGACGCCTCGCGTGCGCTAGACTTGGAAGACCAGGTCGACTGCATTGTCAGACACGTGCATCAGGCTGTCCAGGTTGCGGTCTGCAGCCTCTATCTTGTGGATTCTCAGCAGCAACAGCTACGGCTCATTTCTACCATCGGTCTCAACCCCGAGGTCGCGGGTCGACTGCAATTGCCGATCGACAAGGGACTGGTCGGTACCATCGCATCAAGCCAGCTGTCCCTGGTGCTGGATCACGCCAGCCGTCATCCCGAGTACCAATATTTTCCTGAAAGTGGTGAGCAAGCCTTCGAGGCTTTTCTCGGTGTTCCCATTGTCTACATGGGGGATACACTGGGTGTGCTGGTGCTGCAAGACGCTCCGCCGCGTCGGTTTAGCTATGAAGACGAAGCGTTCTTGGTGACGGTTTCGGCTCAGCTCGCTGGCAGTCTGTTGGCCTGGACCCAGGCACCGACACCTCGAACTGCAGACTCAAAGATACCTCGGCGTATCAACGGCATCAAAGGCGCGCCTGGGGTTGCCGTCGGGCAACTCCATATCATCGATTCGGCTATCCGTGTCAGCGCGATCGACAACCCGATGCTAACCGAGCCGGAAGGGGAGCTGAGTCGGTTTCATGCTGCGGTTGCCCAGACTCTGGAGGAGCTCACGGATGCGCATCAGCGGTTGCAATCTTTGGTCGCCGATGAGGTGCTTGAGGTGTTCGATTTTTATAAGTTGATGCTCGTTAGTGAGGAACTGACCAGCGCCCCCGAACAACGGATCCGTAACGGAGAATCTGCCAGCAGCGCGCTCAGCGGCTGTGTCGAAGCCTGTGCCCAGACGTTTGAAAACATGCTTGATCCCTATTTCCGAGCCCGGGCTGAAGACGTGCGTCATCTCGGTTGTAAGTTGTCCAACGCCTTGCTGGGTGCTTGTGCCAGTCTGCCTGCCGACAGCACTGATATCGTGCTGACGGGGGAGCTGATTGGTATTACGGACATTGCCCAATATGCTCCAGAGCAACTGGCGGGCATCATTTGTATGCAGGGGTCTGCTTTATCACATACGGCACTGTTGGCCTGTGGTCTGGGTATTCCTGCGGTCATGGGAACCGGCACGATTACCGGGCTGAAGGAAGGGGCGGCGGTGGCGGTCGATGGTCACCGCGGTTTTATTGATCTCAATCCAAGCCCGCTGCTACTGAAGGAAATACAACAGGTTATCCTCCATCAGCGGAGCAACGAACAGCAGTTCCAGGCCGTCATCGATCAACCCGCAGAAACCCTCGATGGCTTTCAGGTTCGACTGTTGGCCAATATCAGTCTGCAGGCGGACATTGATGCGGGGTTGGCGCGCGGTGCTGAAGGGGTGGGCCTGTACCGATCCGAATTTCCCTTCATGGTGCACCCTAACTTTCCCAGCGAAGAGGAGCAGTATCAAAACTACCGCCACCTGCTCGAAAGCTATTACCCACGCCCCGTCACCATCCGTACACTGGATATCGGCGGGGACAAACCCTTGCCCTATTTTCCGTTTCAGGAAGAGAACCCCGGGCTCGGCTGGCGTGGAATACGCTTCTCGCTCGATAATCGGCCGATATTCATGACGCAATTGAGAGCGATGATTCGCGCCAGTGCTGGCTGTAGCAATCTACAGATCTTGCTGCCGATGGTGAGTCGGGTCGATGAGGTCACCGATACCCTGATGTTGCTCGATATCGCCATGGAACAGTTACAACAGCAAGGGCTCGCCTTAAACCGTCCCAAGCTGGGCATTATGGTCGAGGTGCCCGCAGCGATTCCGCTACTGCAGTTCTTCGCCCCCCATATTGACTTTATCTCCATCGGCTCCAACGACCTGTCGCAATACCTGTTAGCACTGGACCGCAATAACGCCCGGGTCTCTTCCCGCTTCGATCATCTGCACCCGGCAGTACTGCACACGCTGGTCTCGCTGTTGGAGCAAGCCAAACGACTCAAGTTGCAGGTCTGCCTATGTGGTGAAATGGCCTCCGATCCGCTGGCGGTTGTGCTGCTGCTGGGTATGGGAATGAAGGAGTTGAGCATGAGTTCTTTCAACCTGCCCAAAATAAAATTGCTGATTCGCAACCTGAAACGGGGCGAGGCACGACAATGGTTGCAACAGGCCTTGTTGCTGGATCACGAGAAAAAAATTCGCGCGTTGTTGACCTCGGCCCTGAAGGAGCGAGAACTGGGTCACCTGTTGTCGTTTGGAGATCCGGCCGGTTGAGGCCGTTGCAGCTATAGTAACCCGGCGGGTTAATAGGAGACGCAAGGATGCGTCACATTGGGCGAAGACAAATTCGAGTCCCTGAAAATCAAGCAGTTCCACGCAACTTCGGCAGATTTTAGGGGCGATTGACCGGATGCCGTTGATGGCTTTATCTGTTGTAACTGGGGGGGAGCAGGCTCCATTTGCCAGCGCACCCTGGGTGACTTATTAAGAGAGAGTCGCTAAGTTAGTTAACCGGTTCATTGCGAACATAGCTCCCGTTATCGAATTTGGAAAAGAAGTGTTCCAGCATGGGGGCTTGATGGGTGCAACGCCATCATCAGGCTGCAAATTTTGTTCAGCCACATACGTGGAATGATCGCTCTGATGAACTAGCACATGATACCAAGGCCTGTTTTTCGGCGGGCGAGACTTTGCGACTGCTTCGTACCATTCTTCTGTCGCTTGAAAATTCTGATCCACATCGACAATGACGCCACGATAGTCGAAAAGCCGATGGTGGACCAATTCACCAACGGAAAATTTAACCCGGGTAATATTCGTTACGGTTCCCATGACTTTGACTCTGTGATTCGGTTAATCGGACTCTTACTATTTTAGCTAAATGGACGCAGTCGGCTTGTCGCAGAGGTTCAATGACCACGACATGTAGCCTCCGAGAGGCTTGGAAAGTTTCTCGTCGTTCGACGCCCCATTGTAAAGCAAGGCTTTATTCCAGACGTCGGCACCCCACCGCATGGGTATCCTGGACTAAGCTATGTACATCAATTTTGATTTGTTCCCGTCTGACTGGCGGGTTGCATACACCTTTGGGCAGATGCTGACGCATCGAATACTAATAGCAACCTGTACGCAAGCCGCGGGTATCGACTGTTGAATACCCTGTGGTGGTTTAACGTACTCTTTAATAGATAGGTGAAGTTCAATGAACGTGACTTCCGACCTCAATGATCGGCCTGATTACGATCAAGAAATTCAAGATATCGCTGATTACGTTCTGAACTTTAAAATCGAGTCCAGTGAAGCCCTAGATACTGCCCGCAACTGCCTGATGGACACGTTGGGCTGTGGCTTACTGGCCCTGCGTTTCCCTGAGTGTACCAAGCACCTAGGCCCCATCGTTGAAGGTACGGTGGTACCTAACGGTGCCCGCGTACCGGGTACCCCTTACCGCCTGGATCCCGTTAAAGCAGCTTGGGATATCGGTTGTATGGTTCGTTGGTTGGACTTCAACGACACTTGGCTGGCTGCAGAGTGGGGGCACCCGTCCGATAACCTAGGTGGCATCCTGGCTGTTGCCGACTACCTGTCTCAGCTTCGTGTCGTCAACGCTAAAGCGCCTCTGACCATGCGCGATGTGTTGGAAGGAATGATCCAGGCTCATGAGATCCAAGGCGTGATGGCGTTGGACAACTCCTTCAATCGTGTTGGTCTGTGCCATGTACTGCTGGTTCGTCTGGCGTCTACCGCTGTTGTTACTAAGATGATGGGGGGTAACCGTGAGCAGATCATGGCCGCTATCTCTCAATCCTGGGTTGACGGCTCTTCCCTGCGTACATACCGGCACGCGCCTAACGCTGGTTCTCGT
>JBALTG010000068.1:0-18947 GCA_036964625.1 Motiliproteus sp.
CGCTCAACGTACCGGTGGACAGCGCTCTCGGCTCAGTTAGACGAGCAAGCGCTTAAAGGCGTAAGCGGTTTAGATTCCAAAACGGCTTAAGAAACCGTAGATTCAAACGCGGCCTTTGTGGGCGCCCTCTTTTCTGATGCGCCTTTGGCAAGAACCTCGACAGCCTCCGTTTGCGCATCATGGTCCAGCGGTAACTGTTTCAGCACATGAGCGGCAAATCCGGCACCCGCCTCGGCATAGAAATTAAAGGCCGCCCGTACCCCAACCGCCTCCAACTGCTTGAGTTCATCTTCGTGTTTTGCGACCGCAGCAATAGGCCCTTGATAGCCAACGGCCCGCAATCGGGTCACGGTTTGCAGCATATCCCCCAAGGTAGGCATGGCCAGCATCACCAAACGCAGATTGGCAGCATCCACTCCATCCCAGAAATCGGCATCTTCGGCATCCCCCAAGATCACATTACGGCCCGCTTGCTGGTGCCGGGCAACCTGAACCGCGTCCGAATCGATACCCCGCACCCGATCAGCATAGACTTCGCGCATCGCATCGTAACCACCGCTGCCTACCCGGCCCATTCCCATCACTAAAATCTCTGCACCACCCAGATCGACCGGCTCATCTCCGGCTCGCAAAGCTCGCACTTGCTTAGGCCGTATGTAACCCTCGGCATACGCATATAAATTATGGGCGTTTGCATTAAGAACGGCAGCGAATACGAAACTGATCGCAAGCGCCACCGCCATGATCATCAGCCACTGCGGGCCGATCCAGCCAGCAGACACGCCAACTGCGGCGACAATCAAACCGAACTCGCTGTAATTGGCCAGACTCAGGGCGCTGAGGAATGCCGTACGCGCCCGGAGCCTAAAGCCCGCCAACAAGAGATGGAACAGCAATGTTTTAAGTGGCAGCAACAGGACTAACGCTGAGGCTATGGCCACGTCTGCCCAGCTCGGCAGGGCGTTGATCCCGATTGAGAGAAAAAATCCTAACAGCAACAGATCTTTGAAGCTTAAGAGTGAACGTGCCAGCTCGGTGGACTTTGGCTGGCTGCTAAGTAACACGCCTATAACTAACGCGCCAAGATCCCCTTTCATCCCCACAAGCTCGAACAGTGCGCTGGCACTAACGGCCACCACCAGGCCGTAAAGCACCTGCACCTCACCGTGACCGCTGCGAACCAAAAGCCTGTTAAGTAGAGGCCTGATCAAGGGTAATCCCAGCAGCGCAACGGCCCACAGGGAAGGGGTTTTATCCGTAGCCAGGGTCAGAAATACGACGGCAAAGATATCTTGAATAATCAGTATCCCGATCGCAACCTGACCGTGACGACTTTTCAGCTCGGCTCGTTCTTCGAGAATTTTTATTGCGAAAACCGTACTGCTAAAACTAAGGGCGAAACCAATCACCGCCGCTGCACGCCAATCCAACAGGGCGAACGATGCCAACCCCGCCGCCCCCAGGCTGATCAGCAACCCAGCCGCCAGCAACACACTGAGCAACATATGGACGCTGGCACTGCCCCAAACCTCGGCAGCGAGAAGGCTACGTGGGCGTAACTTAAGCCCGATCGTAAACAGCAACAGGGTCACCCCCAGATCGGCTAGCTGCTGCAGCAGCGGACCACCCTCGGCCCCCAGCGCATGCAGGGCGAAACCCGCTCCTAAAAATCCGACCAACGGCGGCAGTCGCAGTTGCTGCGCCAAAAAACCCATGCCGAATGCGACTAAAATCCAAAGTGGATCCATTATTTACTTCCCTAGTCTCTTAATCCAATGGCTTATTCTTCGCGCCGACCCTTAATTGAGGCATCTTGCCGCGCGCACCACCACAACCAAGTACAACCCAGTGCTCCTGCCAGTATCGACGCAATAAGCACGCCGGTCTTGGCGAAGACCTTCAATTCCGGATGATGCAAATAGGCCAGATCACCGATAAAGATCGCCATCGTAAATCCGATTCCACCGAGCAAGGCAACTCCGCCAATGTGAGCTAACCGAGTACCTTCGGGCAGGACCCCGACACCGAGTTTAATGGCGAGCCAACTGAAGCCGAAGATACCGATAAACTTACCCACCAGCAGCCCCGCGATAACGCCCTGGGTTACCGGATGCTGAAACGCCTCTGCCAGGGTGGCGATTCCCAAGGGCACGCCAGCGTTAACCAGGGCGAAGATCGGGATCACCAACAGTGCCACCGGCAGATGAAATTGATGCTCCAGTCGCTGCAGCGGCGCCTGCACCTTGGAGATCCCCTCTTCAAGAGACGCGGTCAGACTACGCAACTCGTCGTTGGTGAGTATATTGGCATCCCGGCTATGAGCCTTATCAAACCGGCTCAGCATCTCGCGCACCGAGGTCGAGAAGCGCATCGGGTCGTATTTAGGAAAGGCAGGGATAGTAAAGGCGGTCAAGACACCTGCGACGGTAGCGTGTATCCCAGATGTGAGCATCGCCATCCATAGCAGTATCGCCACCAGAAAATAGGGCAGCGAATTGCGTACACCGCCCCGGTTAAATGCGATCAGGACGCCAAATAAACCGATCGCCCAGGCCAGTGCGTACATGTTGATCTGTTCGGTGTAAAACAGCGCGATCACCAGCACCGCGCCCAGATCGTCGGCAATGGCCAGGGCGATCAGGAAGGTGATCAGCGCTTTAGGGATGCGGTCCCCCAGCAACACCAGCACACCTATCGCAAAGGCAATGTCGGTCGCCATCGGGATCCCCCACCCGCGCAGGGAGGTATCATCGGTACTGAAAGTGACGAACACAAATGCGGGAACCAGCATGCCGCCTATGGCGGCCGCGATAGGCAGTGCCGCGAGCCGAAGATTGGCCAGCTCACCCACGAGCACCTCACGCTTGAGTTCCAGACCGACGATAAAAAAGAACAGGGCCATCAAACCGTCGTTGACCCAGTGTTGCAGCGACTTCTCTAATTCCCAGCCCCCCACACCGATGGATATGGGGGTATGAATCAGATGTTGGTATGCCTCGGACCAGGGGCTGTTGGCGATAATCAGCGCAATTACCGCACAGAGCATCAGCAGCATGCCGCTGGTTGTCTGGCGGCGAATAAACTGATCTAAAGGTGTTAGCACCCGGTCAAAAGAGCGCTCCCAAGGCGCATTAAACTCCTCTCCCGAGCGTTTAAAAAGACTCAGCTGTTTACTTGAACCTGCCATCACCGTTCCTTTAATTATGACTACTTACTGCACCCACGAAGACTGGAAACAGGTTGAAAACCGATCTGTCCCGGTTAAGCCTAGCTCAGATGGCACCCGACTGTTTGCAGCACTCTTGAAGCACATATGAAGCGCAGGGTCGATCACAGCAGCATCTTCGGGTGTTCATGCTCGGTGCGCAGGGTATCTCTGTTTGTCACCGCGGCAAAAGTCGAATAATGTTGGCCCATAGTTCGTATTTTCCGAATCGAGAGCCTTGCTAATGAATTACAAGCATTTGCGTTACTTTTGGATGGTAGCCAAGGAGGGTAGCGTCACCCAGGCCAGTGAGCGGCTGCACATTACCCCGCAAACGATCAGCGGTCAGATCAGCCTGCTGGAAAAAGAGCTGGGCAAACCGCTGTTCACTCGCGTCGGTCGCAACCTCGAATTAACCGAAACCGGGCGCCTGGTGCAGCGCTACGCCGATGACATCTTTTCTCTGGGGAGCGAACTGGTGGAGATGGTCCGTCAGCCCATTGCGCAGCCGACGTTGTTATTCAACGTCGGGGTTGTTGATCTTATCCCCAAATCGATCGCGTATCGAATTCTGGCGCCCGCCCTGCAGTTACCCGAAGCCGTGCGCATTCACTGCAGAGAGGGAGCCGTAGAAACGCTGTTAGCCGAGCTGGCTTTGCATCGCATCGATCTGCTTATCTCAGCGGCCCCCATACCGGCAAGTAGCAGCGTGCGCGGTTTTAGCCACCGCCTGGGTGACTGTGGCATCAGCTTTTTTGCCCATCCGCGACGAGCGCGACAGTTAGATGGGGATTTCCCACAGAACCTTAACGACCAGCCACTGCTGCTTTCAGGACGGACGGCGGCCGTGAACCGGCAGTTGCTGCAATGGTTTGAAGGGCAGCGGATCGTCCCCAGAATCGTCGGCGAATTCGACGATAGCGCGCTGATGAAAGCGTTTGGTCAGGCAGATGCCGGGATTTTCACCGCCCCCACTCCCATCGAGCGGGAGGTAGAGAAACAGTATGGCGTGGTCGCCATAGGACGCACCGAAACCGTCCGCCAGCAGTTCTATGCGCTCTCCATCAAACGGCGCACCTGCCACCCGGCGGTGGCGGTGGTCACCGAAACCGCCGGGGAGTGGCTGTTCTGATCTGAGCGAGTGTTCCCGCTAGCCAGAAATACGGCAACGGATAATCAGGGCCAGCAGGACGTTGCAGTACCGGTGTTATCGCGCGCGCCGGTATGGGCCAGGGTAAGATTGCCACAGCTATCGCTTACCTGGGCATTGGACGCTGTGGCGGTTAACACAAAGGTGGTTTCGCTCAACGCAGATACCGTTAACTCATAAAAAACATCACCACCGTCCAGCGGAGCCTGCGCTGGAAAAATCGTCGGTGCACCAGTAGTACAATCAGTCGTATCGACAGGGCTCGTAGTTGCTCCGCAATAAGTACTACTCACCGTGAAGTGCCGCTCCATCGCCCCGGCAAAAGACACCAGCGCCCCCATGCCATCGGCACGGCGCGATTTCTCCACGTACTGGACATAGGAGGGGTAGGCGATAGACGCGATAATGCCGATTATCGCCACCACGATCATCAATTCCATCAGGGAAAAGCCTTGTTGCTTCATTGGAACATTTACCCTGTGATTCACCCGCTCGCTCACCCGCATCTTCACTCCAACCCTTAATATTTACTGTAACTGCTGCCAGGATTGGCGGCCGCTACCACCGCTCTTTGACTCTTTAACCGTGGTGATATTACCGCTGGAGCCGCCCATGATCTTTAGCTCCTTGGTGCCATCTTCAACAATCGCTGGATTGTCAAAAAGGCCTAGCGTTGTCTGGCTGATACCCGAGACCGACAGAGCATCATCGGAATCGATAACAGTATCTTGGTTGGTATCTAGGGTAGTGATAAAGTCTTCAGAATCGAAATAGCCGTCATCATTCAGATCGAACGGTGAACTCTCCAGGCGCGCACCCGTCAGCGAGTTCAGCTCCATTAACCAACTGGAACCACCGAAGGCGCACGGATCGGCCGATGGAATCAGCGTGGTAAAGATCACCCGATCATCGCGCAAAATAGCACTATTGACCACCCGTTCACCGGTCTTGGCTGTACTGCTGCCGTTGTAAAGCCCCAGATCCATATACCAACCCTTGTCGGCCGGATAGGTTACTGGGTTATTACTGGTCGCTCGGACACCGAATTCACTGAGACTGCCGTTGCCTAGAACAAAGGTGCCTTCTGCCACAATCTGTTGTGCCACCAACTCGCTTCGACTAACGATCGCGCCATGGTCACGAACCGCATAAAAGGTCTGTAACTGTGGCGAGCTGACATCCGTATCATTGTCCTCGAAGTACTTACCGGTACCAAACAGCACCATCGAGCCACCATCCTCGTGCAGGAACACCTGCGGCTTGGCGGTGATTGACTGGTGTGCACCAGAGGCGTCTTGAGCGATAAAGAAAGGACCTGGGTCATTCGCGGTGCCATAGCCAAAGCCCCAGTTATTACCGGAGACATCAATTTTCCAGAGATTGCCTTCTAGGTCACCGGCATAGATCGCATCGGTAATACGGTCGTTATCGGTATCGACTACCAGTGGTGAGCTCATACCGCTGGACGTTGTCTCCCCTGTATCGAAGCCAAATACATCAAAGGTACCATCATTATTCTTAGTCAAGCTAACCAGATAGATCACCGATTTACCCGTACCGCTGTTATAGCCATTTCCAAATACCGCGTAGTAACCGTCATCATTGAACCGCGCAATACTAGCCTGGCCGATGGTATAACCCAGGTCACTAAAATCACTGACATCCGACTGGTTGCTAAACTTCCACAAACTGCTGGTCGCATTTTCTGGACTGATATCCCAGATCACATTAGTGGTTGCAAAGGCCGCACGCTGCGAGATATCCAACGCATAAACGCCTTTACCTCCGGCGCCGGTGGTGCCCACCAATACCGTTGCCCAGCCGCTTTCTAACGGTGAGGTGTTGCCGGGATAGATATATGCATCGCCGAACGTCGTCGAGCCATCGACAAAATAAAGGTGGTTCTGATTGTAATTCTGATCTGAAAGGCGCGCTAGATTACCTGTCACCGCTGCCGGAATATAGGCAAATTGCTCCCTTCCCCTTGCTGAGCCATTGGTATAGGAAAAGTCAAACGCGTGTAACATGCCGTCGTTGGCGCCAACAAATAGTAAATTATCACGCAATTTATGGGCAGCCAGGTAGTCGTCATAGCTGTTTCCGCCCGCATCAAGAGTGCCCAAGCGTTGATAGCCAAAGGTCGGCTTACCCACAAACAACGGATCAGAATTGATCACATCACCCAGCAGCGACGAACGCACCCGAAAATCTGAGCTGGATTCTCGATCCCGCTTACCGCGGATGTAGCTGACCTGATCCACCGTCGGCTGGGAGCCACCGGCAGCCGAGGCCACCGCCTGAATGGTTGTTAGATTAGCCTCAGTATATGCATACGAACTGGACGCACTGCTAGCAGGATTATAGCTATAGATATTACGACTACCGTGCGCCGGAATATTACCCGAATCAGAGGTACTCCAGACGGCGGATGAAACCACACCATCACCCGAGATTGGCATAGCCACCAACTCACCACTCCAATCGGCGCTGTTAAATAGGGCTTGGAAGGCGATGGTAGAGGTGTTTAACCGGGTCGAACTGGTGGTCACTGCGGTGGCTGACGATAACTGCGCTTTGATATCGTTGACGGCATCTGTCAAGGCGTCAACAAGCGCAGCTGAGTCTTTAGCTTGCAGGAACAGACCGCCACCTTGATCGGCGGTATCCTGCATCAACGGATCATTTAGAACCTGATCATCGGCAAATCCGATGGTGTAAGTGACCACATTATTAGTAACTTCACTACCATCAAGTGCGTCTATATCGGGACGCAAGTCCATCTCATAGAGTGCTTGAGCTACGTCATCCAAATAGTCGCTACTAGTGGTGGCCGATTCATAACTGCGATCAGTTTTCTGATCAAAGTCACCACAGCCGCTTGCACAATCACCATCGTAATCACGTAAGCCGGTATCCGGCATATCCGCATCTCCTTTGGGACGGCCATCTGTCAGCAAGATTACAAAGTTCTTTTGGCAGGAGTGGCAGATAGGCGATTCCTGAGACTGCCCAGCGGCATAGCTAGCAGAAGTCGTGAATAATGTGCTTTGTGCAATTTCAGTAGGTGTATTCGATGCAGGATGCAAAACCAGAGGGCCATCGTAGTAGCCGTTAACTGTGCAGCTCTGGCTACTGTTATGACGGGGATTTTGGCTACCTGCCTCCCCTACGAAATAGTGTCCAACCTGGTACAGAGCTTCCGCCAGCGGCGTGTTTCCACCAGCGCTGATAAGGTCGATCGCCATCTTCAATTCAACTTTAGCGGTATCAACATCCATAACACTGATTTCTATAGAGGCACCAGCATTACTATTGTATTTAGCCAAACCAACATTAGTTTTTGATAAAGAATCGATAAGAGACTTAGCCACAGTCTGGGCAATTTCCATTCGCGAGGATGTACCAGGTTTTTTCTCAACAGTACTATCACCCCAATCGGATGATGCTGAGGCACTAGTGTAGTTCTCTCCATTATTGTCGGAACCAAAGTACCAGTTCAAATACTTGCCAGAATACAAGGCGGGAATGTAACCGGTCGGCTCACCACCCGCATTAGCATTCAGGCTGGCTGAGTAATTACCTGCTGGGTCAAAACACCCAATTTCCGCACCTGCCAGACCGATAGCAGGCGTCGGCGCAGGATCGATATCTTCTGGCGTCAGATCATTAACCCACTCGATATTCGTATTACCAATATTAAAGTAGGGGATACCGTCGCCATTAATACGAATTACCAAGTCAGATGTAGGGGGTATTCTTAGAGACGCAGCACAATCATAAGGATCCGCTGTATTGAAGTTAGATTCCGGCACGATGTTGCTCATCGATCCGGAGCTGTCCACTAGCAGCATAATATTCGGCTGCGCCGACGCCGTCAGGAATAGTGGTGTCTGGGAAACGTTTCCCGCTGTCGCGGCCGTAAAGATCTGTGCAGCGAACAGCGCCGTCAGCCACATCGTACGATTCATTACCGTTTTCATAATTCCCCCTTGAACCGTTTGGCTCATTAACGCCTATAGACCGTTTGCAAGATCACTCTAGCGGTATCGGTACTTCCCACGGCTCGCGTCGTAATCCGATAATAGATCACCGTATCCTGAGCCTGCCCTGCCTCGACGCTTGACGTCGGAGCCAGTGAGTCCATCCGTTCAATAATATAAACCGGTGCCGCCACCACCTCGGGTAGCGACAGGTTATAAGTACTCAGATCTGAATCGCCTCCGAAAGTACGCACCGCAGAAGGGTCAGCCCATGAGGACGACATCGACGTCACTGCACCGCTGCTAAACTGCGAATACAGACCTCCGGTTCCATCAAAATCTGGCAATACCACAGCACTATTCAAGAACTCTTCACCTTCACGCAGTGCCGATTCAGCAGCCTGAAATGCCAGATTTCGGTTTTTCATATTGCCCGCCATCCGCTCTTCCATCGAGGTATCGCGAATACTGCTCAAGCCTGAGATGGTCAACACTACCAACACGATCATACAGATGATCAGGGCTATGCCTTGCTGGTGCTGTTTATTAGTTTTATACGTACCCATTAATCCAGCCGATTTCTTATAGCAATTGTTGACATAAATACTTTTCGTAGGCGTCGATCGTTAGAACTTTTGGGACCACCGTTGTAATCAACCAGTAGATCCTCAATATGCGCATCGTCAACCTGACGTAAATTGTCCCTCAAGCTTCTCGTAACCAGGTGAATTTGAACACTCACGACATCAGCCATATCAATCGATGAACTGGCAGAGGCAAAGCGGTTCGGTGAACCATTACCCGATGTATCTTCACCATAAAGGATTTGAAGATTCTCCACGCCTTCAACTAGCTCAATCCCGCCCGTCTGCCAGTCGTCACCACGGGTCCCTCGGATAAGGGCCGGCTCACCGCTTACCCCCTTTCGAATCCAATACCTGATATCAGAGACCTCAAGCACGGTGGCATCCGGTCCAAAGGAGTAATCTAGCCCCTGCTGCGAATTACCCGGAGTCTGGGTGCCGGTCTGATGCACTACCGTATTGTTCGCACCCTGAGTATTAGTCACCTGGAAGATAACAGCCTCCGTACAATCGGTAACCAGCAAAATATCACCCTCGTCGATAGCTTTGCCGTTAGGGTGATTGAGAATATCCAGTTTAATATTGGCCGCACTGTCGGAAGGGGTCGATATCACAGGAATCCCCCCTAGACGCCCTCCCTGCAGAGTAATGGCATCAGGCTGACCACCAAAAAATGAGTGATACCCCGTGGATGCTTCAGGTACATCGTCAAATCCAAATAGCCCCGCTGCAAAATCATCCGGCCCTCCAGATCCATTCAGTATCGATTGAACCTTCACGCCATCATTCAAACACCCCCAATAATCAGCTTGACGAATATCTCGGCTCAAAAACTCCATCGCAAAGCGCCCATTTTCTTGAATCCGTGAAAATTCTTGTTGGAACTCATAGGTTTGTTTAGCGCCAACAAAGGCCTGCAGGACGGCTGCCGTCAGCAATAAACCCAGGGTCATCGCAACCATCAATTCGACCATCGAAAAACCCGATTGCCGATTTAACATTGATTGATCAGGTCGATTCCGCATTGTCACAATCCAAAACTAAATGAAAAGTTTGCTGCCGATGTGGTTGAATCCCGGTCATCATCCCAACTAATAGTAATTGTACTAATTGTCCCACTGGAAATGGAGGCGGATCCAGCGGGTAAAACAGTCGATAGCGTGCCTAGCCAATCATGCACATCTTGCTGTGCTATCTGAGCGGCACTGCAACCGCTGGGCACCCCATCGCTAGCGGAATGACTGATGCAACTAACACCAATGTCACTACCCGTCAGACTGACATAATTACTTTGGCCTGCAGGGTTCGCACGTATCTTATCCGCGAGGTCATATGCCAAAATTGTCGCTTGGCTGCGATGATAGGCGCTCATATTATTCTTCAGCGCTAGACTTTCCATACCGATCAGCCCCAAAACTCCCAGCGACAGGATCAGCACTGCGACCAAAATCTCGATCAGGGTGAAGCCCTGTTCGCGATTTGAGGATCTGATTTGGGTAGCGTCCGTTGTTGTCATCGCGGCATCCTCAATTCATCCGTACCCGGCCGGTGGCGTTAATGGTTAATACTTTGCTGATGCCATTGTTGGAGATGGTGAAGGTACAGGTTCCGCTCGAACTGCCCCGAGCGCCACTGTTGCTGTATGAGATGAAATTCCCGCAGTCGTAACTGATCTCAGCATCGGAGCCGTTTTGCTGAACCACTTGCAGCAGCTCATTAGTCGATTCAATCTGCACCCGCCAACCGTTAGCCCAAGCCACAGTGCCGGATACAGCGCTGCCGCAGGTGCCCGTAGTGCCCGCGCAAATTCGAATCGTCTCGCCCCGCTTGATCGCTTCGGTGCGTGCTAACGCCAGGCTGGTGGCCAGCCCAAGGCGCGTCTCATCGACCTTGCTGCCGGAGATAATAGAATCGAAATTGGGAGACGCAACCATCAGCAAGATCGCAACAATCGCGAGCACGATGAGTAACTCGATCAGAGTAAAGCCGCGGGCGCGTTTGGGGGAGCGGCACTTTTCTGTAGAGAAAAGTGCCTGTGTGAGGTTCTCTCGAGCGTTATTTACATTCATCCATAAATCCCGACAACAGGGCGCACCCGTGGTCAATCCTTGATCTGTATATGTGGTAGTGCGCCAACAGGCAATCAACCAGCTAAGTGTTTAGCTTACACGATAAGATTAGACCAGGTCATTAGCAGAGGGGGCGACTTCCTGTCTAAATAGTGATCCATATCAAGCAAGTGTGACTTATATCAACTCAACCGCGATAATTTCAACCTCAAAATAGAGCATTTTGCCCGCCAGCGGGTGATTAAAATCGATCATCACCCGATCTCCGTCGATCGACGCCACCAGCCCCGGCAACCCGCCCTGCGAGGGGTCGGAAAAACTGACCATCAATCCCGGTTCCAGTTCGATACCCTTAAAATCGGCTACCGTGTAGGGTTGAAGATTGCTGGGGTTGTGCATGCCGAAGCCTTGCTCGGGGGCAATGCGTACCCGAGACCGGTCTCCGGCGGCCAGCCCCAACAGCGCCTGCTCGAAGCCCGGCAGCAGGTTGCCATCGCCGTACTCGAAGGTCGCCGGAGATTTTTCGCGGGTGCTATCCACCACCTCGCCGCTCTCCAGTTCAATTGTGAAGTGGAGACAAATACGCGCCCCCGGACCAATCAGCATCTGTGTCATCGTTGTTCCTATTCACGCACGGCAGCCAAGAGTGACAGCACCTTAACGTATTAACCCTAACCTAGCAGCATCAAGCCTTGCGATTGGCGACAAAACTCTCCCACAGCAATAACAGCGCACCGAGCGTAATCGCCGAGTCCGCGATATTGAACGCGGGGTAGTAATAATGCTGCCAATGCAGGGAGATGAAATCAACCACATGCCCGAACAACACACGGTCGATCAGGTTACCGGCAGCGCCACCCAAAATCAGTACCAAGGCGATACTGAGCAGGCGCTCGGTGCGCGCGATCTTACTCAACCAGTGCAACAGATAGGCGCTTACCGCCAGCGCAATGACGCTGAAGAACCAGCGCTGCCAGCCATCCTGTCCGGCCAGAAAACTGAACGCGGCGCCTTTGTTGTAGAGCAGGGTGAGATCAAACACCGGCAGCAATCTGATCGGCTGTGCGTACTCCAGCAAGGCCAGGGCCAGCTGCTTGCTGGCCTGATCCAGGATCAACACCAGCAGCGCCAACCAAAGCCAGGCCAGGCCGGTTTGGTTCAGTTTGAGTTTGAGCGACGGCACCAAGCTAGGCGTAAGCACGCTGCTCGCCTTCACCGTCGACGTTGTCTACACAGCGACCGCAAAGCTCGGGATGTTCGGTATGGCTACCCACATCCTCGCGTAAGTGCCAGCAACGGGCGCATTTTTGATGCTCACTCAAACTGACGTTAAGCTTCAAATTCGCCAACTCGGTCTCAACCGCAGCGTCGGCATGTTCGAGCAGATCAAGCTCGGCAGCGGAGGTAATCAAGACGAAACGCAGCTCATCACCCAGACGCGCCAGCAAGGCCTTCAACTCGGCATCACAGTACAGAGTGACTTCGGTAGAGAGGCCCGATTTTACCCCACCGTTCTTGCGCTGGTTTTCCAGCTCTTTGTTAACGGCGGTTTTGACGTCCATGACCTGCTGCCAGAAGGTGCGACCAAAGGCATCATCTTCGGCCAGCTCAAACAGCCCCTGATACCAGGTCTCGAGATGGATCGAGTCACTGCGCTCACCCGGCATGCTGTGCCAGATCTCATCGGCGGTAAAGCTGGTGATCGGCGCGATCCAGCGCGCCAGCGCTTCAGCCACATGGTACAACGCGGTCTGGCAGGAGCGCCGGGCCAGCGAATCGGGCTGGGTGGTGTACTGACGATCTTTGATGATATCGAGATAGAAGCCACCCAGATCCAGCGAGCAGAAGTGATGTACTTTCTGATACACGCTGTGGAACTGGTAACTGTTGTAAGCACTCACTATCTCTTTCTGCAGTTGGGCAGCGCGATCTACCACCCAACGGTCCAGCGCCAGCATGTCATCGGCCGCCAGCAGATGCTGGGTCGGATCGAATCCGCTCAGATTGGATAGCAGGAAGCGCGACGTGTTACGGATGCGCCGGTAGGAATCCGAGGTGCGGTTAAGGATCTCATCGGAGACCGCCATCTCGCCGCTGAAGTCGGTCGAGGCCACCCACAGCCGCAGGACATCGGCGCCGTATTTGTTCATCACGTGCTGCGGAGCGACCACGTTGCCGATCGATTTGGACATCTTGCGACCGTTCTGATCGACGGTAAAGCCGTGGGTCAAGACCTGCTTGTAGGGGGCGACGCCCCGAATGGCGATCGAGGTCTTCAGTGAGGACTGGAACCAGCCCCGGTGCTGGTCGGAACCTTCCAGATACAGATCTGCCGGGAATTGCAGCTCCGCGCGCTGGTCGAGCACCGAGTAATGGGTCACGCCCGAGTCAAACCAGACATCCAGGGTGTCATTAACCTTGGTGTACTGATCCGCCTCAGCCCCCAGCAACTCGCTGGGCTCCATCTCAAACCAGGCGTCGATGCCGCCTTTCTCAACCAACAGGGCCACCTCTTCGATCAGCCGAGCGGTTTCGGGATGCAACTGCTGTGTCTCTTTGTGGATAAACAGGGTGATCGGCACACCCCAGGTGCGCTGCCGTGACACGCACCAATCCGGGCTCTGCTCGAGCATCGATTCGATCCGGCTCTGACCCCAGCCAGGAAACCACTGCACACCTTTGACCGCCTCCAGCGCTTTCTCTTTGAGACCTTCTTCGTCCATGCTAATAAACCATTGTGGCGTAGCACGGTAGATCAGCGGGGTTTTGGTACGCCAGCAATGGGCGTAGCTATGCTCAAACTTGACCGCCTTGATCAGACGCCCCTCTTCACGCAGCAGCGCGACGATCTCATCATCAACCTTGTACACATGCTGACCGGCAAAGCGCCCCGCTGCGGAGACGTAGATGCCGTGACCATCGACCAGATTCAGGGTCTCGATCGCATATTTCTGGCCGACCACAAAGTCTTCGACGCCATGATCCGGCGCCGTATGCACCGCCCCCGTACCCGCATCGGTGGTAACGTGCTCACCCAGGATCACCGGCACCTGCTTATCGTAGAACGGGTGCTGCAGCAATTTGTGCTCCAGCGCCTGGCCTTTGCAACGGCCTACAGTGCGATAACTTTCAACCCCGTAACGCGCCATGGACGCCTCGACCAGCGCCTCGGCCAGCAGAATACGTTCCTGCCCGGCACCCAGATCCGCCTGCACCAACACGTAATCCAGCTCGGCATGCAGCGACACCGCCTGGTTGGATGGCAGGGTCCAAGGAGTTGTAGTCCAGATCACCGCACTGACCGGACCGTCACCGCATAAATTATCAAAAGGGGCCAAAAAGTCGGCTTCGTTGACCGGCTCAAAACGGACATCGATCGCCGTTGAGATCTTGTCCTGATATTCAACCTCCGCTTCGGCCAAGGCGGATGCACCGACCACACTCCAGTAGACCGGCTTATAGCCCTTAACCAGATGGCCGTTTTCAACGATCTTGCCCAGCGCGCGGATAATATTGGCTTCGGTCTCGAAGTTCATGGTCAGGTAGGGCTTGTCCCACTGGCCCAACACCCCCAACCGGATAAAGTCTTTCTTCTGCCCCTCGACCTGTTTCTGCGCGTAGCTGCGGCACTCCTGACGAAACTCTTTAAAGGTCTTTTTGGTGCCGGCCTTGCCGATCTTGGTTTCAACCTTGTGCTCTATCGGCAAGCCATGGCAATCCCAACCCGGGATGTAGGGTGCATCGAAGCCGCTCAGGGTCTTGGAGCGGACGATGATATCTTTGAGAATTTTATTGACCGCGTGGCCGATATGAATATCACCATTGGCGTAGGGAGGGCCATCATGAAGGATAAACTTTTCGCGCCCCTGGCTGACCTCACGAATCCGCTGGTACAGGCCGATGGCGTTCCACTCGCGCAGCATCTCCGGCTCGCGCTGAGCCAGGTTGCCGCGCATCGGAAAGTCGGTTTCAGGTAGGTTGAGGGTCTGTTTATAGTCAGTCATGGTGAATTTTCACTTGTCGCTAACGTTAAGCCAAGACGCGTGCGTTACGCGCACGCCACTGCCGGGCAAATTTAATATCATTATGTATCTGCTGCTGCAACGCCTGAATATCCGCAAACTTCTGCTCAGGTCGGATAGGCGCCAGGAACTCTACGATCAACCGCTCACCATAGAGCGTGCGGTCAAAATCCAGCAGATGCACTTCGAGCAACGGTGACTCGCCGTTGACGGTGGGACGCACGCCAACGTTGGCGACACCGGCATGGCGCTGGCCATCCTCGCTCAGGGCATCGACCACGTAGACACCATCAAAGGCCAGGCGTTTACGCTGCAACGAAATATTGGCCGTCGGCAAGCCCAACTGCCGCCCCAATTCTCGCCCATGTATCACCTTGCCGGTCACCCGGTAGGGCCGCCCCAGCAAGCGGCTGGCCAGCTCAAAGTCATACCCGGCCAACACCTGCCTGATGCGACTACTGCTCACCCGCTCACCCTCGATCAGGTGGGTACGGGTATTAACGACGGTAAAGCCGTGACTGCAGCCATAACGCTGTAACAGCTCAAAGTCGCCGGCGCGATCACAACCAAAGCGAAAATCATCGCCTACCACGAAATACTTGACGGCCAGCCCGCTGAGCAGCAAACGATCGATAAACTGCTCAGCAGTCAGATCACGCAAGCGCTGATTGAAATGCAGACAGAACAGCCGGTCGATACCATGATCGCGAATCAGCTCCAGCTTATCCCGAAACCGGGTCAGTCGCGGCGGTGCCATCGCCCCTTCAAAAAACTCGCGCGGCTGGGGTTCGAATACAATGGCCACCGAAGGCAACCCCAGCGCCCGCGCCTTCTCGCTCACCTGCGCCAGGACCTGATGATGCCCCAGGTGCACACCATCGAAGTTGCCAATAGTCGCCACGCAGCCCCGATGCTGATCGCGAAGATTATGCAGGCCTCTGATTAATTCCATTACAACAACGCCAACCGTGGATCCAACGCGGTAGTATACAACAGCCACAGCGGCCCGAATACCGCCCAGGCACGCTGACTGAGCGCTGAGTTACCACCCCGGCAGGCTCAGTCAGCCGTTAGTGCCGCAGCTGGCGCACGCGGAAGCCGCAGAGCCAGAGTACCGCCAGATACACCCCGCCACCCAGCGTACAACTCAGCGCCATCGCCAGCCCCCGGTCCCAGACACCCCAGCTCAGCCACTGCGACAACTCAGGAACAAACAACACCAGTAACAATGCCATCGCCAGATTTGCCGCCAGCAGCTGCCCCCCGAACCGCAACCAACCGGCTTGCCAGCACAACACCTGGTCGCGCAGTAAGCCACGCAGCAGCAAACCGGCATTCAAAAACGCCGACAACGACGTTGCCAACGCCAGACCGGCATGCGCCAGGGGCACGATCAGCGCCAGATTCAGCAGCATATTCACCGCCATCGCCCAAATACCTATTTTTACCGGGGTTTTGGTGTCCTGGCGGGAAAAATACCCCGGCGCCAGCACCTTGATCAGCATAAACGCCAACAACCCCAGGCTATACGCCCGCAAACTGTAACTGGCCTGGGTCACATCGTCTGGCGTCATCGCGCCGTACTGGAACAACGTGACCAGCAGTGGCCCGGCCAGCAGCCACAGCGCCAGCGCCGCCGGGACGCCGATCAACAACACCATCCGCACCGCCCAATCCAGCATCGCCGCAAAGGCCTGAGGCGATTTTTCGGCATGCTTACGCGACAGACTGGGCAGAATCACGGTGGCAATGGCGATCCCAAACACCCCTAAAGGCAACTCGACCAGCCGATCGGAAAAGTACAGCCAGGAGACGCTGCCGGTTTGCAACAGCGATGCCAGCACCGTATCCAGCAACAGGTTGATCTGGCTCACCGACACCCCAAACAGCGCGGGTATCATCAATGTAATGATCCGGCTCACACCCGGATGTTTAAAATCAACCCTGGGCCGGGGCAACAGATGCACCCTGGCCAAAAAGGGCAACTGCAACAACAGCTGGGTAACACCGGCGATCAGCACCCCCCAGGCCAGCGCCATCACCGGCGTATCCAGCAGTGGCTGCAACCAGAACACCGAACCGATCAACGACAGATTTAACAGCACCGGGGTGAATGCCGGTACCGCGAAACGGTCGTAACTGTTCAGGATCGAACCGGCAAACGCAGTGAGCGAGATCAGCAGCAGATAGGGGAAGGTGAGCCTGAGCATCTCAACCGTGAGCTGGTATTTGGCCGTGTCGTTAAGATAAAATCCCGGCGCGAATGCCATCGCCAACAGCGGCGCGGCCAACATCGCCACGACGGTGATCAGGCTCAACACCAACCCCAGCGAGCCGGCCACGCGATCCACCAGCAACTTGACCTCGGCCAAGCTATTTTGGGTACGATACTCCGACAGCACCGGCACAAACGCTTGGGCAAAAGCCCCCTCGGCAAACAAACGGCGTAAAAAATTGGGGATCTTAAACGCTACGAAAAAAGCATCCGCACTGGCTCCGGCTCCGAAGCTGTGGGCGATAACAATATCCCGCAACAAGCCCATCACCCGCGACAGCAGCGTCATCAACCCGACCATAGAGCTGGAGCGCAACATCGAGCGTTCTTTATTCACCTGACCTTCCTGCGGCTTCGCCACCTGGTACCCCTCTGTTGAAATCGGCCCTAAAAATACAAAATAGTTTGACAATAGGCCAGCGAATATGAATAATCCTGCCTCTTATTTTTTACACTTAGAATTATTCGTATCGTTGAGGAGCCAGTTCGTGGCAAATTCTGCAGGATCTAAAAAACGTGCTCGCCAGGCTGAAACGCGCCGCAACCAAAACGCAAGTTTGCGCTCCATGGCTCGCACATATTTGAAAAAAGTTATCAGCGCTATTGCGGCCGGTGATAAAGAAGCGGCACAAGCTGCCTACACGACAGCAATGCCCATCATGGACGGCGCTGCCAGCAAGGGTATCTTCCATAAGAACAAGGTTGCTCGTCACAAGAGCCGTCTTAACGCCCAGATCAAAGCGCTGTAATTCGTTACTCGCTGTTGTAAAAAAACCGGCTTAGGCCGGTTTTTTTTGGTTTGTAGCCATTAATTATTGTCATTTCCGGTTGGGTCAACAGCCTGAATCTTGTAGCAACGGGGCTCCCCGCGATCTTTTTTAGCGCAGCTACGGCCATGAGATCGCCTGCAGGCAGGCTCCCACGGTGCTCTCTGCTACCGTGCAATCGGTGTGGATCTTGTGGGAGCCGGGCTCCCGGCGATGGTTTCATTCTTTAGCACAACAGCAACGGCTAAAAGATCGCCTGCAGGCATGCTCCCACGGTGCTCTCTCCTACGGTGCCATCTCCCACAGTGCTATCTGTCTGGTCGCTAGGCTGGGTCTTGTCGCAACCAGGCCCTCCGCTATCCGGTTCATTGACCGGATTATGCGGCAGGTTAATCTTAGCTTGGGCTCAGACGTCATTCAGGCGGCAGTTAACGGGCTATGGCTGATGCAACTCTTCGAGCACACACTGGCACAAGCTACGCAGCCAATGCAGTCACCGGCATTGGCAACTTCCATCACCATTCGCTGCTCATCGTCGTCGAAGTCATCGTATTCGTCATCGTCATCCTCTTCGTCGGCTTCGTATTCAACCAGGTTGAGAACATCACGCGAGCAGACTTTGTAGCAACGGCCACAACCGATGCACTTGGTCTGATCGATTTCGGTGATAAACTCGGGCTCCCAGGCACTGCCGTCCTGGGTTAATCCTTGGTAGTTGGCCACGTGTACTGACTCCTATGGGTAGATTGAATTAGAGCGCGGCTATCTGGGTTGCTTGGGGTTGGCGCCAACCAGTGCCCACGCTTGGCTAAAATAAGTCGCTGCTATCTTTGGCATGAGGTAAGCGCCAACCAGTGCCTGCGCTTGGCTTGAATCAGATCGCTGCTATCTTTGG
>JBALTG010000068.1:19047-23769 GCA_036964625.1 Motiliproteus sp.
TCGCTGCTATCTTTGGCATGAGGTAAGCGCCAACCAGTGCCTGCGCTTGGCTTGAATCAGATCGCTGCTATCTTTGGGTAGGTGCCAACCAGTGCCTGCGCCTGGCTGAGGAGTAGATCACTGTCCGTTTTCATCTTTGACAGGCTAGCAAAGCCGAACAGGTGAGCGTCGCGCAGGATCTTATCCAGTACCACCAGCTTGCCGACCGTGATCAGCACCCGGCCAAAACCTTCGTGGCTGATACTGATCAGCGGGCGTGCCATATGGCCGCACTCTTTTTCTATCACCACCGCCAGCGCGTTATAGTAGGCACGGATGTTGGATAGGGTGACGTCATCGGGGTCAGCGACGATCGGCATCTCCCGTTTACGCTCCTTGGTCATGATGATAGGGTCCAGCACGCGCGCATCGCTCCAGTTTTCATAGGCACCGTAGGTGTCTATCGCGCGCAGCTGGCGCAGCATCTCTTTAACAAAATCGGTCGTGAGTACCGGGTCTTGCTCATCGATAATGAGTTCGTCAAACATGGGTGTAGCTCCTGAAGTCAGTGCAAAATTTTAAATATGGGTTATTCCTGCCAGCCTTCATCTTCCATCGCGGTAAAACGATCGGCGCTCTGCGCCTGCTGCTGGTGTTTGGCTAGCCAGCTGGGCGGGTCGGTTTCCCAGGCCTGTTGTAACAGGCTGATCTCCCGGCCGATGGCGGCTCCCGGGATCGAGCGGATCGGCTGAATGCCCAAGCTGAGCAGCTGACGCACCGCGGCAGAGCCGATGGCATTGCTATAGACCGCATGACAGCCCTCCAGAAGTTCAAGCTTGGTCAGCAGCTTACTGTGATTCTTGTCCTGCTCGGTCTCGGCGAATTCGGCCACCTCAATCAGCTCGTAGCTGTGGGTGGTGATGCTATAGATCATGAAGCTGCAGGCAGAGCCGAAGTGCTGATCGACATGCTTGCGGTCTCGCGTGGCGAAGGCGACGCGGATCCGGCTGGGGTTGACGTCGGCCGCGGAGAGCTTGAGGTGGCGCTCGAGTTTCATGCTGCTGCTCCTGTTAATGCGCTGTCGGTGTGGGTGTAAGTCTGGGTGTGGGTTGATCGCATTTCTGACTCAGCACTGCGTGGTAAACGGGGATCGCGTGCTGGTCGGCATGCCGGCGCAAATTAGCAATATCGAACAGGGTCTGGGCGCTCCCGGCATAGCCGATCCAGCAGCGCCGGTGGGCGCCATAATGATGGTGTTGGGGAAAGCCTGCCGATAACACCGGCACACCCAACCGTTGCGCGGCATCGGCGAGATGGCTGTTACCGATCAGCAGTTCGGCGCCCTGTTCGGCAGCCAGCGCTTCCAGATCCGCCAGGTCCCCCACCTTAATCAGTTGACAGGGCACTTTGGCTAATGACTTGCTGGCGACCGGCGTGACGCCTACCACCACCTCTGCCCCCATCTGCGTCAGCCAACGGCTGAACGCGGTCAGCATCTCAGGATCGCCGGCGATCGCCACCGGTGCCAAACCGAGTTGGTAGTGGGTGTCGACCATCGCATCCTGCAGCTGGTTGCGCTGCCGCTCGATCGAATCGGGCACCTGCTTGCGGCTGAGACGACGCAGACAGTCGATCAGTTGATCGGTCGCCTCCAGCCCCATCAGGTGCTCGAAACGATAGCTCTCGACACCGGTGCGTTGATGCAGGATCTTTGCCGCTTTGAACAGAGAGCGCCCGACCACCAGGGTGGCGGCACTCTGGCCGAGCTGATCGAACGCCGACACCGGTGTGCCGCCGACCGACAGCGGGCTGAAATCCTGCTCGACCAGATGACCCAGCGAGTCGGAAATATCGGGCAGCACCAGGGGCTTAAAGCCGAAGGCTTCCACGTAGCTTTTCAGCTGTTCGATATCGGCCGGGGTCAAGTTGGCGCTGACCAGCAGGTTAAGTTGTTCAGGTCTGGTTGCTGCACACTCGCTCGGCGGTACCAGCTCATCGATCAACGCTTCCACGGCCAGCGCAAAACCCGTCTCCAGGCAGCCTTTAAAATCGGGGGTGTTCACCGAGACGATGCGGGTGGCAGCGCACTCCGGATGATCGATGCGGAACTGGGCGATCACCCGGCGGACATCCGAACCCTGAGTTTCGGTCAGGCCGGTGGTGGGTACCAGAATCAGCGCCGGACTATTTTTGCTGCACAGGGTCTGCAGCGCCTCGAATAGATTTTCATCGCCGCCCATAACGGTGCTGACCTGATCCATCGCAGTGGTCTGCAGGGGAATGGGCTCGCGAAAATGCTGCACCAGAAACACCTTGGCAAAGGCGCTGCAGCCCTGGGATCCGTGCAGCAGCGGGATCGACTGGCGAAACCCCAGGCAGGCCAGGGTAGCCCCTAACGGCTGGCTGGCTTTAAGCGGGTTAATCGCCAGAGCCTTGGTTCTGGGAATGAGCTCACGGGGGATCAGGTTTTTTTCACTGATGGCATTATCGGTCATGCTGATCTCCTCAGGCTTCGCGGTTGTCGGATGTGTCGGATGTGTCGGATGTGTCTGATATGGCCCAGGGAGCAGGTGTGCGCACCTGCTGCCAGACCGGATTGGTCAGGGTCAGGGTCAGCTGCCGTGCCAACTCTTTCATGCCGTTATTGTTACTGGAGAGCCCTGCGTCATCGAATTCAGCGGCTGTTATTCGGTGGTTCATTGCTTTTCTCCGTTACCGTTTTCCATCTCCCAGGGCGCGGGCGTCCGCACCTGCTGCCAGACCGGATTGGTCAGAGTCAGGGTCAGCTGCCGTGCCAACTCTTTCATGCCGCTATAGCCTGCGTAACCAAACTCGCGTTCCTGGTTGATATCCAGAAACGGCAACCGGGCTTTCAGCGCGGTGTAGAGGTTGCGTCCGCCGGCGATCAACAGGTCGGCCTTACGCTCGGCGACGGTATCGAGCAGTTGGCGCGCGCTGCCGCTTTCGAGCATGACCGCATCCTCGCCCATCAGTTCTCTGATCCGGGTTTTATCCTCCTCGGTGGATTTTTTGGTGCCAGTGGCGACCACGATCATCCCCAGATCCTGCAGCGCGGACACCACCGACCAGGATTTCACCCCGCCGGTGTACAGCAGTACCCGCTTGCCGCGCAGCTTTTGCCGCCAGGGTTCCAGTTCAATATCCAAACGCGCTTCCTCGCGGGCGATCACCCGCTCGGTACGTTGAATCAGATCCAGATCACCGATCAAGCCTGCAAAGTCGCGCAGCGCCTGGGAGGTATCGCGCACCCCGTAGAAACTGCCCTCGAACCAGGGCGTGCCGTATAGCGTCTTGAGTTTTCGGGCCACATTCACCATCGCCTTGGAGCAGACCATCATGTTGACGTCGGCCTGGTGCATGCTCTGCACCTCATGGAAACGGGCATCGCCCGACAAGGTACAGAGCACCCGGATACCCAGCTCATCAAGCAGCGGCAGCACGTTCCACAGCTCGCCGGCGATGTTGTACTCACCGATCAGATTCACGTCATAAACAGGGATTCCCGCCGGATGGACCGGCTTGTCCGCTTTGTCCGCGGTCCCGATCACATATTTGAGCATCGACTCACCGGCGATGCGGTTGCCGAGGTTTTTGGAACCGTAAAAACCGGCCCCATCGACCGGCACCACCGGAGTTCCCCAGCGCTCGCTGGCGGCCTTAGCGACCGCTTCGATATCGTCACCGATCATCGCCGGCACACAGGTGTTGTAGATAAACACGGCTGCGGGCGAGTAACTGTCGATCGCCTGTTTGATGCTGTGGAACAGGCGTTTCTCGCCGCGGCCCATGATCACATCTTGCTCGGTCAGGTCGGTGGTCATGCCCAGCCGGTACAGCGCTGGACCGCTGGAGCGGGTGCCACGGTTGTCCCAGGAGTTACCGGCGCAGGCGATCGGGCCATGAACAATGTGGGCCACATCGGCGATAGGTAGCAGCGCGATCTGGGCACCGTCGAAAGCACAGCCCCCAGCCGAGGCGCCGGGCGTGGGCTTGGCACAGCCGGACTTGGATTTGTCATTGTGGGAACAGGCGGGTTCATCGAGCAGTTCAGCAATCTGTTTGGATTTCATGGTCTCTCCTGGTGCCGAAAAATTCCTATAGCTAAGCTAGAGCAACACTTGTGCCAGATGTAAGCTGTTGATTATTGGTTCTTATAGGGGGGGTTTGTCGACTTAGTGACAGAGAATAAGAGCGCTATGCGGTGATCCTGACAAAACCTAGGGCTAATTTCAGAGTGATTGTCGGAATTCATTCTGACAATGCCTTCAAGCGGCTACCTATGTCGGGTGAACACCAACCCACAAAATCCGATATACATGCGTGGGTCGGTATTTATTTCGACCAAGGTGCTGCATGCGTCGGGTTAAAACCCGACCCACAAAATCCGATATACATGTGTGGATCGGGGTTTATTTCGACCAAGGTGCTGCATGCGTCGGGTTAAAACCCGACCTACAAAACCCGATACACATGCGTGGGTTGGTTTTTGTTTCGACCAGGGGGCGGCATGCGTCGGGTTTTAACCCGACGAGGGGATGTCAGAGGGATTACGCCTCTGCGGCTTCCAGGATATGCGCCAGTGGCTCGTGGTTGCCCATCAGCTTTGCCATCCAGGGCGGCGGGGTGCCTTTTAAAACCGCTTGCAGCTTGCTCAGCACCTCGTCGATCGGGCTTTCGTTAGGGTCTTTCAACGGGTAGATGCCGGTCTTGATCACCTTGGCC
>JBALTG010000069.1:0-5702 GCA_036964625.1 Motiliproteus sp.
CGGCAAAGATCATCCGGCGCAATGCGCTTCGCTTATTGGCGCCCTACAGGTGTTCCTCAATAAACGAGCGTTGACTAAGCGCTCCCTACCGGCCGCCCTCCGGTTTAGAAGGGGAAAGGCAGAATGATTCCACCTTTCTGAGCGACCGCTGTGTAAACAGCCAATCAGTTATTGGCGTGCAGTTCGTGATTGAGTTCGATGGCGGACTTGTTGGTTTTGACTTCGATCCGGCCGTTGAGTGAGTTGCGGCGGAACAGCAGGTCTGACTTGCCAGCCAGCAAGCTCGCTTTCACGGTTTCCACGTCGTTGTTCTGATCGTCAAGTACGGCTACTTTGGAGCCGCCGGTAATGTAGAGGCCGGCTTCGATGGTGCAGCGATCGCCCAGCGGAATGCCCAGGCCTGCATTGGCGCCCAGCAGGCAGCCTTCACCGACGCCGATCACCACATTGTTACCGCCGGATAGCGTACCCATGGTGGAGCAACCGCCGCCCAGATCGGAGCCTTTGCCGACCACGACACCGGCAGAAATGCGCCCTTCGATCATGCTGGTGCCGAGGGTGCCGGCATTAAAGTTGACGAAGCCTTCGTGCATGACCGTGGTGCCTTCGCCCAGGTGTGCGCCCAGTCTTACCCGTGAAGTGGCGGCGATGCGCACGCCGCTGGGGACGACGTAGTTGCTCATCTTGGGGAATTTGTCGACGGAGTGGACGTCGAGCAACTCGCCTTTAGCGCGTGCTTCAAGCTGGCGCTGGGGGAGTTCGTCCAGGGCGATTGCGCCTTGGTTGGTCCAGGCAACGTTGGGTAGCAGGCCAAACATACCGGTCAGGTTGATACCGTGAGGCTCGACCATGCGGTGCGAGATCAGTTGCAGCTTGAGGTAGGTCTCAGGTGTTGAGCAGGGCTGGTCATCGTCGGCCAGGATGCACAGGACTAGAGGCTGGGTCGAGCCTTTAAGGGTGTTGCAGATCGCCAGTTGCTCTTCCGCGTGTACCGAGGCGAATGCGTCGGCAACCTTGTCGAGTGCTTCGCTGCTCAGCTCAATGACCTGATTGCCGCCGGTGTAACCGGTGGCCGTGGTCAGTGCTTTGAGCAGGGTGGTGCAGGGCTCGAACACGGGCTTGGCATAGAACACTTCAAGCCAATCGCCTTTGGATGACTGGGTGCCTACGCCGAGGCCGAGACAAAATGCGTTACCGCTCATGGAGATCTCCGGTTTTAAGATAGTAAAGGGGGTGGGTGTATGGGGTGATCAAAAATAGCCCTGGTACTCGGATTCTTTAAAGCCGAGCTTGCGACTGCTGCCTAGGTCCAGCAGGGGTCGTTTAATCATCGCGGGCTGGGCCAGCATCAGTGTAATCGCCTGCTCACGATCGATCTGCTCTTTGCTCGCTTCAGGCAGTTGCCGCCAGGTCGTACCGCGTCGATTCAACAGTGCCTCCCAGCCCAGCTCGTCAGCCCAGGTTTCGAGCTGCTGGCGTTCCAGGCCCTGTTTACGGTAATCATGAAACTGATAGTCGATAGCCTGGGTTTGCAGCCACTTACGGGCTTTTTTAATGGTGTCGCAATTACTGATGCCGTAGAGCGTAATCATCGTGGCGACTGCCCCCCGGGTGTGAGTGTCAGGCTACCCACAAACTGGGCTAAACGTTCGGCGGCGTCTTTGCAGGCGTCGAGATCTGCCACCAGTGCCATCCGTATCCGCTGCTTGCCGGGGTTGCTGCCTGCGCACTCGCGTGACAAAAACGAACCCGGTAATACGGTGACGTTTTGTTGCGCAAACAGGTCACGGGCAAAGTCGGTGTCGGCGATCGGTGTTTCGGCCCACAGATAAAAACCGGCATCGGGGCGTGTGACCTTCATCACCCCTTCGAGGCGTTGTAACACGGCATCAAATTTGGCCCGGTAGAGGTTGCGGTTTTCGAGCACATGGGCCTCATCGTTCCAGGCCTCGATGCTGGCTAGCTGCACATAGATCGGCATGGCGGAGCCGTGGTAGGTGCGGTAAAGCAAGAACTTGCTGATGAGCGCGGCATCCCCTGCGACAAATCCTGAACGCAATCCGGGCAGGTTGGAGCGTTTTGATAGGCTATGGAACACCAGGCAGCGGCGGTAGTCGTGGCGGCCGAGTGCGGAGCAGGCTTGCAGCAGGCCTACCGGAGGCTGCTGCTCGTCGAAATAGATCTCGGAATAGCATTCGTCGGCAGCGATGACAAAATCGTACTGGTCTGCCAGTGCAATGAGTTTCTGCAGCTGTTGCAGCCCGATTACGACGCCGGTGGGATTGCCGGGGGAACAGATAAACAGCAGCTGACAGCGCTGCCATACCTGCGCCGGAACCGCATCAAAATCGGGTTGCAGATGGTTATCAGCCAGGCAGTTGAGAAAATAGGGTTCCGCACCTGCCAGGTAAGCGGCACCTTCGTAAATCTGGTAAAACGGATTGGGGCTGACCACCAGTGGCTGCGGCTGGGTGCGGTCGATGACCGTCTGGGTGATGGCAAACAGCGCCTCGCGGGTGCCGTTGCAGGGCAGCACCTGGGTTTCCGGATCAAGCCCCTGGCTTAGCTGAAAGCGCCGTTCAGCCCAGCGCGCGATCGCGCAACGCAGCTCGGGAATGCCTTTGGTGCTGGGGTAGTCGGACAGGTGGTTGAGGTTGGCGCTGAGCGTGTCACGGACAAATTCCGGGGCCGGGTGCTGCGGTTCTCCAATCGACAGGGCGATGTGGGCCAGATCGGGTGGCGGGCTGATACCGGCTTTGAGCGCATTAAGGCGTTCAAAGGGATAGGGTTGGAGCTTGTTAAGATCTGGATTCATCACGCGTCCTGGAGCCTGGTGGTTGTGGTCTGAGTGGCTTCTGCTGCGCCACAGTCGCTAGCCCTAGGAGGCTGTCGGGTAAAAAGTATAAAGCGGGCGTCGGCCGCAGACAAATATCAACTGCGTGGATGGGTGCTGCTGGCTAAGCTATGTTCCAGCTGACGGTCGAGCTCCTCACAGATACGCTGCTGAAGCTGGTTCGCCAGATCAGGGTCGGTAAGTGGATGCCCCTGGTTGTTGGTGATAAAGAACACATCCTCCACCCGCTCGCCGACGTTGACGATGTGGGCTTTACTGAGATGGATCTGCAGCTCCAGAAATACTTTACCCACCCGCGCCAACAGCCCCGGGCGGTCCGATGTAGTCAGTTCCATGGTGGTGATCTGGCGTATCGGGTCGGTGCTCAGGACCACCAGCGATGGCATGGCGAACAGTTTCAACTGCCGCGGAGTGCGCCGCTGGACGATGCTGGAATATTCCGCAGGATTGCTCAGCTCCTGTACCAGGGTGTTCTTGATCCTGAGGATCTGCTCGAGATTGTTGCCGATCGGCAGGTTGTCCTGGGTCAGGACGATAAAGGTGTTGTAGCTGAAGCCGTCATCGTTGGTGATGATATCAGCATCCTGGATGCTGAGGTTGAGCTGATCCAGCGCCGCAGCGGAGGCTGCGAACAGCCCCTCATGGTCGCGTGCGTAGATGAATATCTTGGTGGCCCCTTCGTGGACCCGATCGCTGGTCTCCTTGACCAGCACCAGCGGTTGCTCGCGGTCCGCATGGTTGAGAATCGCCTCGGTATGCCAGGCGATGTCGGCCGCATCTTCACGCAGGAAATACTCCTCGCCCAGCGTCGCCCACATGCATTCAGCACTGTAGTCACTGATCCCTTCGTGGCGCAGCAGTTCAAGGGCTTCATTTTGCACCTGTTCGATCAGATCCTCATTATTGATCGGATTGGACAGGCCGCGGCGCAGCACTTTCTTGGTTTCGTCGTAGAGCTGGCGCATCAGCGAGGCACGCCAGTTGTTCCACAGGGTGTTATTGGTGGCGCAGATATCGGCGACGGTCAGGGTATAGAGATAATCTAAGTGGGTGATATCGCGCATGTGCATGGCGAATTCGTAAATCACATCCGGATCAGAGATATCCTTACGTTGCGCGGTCATTGACATCAACAGGTGGTTGCTGACCAGCCAGCACACCAGGCGGGTATCCCACTTGCCTAGATGGTGCAGCTGGCAGAACCGCTCTGCGTCATCGGCGCCCAGCTGGGAATGATCGCCGCCGCGCCCTTTGCCGATATCGTGGTACAGGCCTGCGATATAAAGCAGGGCCACCTTGGGGACTTCGCGAACGATACGATTAGCAATGGGAAACTGCTCTTTCTGATCGTCATGGCGAAAGCGGCGCATATTATTAATGACTTTGAGGGTGTGTGCGTCGACGGTATAGATATGAAACAGGTCGTGCTGCATCTGTCCGACAATGTTGCCAAATTCGGGCAGATAGCGCCCCAAAATACCATAGCGGGTCATCCGCCGTAGCTCGGTAGAGACCCCTTCGGGGCAGCGCAGTAACTCCATAAACAGGGTGGTGTTACGGATGTCGTTGCAGAATTCCGGGCCGATCAGTTGCCGGCTTTCACGCAGCAGGCGCATGGTCGACGCGCGTACACCCTCCAGAGTCGGGTTTTGCGCCAGCAGCACAAACATCTCCATCATCGCGAAGGGGGTTTGGGTAAAGGTATTATTCTGCGTAACTTCGATGTGGCTGCAGCGGACCTGAAACCGATTGTTGAGCGGGGTGATGGTCTGGTTGCTGTCGGCTTCGAGCAGCTCTTCCTCAAAATGCTGCAGCAGCATCTCGTTAAATTCGGCCAGGTACATCGCGATCCGATAGTATTTGCCCATAAACTGCTCAACCGCCAGCTTCTCCGGGGTATCTTCGTAGCCGAAGAATGTCGCCAGGGTGCGCTGGTGGTCAAATAACAAGCGGTTTTCGCATCGATCGGTCAGCATGTGCAATGCGTAGCGCACCGTCCAGAGGTAGAGCTCGCCCTTGTTCAGCGCCTCCAGCTCGCTCGCGGTCAGAAAACCATGATCGACCAGGCCGTTCAGGTACGTGGCGCCAAAGTGACGCTTGGCAACCCAGCCGATGGTCTGCAGGTCGCGCAACCCGCCAGGCGAGTCCTTGAGGTTAGGCTCTAGATTATATTCGGTATCGTTGGTGCGAAAGTGGCGTTTTTGCTGCTCCTGTACCTTGGCTTTGTAGAATTGCTGGCTCGACCAGATGTGATCGTCGGTGACCTGGGTGTACATCCGCTGACGCAGTTGATCATTGCCGACCAGGGTTCTGGATTCGATCAGGTTGGTGGCGATGGTGATGTCTTGGCTGGCTTGCTCAGCGCATTGCTCAATGGTGCGCACGCTGCTGCCCACATCCAGGGAGAAGTCCCAGAGCAGCGTCAGGAAGGCCTCAATGCTGTCGCGGAACTGTTCCGCATTGTCATGTCGTAACAGAATCAGCAGGTCGATATCCGAATGCGGGTGGAGTTCACCGCGTCCGTAGCCGCCCACCGCGACCAGGCTTATGCTGCCGTCCGCGGGCCAGGTATATTGCTGCCAGGCATGCTGCAACAACTGGTCCATCATCCAGGCGCGTCCGTAAATCAGGGTGCGGATGTCTACGCCGTCTCGAAAGCGCTGATCGAGGGTCTCTTGTCCCTGTTTCAGGGCTGATTTGAACAGCGTTAAGAAGGAGCCGCTACTGGCCAGTTGTTGGGAGAACGCGTGGCTGTCAAACAGGCTCGAATCGGCTGCAAAATGGGCAAGTTGGTCGCTCATGGTGGCTGGGGTCAGATTTCCCCCTGTTCCTCTTGGCGTAGGGTGAA
>JBALTG010000069.1:5801-23728 GCA_036964625.1 Motiliproteus sp.
CTTCGTAACCGCTATCGGTTACCAGCAGGCTGTGCTCCCATTGGGCTAAATGGTGAAGTTGGTCGCTCATGGTGGCTGGGGTCAGATTTCCCCCTGTTCCTCTTGGCGTAGGGTGAAGATTTCGTAACCGCTATCGGTTACCAGCAGGCTGTGCTCCCATTGGGCTAAATGGTGAAGTTGGTCGCTCATGGTGGCTGGGGTCAAATTTTCCCCTGTTCCTCTTGGCGTAGGGTGAAGACTTCGTAACCGCTATCGGTTACCAGCAGGGTGTGCTCCCATTGGGCTGATGCGCGTTTGTCGACCGTTTCCACGGTCCAGCCATCGCGTTTGGACAGCAGGGTATGGCGCTTGCCCGCATTGATCATCGGCTCGATGGTAAAGGTCATCCCCGGTTTGAGCGTGAGTCCTGAGCCTGGGCGTCCGTAGTGAAGGACCTGGGGGTCTTCGTGGAACAGTTCGCCGATACCATGGCCGCAATATTCGCGGACCACTGAGTAGTGGTTTTTTTCGGCGTGGGTCTGTATGGCGTGGCCAATATCCCCCAGGGTAACGCCGGGTTTGACCATGCGAATGCCCAGGTAGAGGCACTCTTGAGCGACCTCGGTGAGCCGCTGCAGGTGCGGCTGACATTTGCCAACGTAGAACATCTTACTGGTGTCGCCGTGGTAGCCGTCTTTGATGACGGTGATGTCGACATTAATGATGTCGCCATTTTTTAGCGGCTTGGCATTGGGGATGCCGTGGCATACGACCTGGTTAACTGAGGTGCAGATCGACTTGGGGAAGCCGTGATAGTCCAGCGGAGCCGGGATCGCTTGTTGAATGTCGACGATATAGTTGTGGCACAGGGTGTTGAGTTTATCGGTGCTAACCCCCGGCTTGATATGGGGCGCTATCATCTCCAGCACCTCTGCTGCGAGCTGGCCGGCAATGCGCATTTTCGCGATCTGTTGCGGGGTTTTAATATTCACGCTCATGGTCGTTGTCTTCGTGTTGCGATGATGGCTTGGAAGAAGCAGTCCAGCACGGACCGATAAAGCCCATTATTGTACACGTAAACGGGGGCATTTACAGGAAGCCGAGTGGGTTACTAGGTTATAGGTCTTGATGAGAGTTAATGAGGCGTGATGGGCGTTAATGAGCGTTAAGGAGTTGGAGGGTGCTAATGAGGCTTGATGGGCGTTAATGAGCGTTAAAGAGGAGTGGCTAAGTGTGTCAGGTCGGCTTGAGGGGCGACTTTGGCGTTGAGCTTCGGGGCGGTTTGTGGTATAAAATCGGGCTGCCAAAAGCAGGGCTTGTTCCTGTGCGGCAGGAGAACCTAACGTCACACATATACCGTCACGTTGCTCTGGGTGCCCTTGGATATCTGTCCGGGGTTGAGCGATGGGGTGTATGGAGGCCTAACCCGATAAAATTTAGGAATTTACAATGGCTACAGTTTCAATGCGCGAGCTGATCAAAGCAGGTGCTCACTTCGGTCACCAGACTCGTTACTGGAATCCGAAAATGAGCAAATTCATTTTCGGTGCTCGCAATAAGATACACATCATCAACCTGGAGCATACTGTTCCTGCGTTGAATGACGCGCTTACGGTTGTACAGCGTCTGGTTTCTAACAAGAATAAGATCTTGTTCGTAGGGACCAAGCGTGCAGCCAGCAAGGTTATTCAGCAGGAAGCCGAGCGTGCAGGTATGCCTTTCGTCAACCATCGCTGGTTGGGTGGCATGCTGACCAACTACAAGACCATTCGCGAGTCTATCAAGCGCTTCCGTGAGCTTGAAGGGCAGTCCGCCGATGGTACTTTTACTCAGTTGACCAAGAAAGAAGCGCTGATGCGTACCCGTGAGATGGAGAAGTTGAGCCGCTCTATCGGTGGTATCAAGGATATGGGCGGTCTGCCTGACGCGTTGTTTGTGGTTGATGTTGACCACGAGCGCATCGCTATCAACGAAGCAAACAAGCTGGGTATCCCCGTTATCGGTATCGTTGATACCAACAGCAACCCGGATGGCGTTGATTACATCATTCCCGGCAACGACGATGCTTTGCGTGCGATTCAGATCTACGTTAAAGCAGTCGCCGACGCCTGTCTTGAAGGTAGCGGTGCTGGCGTAGGTGAGTTTATCGAAGAGTCTGCTGCAGCTGTAGAAGCGGCGCAGTAATCGATCCGATTAGCCTGTTTGCAGGCTTCGTGAAAGGGGGAGCATGGCTCCCCTTTTTTCAATTTAGAATTTAGCGATAAAGAGGAACAATCATGGCAGCCAAAATTTCTGCTTCTATGGTTAAAGAGCTGCGTGAACGTACTGCTCTTGGCATGTTGGAATGTAAAAAAGCGCTGGTTGCAGCGGATGGCAACATCGAGCTGGCGATTGAGACTCTGCGCAAGTCTAGCGGTATGAAGGCGGCTAAAAAAGCTGGTCGTACCGCCGCTGACGGCGTAGTTGCTGTTAAGGTTGCAGCGGACAACAGCTACGCGGTACTGGTCGAGGTGAACTCTGAGACCGACTTCGCCGCACGTGATGCGAGCTTCCTTGCATTTGTCGAGACCATCGCCGCTGCTGCGTTTGCGGCTAAGCAAACCGATGCTGTTGCGCTGATGGCGGGTGAGCTGGAGTCTGCACGTGAGGCGCTGGTGCAGAAGATCGGTGAAAACATCGGTGTTCGTCGTATTGAGCTGCTGGAAGGTGCGATGGTGGGCGCTTACGTCCACAGCAATAATCGAATCGGTGTGTTGGTTGCTCTGAGCGGTGCTGATGACAGCACGGCTAAAGATGTCGCCATGCATGTGGCTGCGGTTAACCCGCGCGTGGTTAATGCCAGCGATATGCCTGAGGAAGTGCTGACCAAAGAGAAAGAGATCATCCTGGCGCAGCCGGATATGGCCAGCAAGAAGCCAGAGATCGCCGAGAAGATGGTTGGCGGTCGGATCAAGAAGTTCCTGGCTGAAAACTCCCTGGTCGAGCAGGCGTTCGTTAAGAACCCCGAGCAGACCATCGGTCAGCTGGTTAAAGCTGCCGGTGCTGACGTTGTCTCCTTCGTGCGTTTCGAAGTGGGCGAGGGGATCGAAGTGGTTAAGGTAGACTTTGCCGACGAAGTTGCGGCGGCGCTGCGATAGGTTCTGTCCCGATCCACGGGCTGCGTCATGCAGCCCGTGGTTTGAGAGCCTCTGAGTGAGTCTATGGCGGTGTTTTCCGCTCCGGACTATGGATTCACTCAGAGGCTCCCTGATACACTGCCCACCTGATTTTGTTTGGGAGCTATTTCGTGAATGACAAGCATAAGCCTCAGTACAAGCGAATCCTGCTAAAGCTCAGCGGTGAAGCCTTGATGGGCGAAGAGAATTTTGGCATCGATCCCAAGGTGCTTGACCGGATGGCGCTTGAGATTGGTCAGCTGGTAGGGATCGGGGTTCAGGTGGGTATGGTGATCGGCGGCGGCAATCTATTCCGCGGCGCGACGCTGAGCCAGGCGGGCATGGACCGCGTAACCGGCGACCATATGGGGATGCTGGCTACGGTGATGAATGCGCTGGCGATGCGCGATGCGCTGGAGCGCAACAACATCACCACCCGGGTGATGTCGGCCATTTCGATGGTAGGCGTGGTTGAGGACTATGACCGTCGTAAAGCGACCCGCTATCTGAGTCGTGGCGATGTGGTGATCTTCTCTGCCGGCACCGGAAATCCTTTCTTTACGACCGACTCTGCAGCCTGTCTGCGGGGTATCGAGACTGAGTGCGACATCGTGCTCAAGGCAACCAAGGTCGATGGTGTTTATAGCGCCGATCCGGTCAAAGATCCCTCGGCAACCCTGTACCAGCATCTGACCTTCAATGAGGCGCTGGAAAAACAGCTGGGGGTTATGGATCTGACCGCGATGTGTCTGACCCGAGATCATGATATGCCCATACGGGTTTTCAATATGAATAAACCTGGCGCGCTGGTGACTGTCGTGCGCGGTGGTGATGAGGGGACGTTGCTCAATAACGGACCTATCCAAGGAGAGACGAGTGATTAACGAGATAAAAAAAGACGCCGAAGAGCGGATGGGCAAGAGTGTTGTAGCCGCGATTGAGAGTTTCAAAAAGATTCGTACCGGGCGTGCCCATCCGAGTATTTTGGACTCGATTAAGCTCTCTTACTACGGCTCGATGGTTCCTCTGAGCCAGGTTGCTAACATCTCTGTGGAAGATGCGCGTACGCTGTCGATCAATCCCTGGGAAAGCCCCATGATACCGGAGATCGAAAAGGCCATCATGAAGTCGGACCTGGGGCTTAACCCCTCCTCCGCGGGCACCACTATCCGAGTTCCGCTACCTGCGTTGACCGAAGAAACACGTAAAGTCTATATCCGTCAGGCTCGCAGTGAAGCGGAAAATGCACGGGTTTCGATCCGCAATATTCGCCGTGACGCTAACGGCACCCTCAAAGATCTGCTTAAGGACAAGGATATTACTGAGGATGATCAGCGAGGTGGTGAAGACGCCGTGCAGAAATTGACCGATAAATATATCGCTGATATTGATGCCCATCTAAAAAGCAAGGAAGCGGACTTGATGGAGATCTGATCTCTATCCTAGCCCCTTAAATTTGATTAATTGCATGTCAGATATTAAAACCTTCAGCAGCTTGCCACGCCATGTCGCTATTATTATGGATGGCAACAACCGCTGGGCTAAGGCACGTCGGCTTCCCAGCCTGGCGGGTCATAAGGCCGGCGTTGATGCGGTCCGTGCGGTAGTGGATGGCTGTGCCCGCTATGGGGTCGAATCCTTAACCCTGTTTGCGTTCAGTAGTGAGAACTGGCGGCGACCCCCTATTGAAGTTGCGGGGTTGATGGAGCTGTTTATGCTTGCCCTGAAGAGCAAGGTAAAAAAGCTGCATAAGAATAATATCCGCCTGCGGGTGATCGGTGACAAGAGTCACTTCAGTGTCAAGCTACAGGACAAGATCGCGGAGGCTGAGCGCTTAACCGCCAATAACACCGGGTTAACGCTCAATGTCGCGGCCAACTATGGCGGTCACTGGGATATCGTGCAGGCGGCTAAGGCGCTGACACAGCAGGTCCAGCAGGGGCGACTTGAGGTCGATTCGATCACCGAGGAGCTGTTTTCCGAGCAGCTTTCACTTGCGGGTCAGCCAGCACCCGATCTGTGTATTCGTACCGGTGGCGAGCAGCGCATCAGTAACTTTCTATTGTGGCAGTTTGCCTACGCCGAGCTTTATTTTACGCCAGACTATTGGCCTGACTTTGATCGGGCTGCGCTGGAGACTGCCTTTGACGATTTCAGCCAGCGCCAGCGTCGTTTTGGAAAAACCAGCGAGCAGCTTGAGGCTGAAAAAAATGCTTAAGCAACGCGTGATTACCGCAATGATCCTGGCGCCGCTGATGTTGGCGGCGATCTTTCTATTACCCCTGTTCGAATTCAAACTGTTCATCGCGGCGGTCATGACGCTGGCTGCCTGGGAGTGGGCCAACCTCTCCGGTCTTAAACAGTCAAGCCATCGCGTCGCGTATGCGCTAGCGGTGTTGGCGCTTATCATCGTGATCAAATACCTGGACGTTGCGGCGCTACCGCTGCTGGTCGCCGCACTGTTTTTCTGGTGCTTGGCGCTGGGCTGGGTAATGACCTTTCCGAATAGCGGGGCGCAGTGGCAAGGGACTCCGGCGCGCGCGCTAATGGGGCTGCTGGTACTCATTCCCGCCTGGAGCGGTTTGGTTGAGCTGAAGGCACAGACCTCTGGAAATGCCTGGTTGTTACTGTTGTTGCTGCTGGTCTGGGGCGCAGATATAGGCGCATACTTTGCGGGCAAAACCTGGGGTAATAAGAAATTAGCCGCACGGGTGAGTCCGGGTAAAACCTGGGCTGGGTTTTATGGCGGACTGGTCGCCAGTTTAGCGGTCACGCTGGTTTTTAGCTGGCTGGTCGAGCTTGAGGGGGCCCAGCGGGTCGGTTTGGTGCTGGTCTGTTTGATCACCGCGTTGGTCTCAGTCTTAGGTGACCTGCTGGAAAGTATGCTCAAGCGGCATCGAGGCATTAAAGATAGCAGCCATCTGCTCCCGGGCCACGGTGGGGTGATGGATCGGATCGATAGCCTGACCGCTGCAGCGCCGATTTTTGCGTTGGGTTTGATTTTGTTTGAGCTTGCTAATGTGGCGCTGGGCTAACCCTCCTTATGGATATACTGCAAACTATTCTGGCCGCAATCGTTACCCTCGGTATTCTGGTCACCATTCATGAGTACGGCCATTTTTGGGTGGCGCGACGTTGCGGGGTCAAGGTGCTGCGCTTCTCCATTGGTTTCGGTACGGGGTTGTATCGCTGGTACGACCGTCAGGGTACCGAATATGTGATCGCTGCGATCCCGCTGGGCGGCTACGTCAAGATGCTGGACGAGCGCGAAGGGGATGTGCCCGCCGAATTGCGTGACCAGGCATTCAACAACAAGTCGGTAGGGCAGCGCATCGCTATCGTTGCCGCCGGACCCGTGGTTAATCTTGTGTTTGCAGTGTTTGCCTACTGGTTGATGTTTATGATCGGTATCAGCACCGTGGTGCCCGTGGTTGGCGAAATTCGCCCGGACTCGCCGGTTGCGGGGTACTCGAATATCGTCGGCCGGGAACTGATCGAGGTTGATGGTTATCCGACCCGGACCTGGGAGCAGGTCTCGCTGCGATTAGCTTCGCGAATTGGTGATAGCGGAGCACTGCGGCTGCGCACCCGGGAGCTTAATGGCACCGATGCTGCTGAAATTTCAGTGGCCATTGAGCGCTTGCAGTTTGATGAGCAACGTGGCCCTCTGTATACGTTGGGTATCACCCCATACCGACCCCTGTTGCCGCCTCGAATCGGCAGTTTATCAGACGATGGGCAGGCGCAGGCTGCTGGGCTGCAGGTCGGTGATCTGGTGTTATCGATCAACGACGTAGAGATCGCTGTTTGGATGGAACTGGTCGAGACGATCCGTGCGCAGCCGTTGCAGCCGTTACAGTTGCGGGTGGAGCGCGATGGCCAACGGTTGTTGCTGGAATTGACCCCCGCGCGCATGCAGGCCGAATCGGGCGAGGTTTACGGCTATATCGGTGCCGGTGTGACGCCAGCCGCTTGGCCGGAATCGATGCTGCGCGAGCTGCAGTATTCGCCGCTGGCGGCGATTCCGGTCGCGCTGGCAAAAAGCCAGCAGATGATCAGCTTGACCCTTGAATCGATCTGGAAGATGGTTAACGGGCTGATATCGGTAAAAAACTTGAGCGGCCCTATCACCATTGCTAAAGTGGCGGGCGACTCTGCGGCATCCGGTATGGAAAGCTTTCTTAACTTTCTGGCTTACTTGAGTATCAGCTTGGGCATCCTCAATCTGTTACCGATTCCGGTGCTGGATGGCGGGCATCTGCTTTACTACCTGATCGAAGCGATTCGAGGTCGGCCGGTGTCTGAGCGGACGCAGCTCTTCGGGCTGAAAATCGGCATGACGTTGTTGTTATCGCTGATGCTGATCGCCCTGTATAACGATCTTGCCCGGCTTTGATTCGCGAGCTTTTTTACACTAATCCTTCGGAAGTTATAGTCCTGCATGCGACGTATACTAGCCACTGCCTGTCTCATTCTTTGTCTCCCCGTCTGGGCTGTCGCAGACAGTTTTATCATCGCTGATATTCGCTTTGATGGCTTGCAGCGGATAGATCTCGGTCGGGTGTTGCGTGCCTTTCCGCTTAAAGAGGGCGATGCGGTCGATGAGTTTCGTTTGGCCCAGGCGTCGAAAGCGCTTTTTGCGACCGGTTTTTTTAACGATATCGAGTTGGCTCGCGACGGTAGCCTGTTGATCGTTAAGCTCAAAGAGCGTCCCGCGATCAGTAAGATCACCCTTGAGGGTAACAAAGAGATTGAAACCAAGGCCTTGATGGAAGGGTTGAAGACGTTAGGGTTGAGTGAGGGCGAGGTGTTCCAGCGCGCAGCCCTGGAGAAAATACGTCTCGAACTGTTACGCATGTATTCGGCTCAGGGGCGTTACGGTGCCCAGATCAATACCGAGTTGAATGAGCTGCCTGAAAACCGTCTGGGGCTCAATATCACCATCAAAGAGGGCAAATCTGCCACCATTGAACATATAAATATTGTCGGCAACAAGGTGTTTGGCGATGAGGCGTTGGCGGATCTGTTCAGCCTGAAAACGCCGGGTTTTTGGGACATATTCAGCAGTGATTCGCGTTATTCACGCGAGAAGCTGAGCGGAGACCTGGAGCGGTTACGCTCCCATTATCTGGATCTGGGTTATATCAACTTCAAGGTAGAGTCGACTCAGGTCTCTTTGACGCCGGACCGCAAGCATGTCTACATCACGGTCAATATCTCCGAAGGCGAGCTGTATCGTTTTGGTGAGTTCAACTTGTCGGGACGCCTTGAAGTGCCGGAAGATGAGTTACGGGCACAGGTGGTCATCGTCCCCGGCGCGGTGTTCTCGCGTAAATTGATGGTGCGCTCTTCAGACCAATTGATTCGCCGTCTGGGTGACGAGGGGTTTTTATTGGCGAATGTTAATCCTGTCCCTGAAATAGATGCTGCCAGCAACACCGTCAAGATCCGTTTTTATGTGGATCCGGGTAATCGGATGTACATTCGGCGGATCAACTTTGCAGGCAATACCACCACCGCTGATGAGGTTCTGCGTCGGGAGATGCGGCAGATGGAAGCGGGCTGGGCATCGACCCGGCTGATGGAAAGGTCCAAGAGCCGACTGGAGCGACTGGGCTACTTCAGCCAGGTTAATTTGGAGACCTCATCCGTACCGGGTACTCAGGATCAGATCGATCTTGAATACAGCGTGGTGGAGCAGCTTTCGGGCAACCTGGCTGCCAGTATCGGTGTCTCTCAGAGTTCGGGGCTGATCCTGTCCGCCAGTATTTCGCAGCAAAACTTCCTCGGCTCCGGCAAGTTTGTCTCCTTCACGGTCACCCGGGCCGACAGCTCTCAAGAACTTAGTTTTAACTACGATGATCCCTACTACACGGTTGATGGCGTGAGCCGGGGCTTCAGCCTCTATTACCGCAAGCAGGACTTTGACGAGGATGATCTGTCCGACTATAACCTCGACTCCTTCGGTGGCAATGTCAGCTTTGGTTATCCCATCGATGAGTACCAACGGCTGAGTCTCTCTGTGGGTGTGGAGCGTCTGAATCTGACCCTGAGTCCCGATGTGCCTACGGATATCAATGCCTTCGTGATCGCCGAAGGCGATCGTTTCAACCAGCTTCCGATCACCGGTCGCTGGTCGTCGAATCACCTGAACAAGGGGATGATGGCTACCAACGGCTATTCGCAGAGCCTGTCGCTGGAGTTAGCTGGTCCGGGTAGTGATCTGGGCTATTATAAGCTGCGCTACAGCGGCCAGGCCTACCAGCCGCTGAGCAAGTCTGAGCGCTGGGTGTTGAGTTTTAAAACCTCGTTGGGCTATGGTGATAGTTTTGGTGATACGGTCAAGCTGCCCTTCTTCAAAAACTTTAATGCCGGTGGCTTTAGCTCGGTACGCGGTTTTAAGAACAATACCCTGGGGCCTCAGGATGCCAGGACGATCACCAAGACCATTTTAGACCCACTGGGTGGCAATGTGTTGATTGCTGGCTCAGCGGAACTGATCTTTCCGGTGCCGTTCGTGCAGGAGCAGAGTAGCATGCGCACGCTGTTGTTCTTGGATGCAGGTAGCGTTTTCGATACCAACTGTCTGACCACTAACATCGCCTGCGATCTACCCATTGGGTTGGATTCACTGAGTGCCTCGGTGGGAATCGGGCTGTCCTGGCTGACCTTTGTCGGGCCGATGTCCTTCTCGCTGTCAATGCCGGTGCAGGAACAGCCGACTGATCAAACAGAAACTTTCCAGTTTTCGCTGGGACGTACCTTTTAATTACAAGTAAACAGGAGAGATCCATGAAAGCTATCAAAGTTGCTTTAATCGGTTTGTTGCTGCTGCCCGCGTTGGCGCTGGCTGAGGGGCGTATCGGCGTGTTGGACATGGAGGGAGCGTTAGCTGCGTCCAAGCAGGCACAAACCCTGCGTGAAAAGTTACAGCAGGAGTTTTCGGCCGAAGAAGCAGAACTGCGCAAGATCTCGGAAGAGGGGTCGGCCCTTAAGACCAAGCTGCAAAACGAGGGCAGCTTTATGAGTGATGATGAGCGGCAGCAACTCACCGCTCTGGTGCAGAAAAAATATCAACAGTTTCAAACCCTGGGCAATCAACTCAAGCAGGAAACGCAGGGCCGTGAACGGGCGTTTTTGCAGCAGTTGCGGCCACAGCTTGAAGTGATACTGAAAGCGATCGTTGAGGCCGATGAGCTTGATATCATCGTCAATAAAAAAGGCGTTGTGTATGTCAAGCCCAGCATGGATCTGACTCAGCGTGTGGTCGATGAGCTGAACAAACTGTAGAGGGAGCGACTGTGTATAGTCTGGGTCAAATTGCCAGCGCATTAAATGCGCGCCTTGTGGGCGATCCACTGCGTCAAATCGACGGCTTGCAGGCGCTCGATAAGGCGCTACCGGGGCAGCTCTCTTTTCTGTCGAATTCTCGTTATCTCAAGGACCTGAAGACGACGCAGGCGGCGGCGGTATTGGTTAATGAGCGTCAGAGCGAGGATTGTCCGGTCGATGCGCTGGTGGTGGACGACCCCTATCTCGCGTACGCCCGGATCTCCGCCTGGTTCGATACACGACCACCGATGCCGGTGGGTGTGGCAACCGGGGCGCACGTTGATCCGAGTGCTCAGGTCGATCCCAGCGCTAAAATTGCGGTGGGTGCGGTGATTGAAGCGGGGGTCGTCATCGAGGCTGATGTTGAGATCGGCCCTAACGCGGTGGTTGGGGCGAATAGCCGGGTCGGCGCAGGCTCCCGTTTGGCGGCCAATGTGACCCTGTATCACGATATTCAAATCGGCAAGCGCAACCTGGTCCATAGCGGCGCGGTGATCGGCGCCGATGGCTTTGGATTTGCCAATCAGAATGGCAGCTGGGTAAAGATCCACCAGCTCGGTCGGGTGGTGACCGGAGATGATGTTGAGATTGGCCCGGGCACGACCATCGACCGCGGTGCGATTGGCGACACGCTGATCGCTAACGGGGTCAAACTGGATGACCAGGTGATGATCGCGCACAATGTTGAAATTGGCGCTGATACGGCCATTGCCGGTTGCTCTGCCGTCGCCGGCAGCACTAAAATCGGCCGCCGCTGTACGGTTGGCGGCTGCGCCGGTATCGCAGGACATATTGAGATAGCCGATGATGTCTTTGTCGGGGGCATGGCCAGCGTCACCGGCAGCCTGAAGGAGAAAGGGGCCTATGCGTCTGGAACAGGGATCCTACCGTTAAAAAAGTGGCGACGAAATGTAATTCGATTTCAGCATCTGGATGAGCTTGCCGTGCGCTTAAAAGCGCTTGAAAAACTAGTTAATCAGAACAACACCTAAGGTTTATCGTGATGATGGATATCAATGCAATTCGACAGTATCTGCCCCACCGCTACCCGTTTTTACTGGTCGATCGGGTCACTGCGCTAACAGAGGGAGAGAGTATCGTCGCGTTTAAAAATGTCACGGTGAATGAACCTTTCTTTAATGGTCATTTTCCGGACCATCCGGTTATGCCCGGCGTGTTGATTGTTGAGGCGATGGCTCAGGCGGCGGGTATCCTGGGCTTTAAAACCATGGGTAAGACGCCACAGGATGGTTCGATCTATTACTTTGTAGGCTCTGATAAACTGCGCTTCAAGCGTCCGGTCGTGCCGGGAGACCGGCTTCAGCTCGAAGCCTCTATCCTGTCTGAGAAGCGCGGGATCTGGAAGTTTGCTGTCAAGGCAACGGTCGATGGCGCGCTCGTCAGCTCGGCTACCATCTTGTGTGCTGATAGGAAGGTCTGATTTTGATCGATAGTCGTGCCATTATTGATCCGAGTGCTCAGATTGCCGAGGACGTTGAGATCGGTCCCTGGACCCTGATCGGAGCGGGTGTTGAGATCGGTTCCGGTTGTCGGATCGCTTCCCATGTGGTCATCAAAGGGCCAACCCGGATCGGTAACAATAACCAGATATTTCAGTTCGCTAGCGTCGGTGAGGCCTGTCAGGATAAGAAATATCGTGACGAACCGACTCAGCTGATTATCGGCGACAATAATGTCATCCGCGAGAGTTGCACCCTGCATCGGGGCACGATCCAGGATCAAGGCATTACCCGGATCGGCAGCAATAACCTGTTGATGGTCAATGTCCATGTGGCGCATGACTGCCAGGTGGGTGACAACATCATCCTGGCCAACAATGTCGCTCTGGCTGGCCATGTTTGGGTCGGCGATTACGCGATAGTCGGAGGTCAAACCGGGGTGCATCAGTTCTGCCATATCGGTGCCCATTCGATGTGTGGTGCCGCCTCGATGCTGGCACAGGATCTACCTGCTTATGTGATGGCTGCTGGCAATACGGCTACGCCTCATGGTATCAACGCCGAAGGGCTGAAGCGTCGCGGGTTTAGCCCGGAGGCGATTCGCGCCCTCAAGCAGGCCTATAAACTGGTCTATCGCAAAAGACTGAAATTAGACCAGGCGCTCGCCGAACTTGAATTGTTGCAGCAGCAGTTCCCCGAGGTGGCCCTGTTGACCCAGTCACTCCGCGACTCCAGCCGCGGCATCATTCGCTAATTGAGCATGCGTATCGGAATCCTGGCCGGTGAGGCATCGGGTGATATCCTCGGTTCCGGGTTGATGCGCGCGCTTAAACAGCACGCCTCTGAAGCGATAGAATTTGAAGGTATTGGCGGTCCGTTGATGCAGGCCGAGGGCTTGGTCAGCCGTTTTCCGATGGAGCGCCTGTCGGTGATGGGGCTGGTTGAAGTGCTGGGGCGCTTGCGCGAGCTGTTGGGTATTCGCAAGCAGTTGCGTCAGCATTGGCAGGCAAATCCACCGGATCTGTTTATCGGTATCGACGCCCCCGATTTTAACCTGCCGCTGGAGCGTTCGCTACGTGATGCCGCTATCCCGACGGTGCATTATGTCAGCCCGTCGATCTGGGCCTGGCGCCGCAAGCGGGTCAACAAGATCGTCAAATCAACCGACCTGATGTTATGCCTGTTACCGTTTGAGGCCGCGTTCTATGACCAGGCGGGGGTTGATGCGCGTTTTGTCGGTCATACCCTGGCGGATCAGTTGCCGCTGGTTGCCGATGTGCAGCAGGCTCGTCAGTCCCTGGGGCTCAACCCCGATGATCAGTATATTGCCCTGCTACCCGGCAGTCGTGAGGGTGAGGTATCGCGCCTGGCGCCGCTGTTTATCGCTGCCGCACGCCGCTGTTTAGCGCAGCGGCCCGATCTGAAGTTTGTAATTCCTGCGGTTAATGAGGAGCGGTATCTGCAATTGCAGGCGTTGCTTCAGAACGATATGGATGGCCTGCCGGTGCAGCTGATCAGAGGCCAGTCTCGCGAACTGATGACGGCGGCGGATGCGGTGTTACTGGCATCGGGTACTGCGGCGTTGGAGTGTATGTTGCTGAAAACGCCGATGGTGGTGTCCTATCGGCTGTCGCCGCTGAGTTTTTTTATTCTGTCGCGCATGATCCAAGTGGCCTATGTCTCTCTGCCCAATCTATTGGCAGATCGTATGCTGGTCCCTGAATTGTTACAGGATCAGGCGACGCCACAGGCCCTGGCGGATTCACTGCTGCAGCAGCTGGATCATCCCGAACAGCAGGTGAGCCATTTTACCGCGCTGCATCAGCTGCTGCGGCGAGATGCCAGTGAGGAGTCCGCCAAGGCGGTTTTAGAGCTGCTGCAGCGTCGACGAGGGCTGGCGCATGGATAAGTTTGAGCTAACAGCCTACCAGGGTGATCTGCTGGCTGGCGTTGACGAGGTTGGCCGCGGGCCGTTGTTTGGTGATGTGGTCACTGCCGCGGTAATCCTGGATCCTGCCAACCCGATTGAAGGCTTGGCGGACTCGAAGCGGTTGACCGAAAAGCGCCGTGCCGCGCTGTTTGAACAAATTATAGCCAAGGCGCTGAGTTGGTCGGTTGCGCGTGCCAGCGTTGCCGAAATCGATCAGCTGAATATTCTTCACGCAACCATGCTGGCGATGCAGCGTGCGGTGGCGGGCTTGGCGGTCGCACCGGAATACGTGTTGATCGATGGTAATCGTTGCCCGGAACTGCCTTGTCCTGCTGAGGCGGTCGTCAAGGGCGACGCCAGGGTGGCCGCGATCAGTGCGGCATCGATTCTGGCCAAGGTAACGCGTGACCGGGAGATGGCCGGGTATGATGCGCTCTACCCAGGTTACGGCTTGGCACAGCACAAGGGCTATCCCACCGCGTTGCATCTTGAGGCGTTGGCCCGGCTGGGTGTCACTCCGCTGCATCGGCGCAGCTTCGCGCCCGTGCGGCGGTTGCTTGCGGAGCCGACTTAAGTCTAAGAAAGTGGATTGAACGTCAATTATTTTGTACGCTGCTCCTTTATGTTTGTTCAGTTCATTTCCGCTCCGTCAGGAGCTGTCCTGGCGTTTGAAGTGATAGCACAGAGGTAGTCGATGAAAACTCAATCCGATCGCAGTGATCAGCGCATAAAACTCTCTTGGTATATGGCGCTGATCGCCTTGCCGCTGGTGACGGCTGCGTTGCTGCTTAATGCCGATCCGTACGAGCGGGTGCAGCTCAATCAGGTGCTCGAGTTGCGGGCTACACTGGCGCAGCAAAATGCGGGCACCGACGTGGTCGCCTGGCTGGATAACAAAGGCGGGCATAATTTGACCGAGGCCGAGTGGGCAGCGCTCCAGGCTGTCGACGCAGAGCAACTCTATTTTATGCTCACCAGTTCGCAGCACAGCCCGCAGCTCAAGCAGCTGCTGTCCGCTGCGCTGACGGATCGTTATGTGACTCAGGGCGAATACCAGACCTATTTAACAGCCGCTTCATCCGCGTTGATGAAGCCTTCGCTATTGAGCCAGTTTGGGTATTGACCGTTGTCCCGTTGACCGATAAACATTGGCCCCAGTGCTTGCTATTGTCGGGGCCAGCTTTAATAATCGTATCTGTCTTGTCGGGGTTCCTGTTAGTACCATTAGTAGTACAACTAGCAGGATGAGAGGCGAAGATCCAACCCGCGAACCTGATCCGGTTAATACCGGCGTAGGAAACAAGATTTTGGCCGAGTGGTTTCGTTACCCTGCCAGAACTCCTTCCCGTCAAGACCTCTATTGATTTTACTCATCATCGGGTGAATACCTGATCGATACTGGCTACGATGCCGGGAGATGTCGCTATGAATACCAAGGAAAACAAAAATTTACGTGATACGGCCCTGGTTGATACCGCCTCGGTTCAGCCTTTTCCTGCAAGTCGCAAGATCTACATTGAAGGCAGTCGGCCCGATATCCGGGTGCCGATGCGTGAGATTACCCTGTCTGACACGCCGCTAAGCTTTGGTGGTACAGAGGGTTTCGAGAAAAACGAACCGCTACGCGTCTATGATACTTCGGGCCCCTATACCGATCCGGATGTGACTATCGATGTGCGTAAAGGCTTGGCGCCGGTGCGCCAGAGCTGGATCGATGAGCGTGGCGATACCGAGCTGTTAGAAGGGCTTTCGTCGGAGTATGGCCGTCAGCGCGAGGCGCTGGACGAGCTGGAATACCTGCGCTTCAATCTGCAGCGCAAGCCGCGCCGCGCCAAAGCTGGCGCCAACGTCACCCAGTTGCACTATGCGCGCCAGGGGATCATCACCCCGGAGATGGAATATATCGCCATCCGCGAGAACATGAAGTTGGCTGAGGCGCGCGATAATCCCGAGTTGAATGTGCAGCATCCGGGGATGAGTTTTGGTGCTAACACCCCCAAGGATATCACTGCCGAGTTCGTGCGCAGCGAAGTGGCGTGTGGACGGGCCATCATTCCGATGAACATCAACCACCCGGAGCTGGAGCCGATGATCATCGGGCGTAACTTCCTGGTCAAGATCAACGGTAATATTGGTAATTCGGCGCTGGGCTCCTCGATCGGCGAGGAGGTGGACAAGATGACCTGGGGCACCCGCTGGGGTTCCGACACCATCATGGACCTGTCCACCGGCAAGAACATTCACGAGACCCGCGAGTGGATCATCCGTAACAGCCATGTACCGATCGGTACCGTGCCGATCTACCAGGCGCTGGAGAAGGTCGATGGCATCGCCGAAGACCTGACCTGGGAGGTGTTTCGCGACACCCTGATCGAGCAGGCTGAGCAGGGTGTGGATTACTTTACGATCCACGCCGGGGTGTTGCTGCGCTACGTACCCCTGACCGCTAAGCGAATGACCGGCATCGTCTCCCGCGGCGGCTCGATCATGGCCAAGTGGTGCTTGGCGCATCATCAAGAGAACTTCCTCTACACCCATTTCGATGAGATCTGTGAGATCTGCAAGGCCTACGACGTTGCCTTCTCGCTGGGTGATGGTCTGCGCCCCGGCTCTGTTGCCGACGCTAACGATGCTGCCCAGTTCGGCGAGCTAGAAACCCTCGGCGAGCTGACCAAGGTCGCCTGGAAGCACGATGTCCAGGTGATGATCGAAGGCCCCGGGCATGTACCGATGCATATGATCAAAGAGAACATGGATAAGCAGTTGGAGGAGTGTCACGAGGCGCCTTTCTACACGCTCGGCCCGCTGACCACCGATATTGCCCCCGGCTACGACCACATCACCTCGGGCATCGGTGCGGCGATCATCGGTTGGTACGGTTGCGCCATGCTCTGCTACGTCACCCCGAAAGAGCATTTGGGACTGCCCAACAAGGACGATGTGAAGACCGGCATCATCACCTACAAGATCGCAGCCCACGCCGCCGACCTGGCCAAGGGGCATCCTGGCGCACAGGTGCGTGACAACGCCATGTCCAAGGCGCGCTTCGAATTCCGCTGGGAGGACCAGTTCAATATCGGCCTGGACCCGGACACCGCTCGCAGCTATCACGACGAGACCCTACCCAAAGATTCTGCCAAGGTGGCGCACTTCTGTTCCATGTGCGGCCCCAAGTTCTGCTCGATGAAGATCAGTCACGAGGTCCGCCAGCTGGACGCAAGCCAGATCGCAGCGATTAACTTGGAGGTGGATAAAGGGATGCAGGCCAAATCAGAAGAGTTTAAAGAGCAGGGTAGCCAGCTCTATAGCAAACTGTAGCGCAAGAGAGTAAGACAAGGCTGTAGTGCTACGGTTGTAACGCTACAGTTGTAACACAGGGCTGCAGCACGATGGCCGTAGACAGGCTCCTGAAGCGGGCCTGTCTCAGTCGCTGGTTGCGAAATAAGCGGTTCGTTCGGCGACACATTCGTAGTCGCCCATTTCAAACTCTCTGCAGATCAGTGGTCGGTTTTGGTAGATCCTGCAGCGCATGCTGTTCCGATCCAGTGCCGCGCACCAGCCATCATCAAGCCGTGCCATGGTATCGCCGCCCGAGAAGGATGTTTCGATATAGCGCTCCGGCACCCCGGTATCGGTAATCAGCATCACCGGCAGGCGGCAGCAGCAAGCCTCGCAGCTGGAACAGGTCACTTCGGGTTCAGACAGTAGGCGTACTTCGATAGTCATGACTTGCTCGGTTCTCGATGCGAGCACACAGCATATAGGGTTTCCTGTCGGTGCGGGTCAACAGATTGTGGTTTTGGGAGGGTTCTGTAGGGCATAGAGAGGGCTGAGGCCGCGTTGTCCGAGCTATTCACCAGGCCAGTTAGGTCGCCTAATCTCTCTGGTCTGGGTCTTGTCGAGGAGGGTGCCATTGGCCTGTTAGGCATTATTGTCTGGGTCTAATGATTGTTCAATTAAAGTCTGGACAAGCAGGGCGAAGCCCCGTAATATTCGCCCCACGTTGATGCGGGGTGGAGCAGTCTGGTAGCTCGTCGGGCTCATAACCCGAAGGTCGTAAGTTCGAATCTT
>JBALTG010000070.1:0-23705 GCA_036964625.1 Motiliproteus sp.
GCCCCCTTCTAGCTTAAGTGAGGCAGGTTTCGCACGACTGCATGGATGCAGGAGGTAGAGCAACGCAGGAGCTGTTGCCGAGTAGGTCAGTCTATTCTCGGTCAGCCTCCTAGGATTGTCCCCTCCCGACTCCAGCCGTATGGAATCGCTGATCCGCACCAACCCCATTAAAAAAATAGACCCTGATTAGTCACGGGCGTCCGCCTATGAAAGGCTCTCGCTTACGCATCCATTATGATCCTCAACAGCGGACACTGTCTTCACCAGCAAGGGTCGGATCTTCTCGACCACAGAGGTCAAAAGGGGCGCTGAGATTTTGGCCTCGGTGGGAGCCACCTCCAGATAAGTAAGCACTAAGTAGTCGGATCGTCGTTCATCACCAGCACCTCAGTAAAATCTTACAACCCGAATGGCTCTGAGGAATTGGCTTCTTATTTTAAGGATTGTTGACCTACATCATCACATCCTCTATTAACGACATACTATTGTTATGTAAACTGTCAGTCGTACTATACTGCAACTAAAGCGAACAGTACTTAGAGGTCGGCCTAAGCTCCATATAGGAATCGTCATTGCCATGCCTTTTGTTAGGACAGAAAACCCAGTTAATGAGTGAGCTCTATGTTTTTATACTTTCTTAAAAACCATCAGAAAACGTCAACCACAGACGGGTCAAGCATTAAGAAGATAATGGCAAGTCACGCCCAAGATATAAAATTTCCATTTTATTTGTCTTGCTTTCAAGCAGTTTTTTAGCTAGGAGCTCCGCCGTACTTGCCTATAGTGCATATGCGCGCATGTCAATAGGCACTTTGCGCATTCTTAAATATAAACTTGTTCATGGTGGCTGTTTCATGAAACATGATAATGAAGCTTTATTAGAATTCCAAGAAATACCGGGCAAATCTGAACCGGGGCATCTTGCGAGAGAATCTTACCGTGTCCCGGTTAGAGGGAAAGAAAGATTTTTGTTAGTTATTGGTAACGATACATATCCTTTAGTGGACATAAGCAGTAGAGGGGTCAGTATATCTATGGATGCCACGACCTCTATTGCTTCGCAGGGCATTATATCCGCCTGCAACATCATTCTCGATGAGAAGATTTTCGAAGGCTTGGATGGCAAAGTTATTCACTACTCAATTGACAGTGACGGAAGCTGGCTATGCGGTATCGAGTGGTTAAATATTGACGCTGACACCATCTTAAATATCGATGAGGCTTTATTTGCTATCAGAAACGAGCTGTTTGAATATGTCTAAAGAGAAGATAGTAGATGTCATGGGGATGCTGCTCAGCGAAGCGATCGAAGATGACATTCCTGAGGTGGAACAACTCAACTGGTTAATCTACAGCGGTGCTGACGATATTATTGAAAGCGAGTTAAATATCCCTCAGAAAGAACCGGTTTGGAAGACTGAAAATGAAAGTCACACTGTTCATGTCTGGAACACAAAGGGAAAAATACGAATCAAAGTTTTGTCTAAATGTACAACAAAAGTCTCGATTAAACACCTTGCTGAAGTTGCACTGAATGCCATGATGGAAGATCTAAAGAAGGGTACCCCATGACAGTTATAGTTTGCCCTAAGTGCTCTCGAAAACACCGTGTAGATACAAGTAAAATAACTCAAAATAGAAGACAGCTTGTTCGATGTAAAGTGTGTGATCACAGATTTCCAATTCACGTCGCTCAAAAAATGGTGGCTGAGCCAGCACACCCTGGTGTTATTGAGAAGCGGAGGAATGCAAGGAAAATAGCGGTCTCTTTAAGTAAGGGAGGAGTAGGAAAGACAACGACATCGGTAAATCTGAGTGCTGGTCTGGCGCTGGCAGGCTATAAAGTTTTGCTGGTAGATACAGACACCCAGGGACAATCATCTTTCATGCTAGGAAAAAAACCTAAAGCGGGTTTGACAGAACTTTTAACCGGTGAACTGACTGCTGAAGAGGCAATTATTTCAGCAAGGACTAATCTGTCTATTCTAGGTGGTGGTAGGTCGCTTGCTGGAGTCAAACGAATCATTGATAAAAAGAGCTTTGGCTCTGAATGGACCCTGACTGAGGCGATGGAGGGCCTGGATAATAAATACGACTTTATAATTATTGACACCTCTCCTGGATGGGACCAGTTAACAGTAAATGTCCTTTTTTATGCTACAGAAGTTCTCACACCAGTTGCGCTTGAGGTGATGTCACTTCATGGGCTTGCTGAGTTTACGAAAAACCTTCACGCCATACAAAAATATAAACCAATTAATTTAAACTATATACTCCCAACGTTTCTTGATACCAGAATAGATCAACCCCTAAACATAAACAGAAAGCTTAAAAGCCTATATGGGGATAAGGTTTGCCAGCCTATAAGGTATGACGAGCAATTAACTAGGGCCCCTTCACATGGAAAAACAATCTTTGAGTTTGTCCCGGATGGTCATGGGGCTACTGATTATGCAGCATTGGTCAGAACGATTGTGAACAATAACACTATTCTCGGCGGTATGCCCACCAAGGGTGAGACAGTGATCCCATGTATATAGGGGATTCTATGAGGTTATGACTTGCGATTTAAAATTCAAACTTAAAAAGTTACGGTTTAAGGGAGATCAGATCAACCCAGTCTCGCATATCGTGTTTAAAAAAGTATACTGGTAACCTATGCTCTGGAGGATTTTGATCGATGCCAGAGAGGCCTATTCACCTGATCCGTATTGCATTGGAGAGCGTGACCATTTGCTAATCAAGCCATCGAGCATACGGAATTCTCTGCCCATTCTCCTGACTACAACTGATCACCCCATCTGGCTGCTGAGGTATATCTACTGATATGCGGCTGACCAGTTCGGTCACTGTCTCCACTTAGGCGCTCACATCGATCAGCGTTCCCAGCATTTCATCGGCACTCTGAATCACCTTGACGCCGGAGAGCGCATAAGTTTTTGCCTCGGCCAGCTCGATGAGGGAGGTATTGAGTGATTGGGACGTAGCTGTTCCGGACTTGGTTGTCTCTGGGAGACTCTGCTGGGCCAGGGGTTGGCGCGCGATCTGTTGAGCGCTTTTGTTAAGTTGCTGGTTGGCTTGGTAAAGGGCTTGACTGCCAGACCCCAGGGCGGAAATAGTACTCATCACAGCCACCTGTTAGCTTAATGTTGAGATCATGTTCACCGATTTCCCCAAAGGATGGAAGCCTGGTATCGATCAATTTGCCGATTTGCTGATCTAGGTCAGAAACCAAGAATGGGGGCAAAGATGGTGGGATGAATCATTTATGACCGCGCCACGACAGACTGAAGTGGCGATATGTATGGCTATTGGACAGTATCCTGGTCTTAATGTGGTCTCCTGCGAGAATAGATCAGCGAGGATCACAGCAGGAGACCTTTCCCGACAACCTGGGCCGGTAGCGGACGCACAATTCAAGCCTATCTGGCATCTGAGAGAGACAGAAGTCGCCACCTTAGCTGCCGCCCCCCAGTTCCAGGTTCCTAGAACTGAAAGTCATCTTCGTCCAGCGCCATGGTTGAATCCGCACCCGCGGAGATGGCCTGAGCCAAGCCCTCGTTCCTTGGAAGCATGCGGTCAAAATAGAAGCGCGCAGTCTGTATCTTGGCGCGGTAAAAACCGACTTCGCTACTCTTGGCATCGATCTTCGACAGCGCCACCGCCGCACTACGTGCCCAAATATAGGCCAGTACCGTATAACCGCTATACATCAGGTAGTCGAAACTAGCGGCACCCATCTCATCCGGGTTGGTCTGAGTACGGGCCGCGATGTCACGGGTCAGGCTCTCCCAGCGATTCAGGTTGGCCAGCAGCGGCGCCAGGAACTCGGCCATCGCCTCGTTGCCGGATTCAGACTCGATAAACGCCCGTACCTGGCCGGTAAAGTACTCCAGCAGCGCACCTTTGGAAGCCAGCACCTTACGCCCCAACAGATCGAGCGCCTGAATACCGTTGGTACCCTCGTAGATCGGTGCGATACGGGCATCGCGCATGATCTGCTCCATGCCCCACTCGCTGATAAAGCCATGACCGCCGTAGACCTGGATACCCAGGCTGGCCGCTTCGACGCCGGCCTCGGTGAGGAAACCCTTGGCGATGGGGATCAGCAGTGCCAGCAGCTGCTGGGCATCCTGGCGATCGGCCTCAGCGGTGGCCTTGTGGGAGCGGTCGACCTGTTGCGCCAGCAGATAGGTCAGCGCCCGGCCACCCTCGGCATAGGCCTTCTGGGTCAGTAACATGCGGCGCACGTCGGGGTGCACGATGATCGGATCGGCGCTCTTCTCAGGTGCCTTAGGGCCGGTCAGCGAGCGCATCTGCAGCCGGTCCTTGGCATAAGCCAGCGCGCCCTGATAGGAGAGTTCCGCGTGACAGACCCCCTGCTGGGCGATAAACAGCCGGGCGTTGTTCATAAAGGTGAACATGCAGTTCAACCCCTTGTTAGGGGTGCCGATCAGATAACCCTGGGCCGCGTCGAAGTTCATCACGCAGGTGGCGTTGCCGTTGATCCCCATCTTGTGCTCCAAGGAGCCGCACTCGACGCTGTTGCGGTCCTGCAACTGACCTGAGGCGTCGACATTGATCTTGGGGACCAGAAACAGCGAGATTCCCTTAGTGCCGGCGGGAGCGTCGGGCAGGCGGGCCAGCACGATATGGACAATATTGTCGGCCATATCGTGATCACCGGCAGAGATAAAAATCTTGGTGCCGGTGATGCCGTAGCTACCGTCGGCGTTAGGCTCGGCCTTGGCGCGCAGCAGTGCCAGGTCGGAGCCGCAATGGGGTTCGGTCAGACACATGGTGCCGGTCCAGCTGCCTTCGACGAGTTTGGGCAGAAACATCGCCCGCTGCTCGGGCGTGCCGTGGGCATCCAGACTCGCCATGGCGCCATGACTCAGACCCGGGTACATCGCCCAGGACCAGTTGGCGCTGCCATTGAGTTCCGAGATCACCGACGCCAGCGACTCGGGCAAACCCTGGCCCCCGAATCCGGGGTTCTGGGCCAACGAGGCCCAGCCGCCTTCAATATACTGCTGGTAGGCCTGTTTGAACCCTTCGGGGGTCGTGACGCTGCCGGCCTCGAGCCGACACCCCTGGGCGTCCCCCGTCTGGTTGAGTGGCGAGAGCACCTGGGATGCAAATTTACCGCCCTCTTCCAGAATCGCATCGACCAGATCGGGCGTCGCCTCTTCGCAGCCGGGCAGGTTGGCGTAATGAGTTTCAAAATCCAGCAGTTCGTTCAACGCGAAACGGATGTCACGCAAGGGGGCTTTATATTCGGGCATCTTTAAGACCTCGATAAATTCAGTTTATGACCTGTGTACAGAGAACAGAGGGCGAACCGGTGGTGCCCAAAGGCAGCCACCGAGGGCATCGCCTTAGTAGTGATAAAACGTATCTTTTTGCGCTAGGCGCTGCTTTAGCCCCGGGGTCAACTGGTACAGGGGCCCCTGGCGGTGATGTTTCTGAACCAAGGCAGCAAATACCGGCAGCCCCAGGTTATCGATGTAGCGCAGCGGGCCACCCCGGAAGCGCGGAAATCCAAGCCCCAGAACCGGTCCCATATCGACTTCGGCAGCAGAGTCGGCAACCCCCTCTTCCAGACAGCGAACCGCCTCCAGGCACAGCGGGATCATCATCCGCTCACCGATCTCGTGATCACTAATCTCCGGCATCGCGGTCGCCATCGACTCCACCAGGTCGTAGACCGAATCTTCAGCCTCCCGGGTGCGACGTCCGTTTGTATCGGTGCCGTAATGGTAGAAGCCGCGGCCATTTTTCTGTCCCAAGCGCTCACCTTCGACCATCGCCTCCATAACCGCTTTACCGTCGTGGGCCATGCGTTCCGGAAAACCCTCAACCATCACCGCATCGGCGTTCACCAGGGTATCCAGGCCACAGACATCGGCCAGGTAAGCGGGCCCCATCGGCCAGCCAAACGCCTCCATCACCCGATCGACGCGCTGAAAGTCCACCCCATCTTTGAGCAATCGATTAAAGGCATTGAAGTAGGGAAACAGAATCCGGTTAACCAAAAACCCGGGACAATCATTGACCACGATAGGTGTCTTGCCCAAAGAAGCCGCATACGCCACGGTGGTGGCGATCGCCTGCGCTGAACTCTGTGCACCCCGGATCACCTCAACCAGCGGCATGGCATGGACCGGGTTAAAGAAGTGCATACCACAGAAGTTCTCGGGCGCCTGCAGGGCTTCAGCCAGACGGGTGATCGAAATAGAGGATGTGTTGGAGGTCAACACCGTGCCGGCAGCAACATTCTGCTCCAGCTCGGATAACACCGCCGCCTTGATCCGGGGATTTTCGACTACCGCCTCGACCACCAAATCCACTGCGGTGAAACCGGCGTAGTCCAGAGTCGCCTCGATGCCGTTGAAGATCGCCTCTTTTTTGGCAGCAGTGAGGTGCCCTTTCGCAACCTGCTTACTCAGTAGGCCATCGGCTTCTCGTAGCCCCAGCTCCAACGCCTCACCGTTGATATCTTTCATCAGGATCGGGGTGCCGCTACTGGCGGACTGGTAGGCGATCCCGCCCCCCATAATACCAGCCCCCAGCACCGCTGCCTGGGAGACAGGGCGCGCGTTAGCGACGGCCTGCTTAGCCTTGCGCTTGAGCAATTGATCGTTCAGAAACAGACCTATAAGGCTTCTGGCAACGGGCCCTTTTGCCAATGCGGGGAGCGCTTCCACTTCTGCTTCAATAGCCTGGTCGAACGCCAAGGGCGCATGGCTGCGCACCAGCGCCAGAATGGTGGTCGGGGCAGGATAATGCCGCGCCTCGAGGCGGCTAATCTTTTTTGAAAACTGGAATAGCTGCTCCTGTGCGTCCTGATCCATCGGGATCGGCGTCCACTTACGTGCGCGGGCGGCAAGATATGCATGCCCATCATTGATCTGCTCTTGCAGCAGCGAGCACGCCTCCTGATGCAGTTCCGCGGCTGCAACAACGCGATCAACGGCTCTTGCGGCCTGGGCGCTTGAGGATTTTTGCACACGCCCCGACAATAGCCAGTCAACGCCCTGCGGCAGGCCGATCAGACGCGAAAGACGAACCGTGCCACCCCAGCCGGGGTAGATACCCAGGTTTACTTCCGGCAACCCCACGCCGCCATCGCTAGCCAGAATACGATAATCACAGCACAGAGCTACTTCGAAACCGCCGCCCAGCGCCATGCCATTGATGGCAGCCACCGTGGGGTAAGGCAGATTTTCAATCGCGCCGAACAGTTTATGCGTCTGGCGCAACCAGGCCTTGAACGCAGAGTTATCGAGGGCGAAATTTTCGGAAAACTCAGTAATATCGGCACCGACGATAAACGCAGGCTTGCCACTGGTTACCAGCAACCCCCGAATATCAGGCTGTTGCTGCAACTCCTCAACCGCATCCTGTAACTCGTGCAGGGTAAATCGATCCAGTTTATTTACCGGACCGTTCTTTCGCTCAAAGCGCAGCTCTGCAATACCATCGGCATCCACGCTAAGCTGGACACTGGTGCCTGAATAGATCATCTGTGGGTCTCCGTTATGCTGTTTCTCAAAGTGACGGGATGACGCTGTAATCTGCCTAACGGTGGTCCGGCGTGCAGGCATCAATGCTGAACTGTCGCTACCGGCGTCCTGCCTCACGCGACATACCGTTCGTCCTGAACATCGTCGCTACCGGCGTCCTGCCTCACGCGACATACCGTTCGTCCTGAACATCGTCGCTACCGGCGTCCTGCCTCACGCGACATACCGTTCGTCCTGAACATCGTCGCTACCGGCTCCTGCCTCACGCGACATACCGTTCGTCCTGAACATAAAAGGCCATCCGTGGCCAGGGGCACTGCCGAGGGTTCCCCCGAAGGAGCGGAGTGCCCGGTTTCCCACTGCGCAGGAGCGCAGCAAGGAAAACTGCAGAGGAAAGATTACAAGCGTTCGAACAGTGCGGCGATCCCCTGACCACCACCGATGCACAGGCTGACCACAGCGTAGCGGCCCTGGATCCGTTGCAGTTCGTGCAGTGCCTTGACGGTAATCACCGCGCCGGTGGCACCGATCGGGTGACCTAGAGAGATACCACTGCCGTTGGGGTTGAGCTTGTCGCGAGGGATCGCTAAGTCTTGGGCCACCGCCAGTGCCTGGGCGGCGAAGGCTTCGTTGACCTCCCAGAGATCGATGTCGGCCACTGTCAGCTTGGCATCATCAAGTAGTTTGCGGATCGCCGGCACCGGACCTATCCCCATGTACCGAGGATCGACACCGGCAAAACTGTAACCAACTAACTTTGCCAGCGGCTTAAGCCCCTGCTGCTCAGCGGCTTCGCGATCCATCAGCAGCAGTGCTGCGGCAGCATCATTGAGCCCCGAGGCGTTACCGGCAGTGACCGTGCCCTCTTTCTTGAACACCGGCTTGAGGCTGGACATATCGTCGATCGTGCAGTTAAGACGCACGTGCTCGTCGGTATCGAACAGGGTCACTCGGTTGCGTCCATCTTTTCCACGAGAGAGGAGTTCAACCGGAACGATCTGTGTTTTGAAGTAGCCCTGCTCGATCGCATTCTGGGCTCGGTTATGGGACTCAACCGCTGCCGTATCCTGCGCCTCACGGCTGATACCCCACTTCTCGGCGATGTTCTCCGCGGTGATGCCCATGTGGGTCTTTTCGAAGGGACAATGCAACGCGGCAACCATCGCATCCACCAGCGCGCCATCGCCCATGCGGTAACCAAAACGGGCGTTAGGCACCCAGTAAGGCACGCGGGTCATCGACTCGGCACCGCCGGCAATGACCGTGCTACAGACCCCGGTTTCAATCTGCTGCGCTGCCGTTACGACAGCCTGCAGACCGCTGCCACAGAGACGGTTAACCGTCACCGCCGGAGTCTGCTCGGATAAACCACCCTTGATGGCAGCGACCCGGGACATATACATATCGGCAGGTTCGGAATAGACCACATGGCCGAAGACGCAGTGACCGACCGCCTCAGGATTGACACCCGCACGCGAGACCGCTTCTCTAACGACCAGAGCAGCCAGGTCCGTAGGGGCTTGGCTCTTCAAGCTACCACCAAAGGTACCGATGGCGGTACGCACACCACTGAGGACAACGACTTCACGTTTGTTCATCTATTCTGCTCCCGCTGGGTGCCGGTTAGCTGTACTCCGACCCCGCTACTGTTTAACAACACCAAAAGACCAGCACCTAGAGTGCCCTCAGCCCCCCTCCTCAGCAAGCGTGTGGCGCCATAGGTGAATTGGTTGGCGTAATAGGTTAATATTTGTGCGATTTAGGCGGACTAGGGTAGAAGATGATGACGGTAAATTGGCAGGAAGGCACCGTACTCGGCGGTTGGGCCGTCGCGATCTCGCGCGCCATCGATCATTATCAATTGGACAGTGAAGCCCTATTCAAAACCTGTGGTCTGAGTCTCTCTCAAGCCCTGGATACCAATAGCCGTTTCCCCGTCACCAAGATCAGCCGCGTCATGCAACTGGCGGTAGAAACCTCCGGCGACGAAGGCTTCGGACTGATGGTAGCGAAATATATCCGCCCGACCTCCTGGCATGCCTTGGGCATTTCGATCTGGGCCAGCAGCTGCATGCAGCAGAGCTACGAGCGTCTGATCCGGTATCAGCGGATGTTCCATACCGCCCTGGAGATCGAGATGGTGGCAGCGGATGACTGCAGCCTCGTGTCTATGCGCTTTCCCCAGGCCTATCAACCGCTGTTCTGCCACGCCGATATGGACGCGATTATGGCGACCACGGTGCTGACCTGCCGCCACCTCGCCGATGGTCATTTCAGGCCGATGCGGGTCCGACTGTGCCGCCCTACTCCGAAAAAACCTGAGGGCTTCGAGCGTCTGTTTCGCTGTCCGGTTGAATTTGGCTACGACAGTAACCAGATCATCATCGATACCCAGGACCTGCTCAGGCCGCTGCTGACCGCGAATGCCGAACTGGCAATGCTCAATGACCGGCTGATCCAGGAATACCTGGCCCGACTCGACCGCCACGATATCGTTAACCGGGTGTATCTCCAGCTGCTGGAAACCCTGGGGCGTGAGTTGCCCGACCAGGAGCAACTCGCCAGTGCTCTGCACCTGAGTCAACGCAATCTGCAGCGCAAACTGCAACAGGCCGGCACCAGCTATCAGGAGATTCTCGACCAGCTCAGAAAGGAGCTGTCCTGCCAGTACCTGCAGCAGTCCCATCTGTCCATCAACGAGATCAGCTACCGGCTGGGGTTTTCTAAGGTGGGCAGCTTTACCCGCGCCTTTCAGCGCTGGAGCGGCGTCCCCCCCTCGACTTATCGCAAACAACAGGCCACAGGCGGATCGAGCGACACATAAAGCGGTGGTAATCAATTATGGCTTTAACTATATTCGCCATCTCATTGATAAAACAGAAATGCTTTTAGCAAGCAGAGCTAAGACCCGCCATCCAGCCTCAGACGTATTGGCCACAATAAATCTGATGCGGCAAGAAAAAAGAGGCCATTTATAGGCCTCTTAACAAGCGAGCTTGGTTAATTCTCAGCAGCAGATCACCTGCTCGCGAATCAGTTTCTTGTTGATTTTACCGACACTGGTCTTGGGAATATCGTCGACGATTTGGATCTGTTTCGGGATCGCCCATTTATTGAGGTGGCCACTGTCGACAAATCGTTGCAGATGATTTTCTACCGCCCCCTCCTCTAGAGGCCCCCCCGGAGCCGCGACCACCAGCGCCATGGGCCGTTCGCCCCACTGCTCATCCGCAACCCCTACTACCGCTACCGCAGCGACGCCTGGGTGCTGGCTGATCAGATTTTCCAGATCCAGAGAGCTGATCCACTCACCGCCGGTTTTGATCACATCCTTGATTCGGTCCTTGATCTCAACGACCCCGCGCGCATCGATAGAGGCTACGTCGCCGGTATGCAACCAACCGTTGGCCCAGAGTTCGGCGCCTTTTTCTGGTTCCTTAACGTAACCCTGAGTCAGCCAGGGAGTGCGTACCACCACCTCGCCCATAGACTCACCGTCGTGGGGCACGGCCTTACCGTTTGGATCAACGATCTGCAGGTCAACCAGCGGCACCGGCACCCCGGTCTTGATCCGTTCAGATAACTGCGCGGTCATTGGCTGTTGCAGATCAGCGTCTCGCAGATAGGTGGTACAGAGCAGCGGGCAGGTCTCGGACATGCCGTAACCGATGTGCACACCAATACCCCGCTCCGCCGCCTGGGTTGCCAGACCTTCGGTCATGGCACTTCCGCCCAGCAGCATCTTCCAACCGCTAAAGTCTGTATTTGCGGCTTCCGCGCACCCCAACACCATCTGCAGGATGGTCGGGACACAGTGGGAAAAGGTTACCTTCTCCTCGCGATAAAGCCGAGCCAACGCGTTGGGCTCGTAACGGCCGGGGTAGACCTGCTTGACCCCCATCAGGGTGGCGGCGTAAGGCACGCCCCAAGCATGAACATGGAACATCGGCGTGATCGGCATATACACATCGCCGGAACGCAGCAGAGGAATACCGTCGTATACCCCTAGCACCCCCACCATGTTGAGGGTGTGCAGCACCAGTTGCCGGTGTGTGAAATAGACACCCTTGGGGGTGCCGGTGGTGCCGGTGGTGTAGAAAGTGGTGGCGACCGAGTTCTCGTCGAAATCGGGGAAGTCATAATGATCCCCGGCTTGCGCCAGTAACGCCTCGTATTCCCCCACCACCGGTAACTCTGTGGCCGGTGCGCCGTCATCGCTGAGCTGAATATAGCCTTTGACGGTCGTCAATTCGCTGTGCACCTGCTCCATCAACGGCAGGAAGTCGTCATGCACCAGCACCAGGTCATCCTCGGCGTGGTTCATGGTGTAGATCACCTGCTCCGGCGAGAGACGGATATTGACCGTATGCAGCACCGCGCCGATCATCGGCACGGCAAAGAAACACTCCAGATAGCGGTGGCTATCCCAATCCAGCATCGCCACGGTATCCCCAGCTTTGACCCCTGCTGCGGTCAAGGCATTGGCCAGGCGCTGAATCCTTTCGTTCAGGGTCAGATAGTTGTAACGCAACTTATCGGCGTAGACGATCTCTTGATCGGGCTCATAACGCGCCCCCGAGAGCAGCAAGCTTTTGATCAACAGTGGGTAGTTGTAGGCTCCCTGAGCGGGCTCGATAATCTTGGTGTTCACCATGGTCTTAATCCTGAGTTGTTGTTAGATCCCGATAGGCGGTATCGCGTTACCACAGGGATAGATTCATCCGGACGTCAGCATGCAACCAAACGGACTCAGCCTTCAAGTGAACAGCGCCTAGGGATGATTGATTGGCGCCTTTGGCTAACAAATACAAATAAATAGTGCCGAACAGATCTGTTATTTCTCGACCGCCAGGGAAACAAAATGCAGAGCAGAGCCCGCTAGGACCGGAATATCTGGCTGGTAAAGACCACCCACACCGCCGAAACTGGCGGCCAAGGCCAGATCCTGGATGGCACCGATATCGATGATAAACAGCATGGTAAAATCGATATCGTCGCTGATCAGCGCCAGCAATCCAGGCTTGTGCCACAGATGGAAAGGCACGAGGAGGCTGCCGGACTTAACACTGATCTACTCGGCCAAGCCCGACAGGGTCTAGTGCAGCACAAGCGAAGCTACCACTTGGGGATTTGAAACAATGAAAAAGCGAGTCAACAACCTAGGGCAGGAGATTGGCGCCGAACTCAAGCACTGGACGGCAAGGCGAAAGCCAGTGCATACGAGCATGTGTGGCCGATATTGTACGGTCACGCCCTTTGGCTTAGAGGAGCATGCCGAATCGCTCTATCGTGCGTTTAGCGAGGATACCCAAGAGCAGAACTGGACCTACCTTCCCTACTGGGCACTGTTACCGCGCTAAACCCTGAAGTTAGAGTTCAATGGGAACGACTCTAGCGTGGTTATGCCGAGTTCTATCAGAGGGCCATGAGGCTACAAATTCTGGAGCCTGTAAATAATTCTGGAGTAGGTCTGGCCCTGCAGAAGCCCCAATGACTCAACGACAATCGCTCAGAGGGGGCTACGCCAAAGCGGTCATTCGAATGAGTTCGGCAGCCCCGCATAAATCATGCGGGGGCACCACGATAGTAGTGCCAAAGAAATAGCGCGCCAACACTCCTCCAAGGCGCCCAATGCTCCACCATATCGCGCGCTTGTTTGGGCGTCGGTTTATCCGCAAGCCCCTTCAAACGCCCCAAAGAAACTTGTAACGCGAGGTCATCCGCAGGGAAAATGTCGCAGCGTTTCAGAGAAAACATGAGGTAGATCTCGGCACTCCAGCGGCCAAATCCCCGCAGACGGGTGATCGCTTCGATAGCGTCTTTATCACTCAACGCGTCCAATCCGTCGACATCAAAATGGCCTAAATGAACCGCCTCAGCCAAACCTTTGGCGTATTCAACTTTGCGCCAGGACAAACCTGCGTCACGTAAGGCCTGATCATTCACGCTCATCAAACCTTCGGCCGTTATTTCAGGCATCAGAGCACTCACCCGTTGCATAATTACGCGCGCTACTTCAGTGGAAATTTGCTGACTTACGATCGTCTTTAGAAACGTCTCAAACCCTTTGGTTCGAGGACGTGGAGGAGGCGGCCCCAGTTCTTCAAGCGCACGTTCAACATCCTTATCGACAAGGGCCAGGGCTTTCATTCCACGGTCTATATCTTGTTCATTCATAAAGCTGCCGCTCACTTAAGGTTTATAATCAGTTTGCTCATGACCTTCTCCTTTCATCTTCAGCGATTATGAACAACGGCATGGCTAATGAGCAGCTCCATCGTTGAGGCAGGCATCCGTGCTGCCTGCCTCTGCGCTCGATCAACACCCTTTTTGGCAACTCCGTGCAATTAGACTTTCGCAGTCACCCTGCGTTGCCAAAGTCGCCCGTCGATAGCAGATAACCCCAGCGCAATAAGCGCCATTCCCACAAAATGGACGACCTCCAAGGCCTCGTCAAGGAACAGTGAGCCAAGCAGAATCGCCGAGACAGGAACCAGCAATGTGACCAATAGCAGGTTGGTTGCCCCTGCCGATGCCAATAGTTTGAAATAGAGAACGTAAGCGACAGCCGTTGAGAGAACGGCAAGCCCCACAATGGCGGCCCATGTTCCCAAACTGGGGCCTGCCATATCGAGAGGGCCGTCCACAGTTAGGGCGATGGGTGCCAACACGAGCGCCGATGCAGTGACCTGGCCCGCCGCTATGATAATGGGATTTATCGCCATTGTTTTAAATCGACGCCCATATACGCCTGCAAATGCATAAGACAACGCAGCGGCAATGATTGCTACTTGCGCAAGCAAGTTGCCTCCGCCCTCTACCGCGGGTAGTCCGATCATCACTACGACGCCGATGAAGCCGGTTGCCACACCCGCAAGTTTCAATGGCGTGGCGCGTTCGTCAGGTAGCAGCATTCCCGCGACGACAACGGTGAATATAGGGGTCGCAGCGTTAAGAATCGATGCTAGCCCAGATGCGATTTGAGTTTGTCCCCACACGATAAGAACAAAGGGGATGACGTTGTTCAGCAGCCCCATTCCCAGAAAGGCAGCCCAAACGCCCACACTCTTTGGCGGGCGCAGCCCCATGACAAGTGCAATGCCCCATAACGCGATGGCAGCGAGCCCTACTCTGAGCGTAACAATGGTCAGTGGCGGCAAGTCAGCAACAGCAACTCCCACGAAGAAAAATGAGCCTCCCCATAGAACCGACAATACGATGAGCATTACCCATTCACGAGCGCCCATTGAGGTGTTTATAGAGGATGTCATAGTGAGTACCCGTCTCGCGTCAATACATTTTGGAACTAGCTTACCGGGGTAGCAAAAAACAAAACATCCGATTCTTGCCCCTTAATTTTTTTCTTCCCGGATACAATCATATTTAGGGTGTTGAATCACCACCCATTGGCCAGTATTGGAAATTACTCAGCAACAAACGGATGGAAATACTCAGAGTAGTAAGGTTACATGGGGGGTATCTATTTCGGATTAAGGGTAATGCCATGTCGATGCCACCTGAACAGGAAATGCGGGAAGCGATCGCTGCAAGGGATAAGTCCTGTGATGGCTATTTTTTTTACGGCGTCATCACGACAGGCGTATTCTGCCAACCCTCTTGTTCCGCTCGCTCTGCCAAACCCGAGAACCTGCGATTCTTCCCAAGTATTGAAGCGGCCATGGTGGCTGGTTTCAGGGCCTGTAAGCGCTGCCAGCCTACTGAAGGAATACCACGAGTGACCCGACTGGTAGAGGTCGCCCGCTATATTGATGAGCATGCCGATGAACGGCTAACACTCGCTCGCTTGGCAGATAGTGCAGGACTGTCGCCCTCCAGACTACAGCGGATATTCAAACAAGCATTTGGCGTTTCACCCAAAGCCTATCAAGACGCTGCTCGAATGCGGCGTTTCAAGCAATCATTGAAGGAAGGTGGCGGTGTGACTGACGCGATTTTATCATCTGGGTTTGGCTCCATAAGCCGCGTCTACGGCGAAGCAACCCGTAATATCGGAATGACGCCCAAGGCCTATCGGGCGGGAGGAGCAGGCGAGATCATCACCTACGCATGCCGAAATACAGCTCTTGGCCTAATGGCCATGGCCGCGACAGATAAGGGGGTCTGTTTCGTACAATTTGGTGATGGTGACGCGGCGTCACTGGTCACCAAGCTGAAAGATGAATTTCCTAATGCCGAGTTAAGCGCCTCACCTGCTCAGGATGCGCCTGAACTTGATGCGTGGATGGAAGCACTGGATCAGCATATTAGCAGAGGAGCCCCCAGGCCTGATTTGCCACTTGATATGCGGGGTACGGCTTTTCAAATGAAAGTTTGGCAATTTCTGTTGAGCATCCGAGACGGTGATGTTCTCAGTTACACTGAGCTGGCCGTTAATATCGACAAGCCCAAAGCGGTTCGGGCAGTTGCATCGGCATGCGCAAAAAACCGCATTGGCATACTGATTCCTTGCCACCGTGTCTTAAGAGGAGACGGTAGTCTTGGTGGATACCGCTGGGGATTGGAACGCAAACGCGCATTACTAGATGCGGAAAGAGCACGGCGGATCAGCTAATTCACAACCACCACGCTCAAAGAGTAGACCTGTTTGGATCGAGAAGAGTCTAGCAGCCTGTCGGACTTAACGCTGATCTACTTCGAGAAAGCCGAATTTGGCCATTTTTCACCCTATTTTTCGTTAAATAGAACCACTATTCACAAGCTGCGTCCCTGCAGCTTGCCCTACGGGCAGCTATCGCTGTGTAAATCGGCTGTCCTGCCGATTTATCGCCTCGATATAGTTTAAAAACTGTCTCAAATCGGACGTCCCCTCGCTGCGACCGGTCAAGTCCGACAGACTGCTGAGGCTGACCCATCATGTCGGTACAGTCCCTGGTGCAGGCATTCAGGTCGCCGATCCTGAGCCGCAGGACACCTCCCAGGTTGGCCGCTTTTGAACCTCAACGGTACTCATTGCATATTCGATAATGGCATTAAGCGCCGATAGGTCGCCGGGGTGATTTAGCATTGGAATGCGGCACCCACCCTGCCCGCATCGGCTATACTGTTCACATGAACAGAGAGGTAAACTCAAATGAGCACAACATCTGGCCCTATCGCCAAACCCAAGAAAGGCGCTGCATTAGCCAGCGGATACCGGGTGAAGCGCGGTGTCGATAGCGGTGGCTTCGTAGCTGCAACAGCGGATACTCCAAAATCTCCCAAGGTGCTGCTTAACCAGGTGACTGGTGTCCCTTCCGGCGATCGCTCCAAAATGTTGATAAATATCCGTCAAGGACTCCCCTTCAGTGTCATCGAGACGCTGGAGCAAGAATACGGAGCCCCCCGCAAAGAATTAGCGGACGTGTTATCCATTGCAATCTCTACGCTGACGCGTCGCAAAAAGGAAGGCCGACTGCATCCCGATGAATCTGATCGTGTTGCACGACTAGCACGTATCAAAGATGCCTCTGTTGCGATGATGCAAGGTAACGACGAAGCTGCCGTAGAGTGGTTGCACAGCCCACAAGAACTTCTCGGCAATGAAACACCGATGGAACACATCAGTACCGAGATGGGAGCACGTGATGTTGAAGACCTTATCGGCCGTATCCGGCACGGGGTCTTTAGCTGATGCTTTCTGGGTGGAGGATTGCGGACCCTGAGTATGCAACCACCCCTGCACAGATGATGTCAGGCGAAGGCGCTTACCTTTACGGAGGGCGCTGGAACAGCAAGGGTGTTCGCGTCGTTTACTTAGGCACCAGCCTTGCCCAGGCATCCATAGAGTTACTGGTTCATTTAAAGCGTGCCGACATATTGAGACAGTTCCATAAGATGGAGGCCTCTTTTGACGTGTCCCTGGTGCAGCACATTGACCTTTCTGACTTACCCGAAGACTGGGCTTCCCCGACGATGACCGCCTCAGTCCAAGCGAGCGGAGATGCCTGGGTAGCGGAATCCAGTTCGGTGATTCTACAGATCCCCAGTGCGTCGCTGCTGGGAGAGTACAATTATCTGCTAAATCCAGCCCACCCAGACGCCCGTGAAGTGACCTTTGGGTCAGCGTCCTTGTTTCAATATGAGCCCAGATTGCTGAAAGCCTGATGTCTTGCTGAGATGGCGACTTTTGCATTTCAACGTTATCCCCAACATAGATCCACCAGATTACCCATGATCTTCTGCCAACACGGCTATACGCGATGCACATACGTGCTCGCGAGAGTAGATTGGCGGGCATCATAGCTGACACCTCATGACTCACCCAATAATCGCCTAAAATTCAATTATCGGAACATTGAAAGCAGAGCCGGCATGGGGCCGGAACCTGCCTTGCCATAACGATGGTGCCTGTAGGGGGAAATGCTACTTTAGCCGCCCTGCTGCGCCGCCAACGGAGTCTTATGCCCCCCGTCGTTTCAAAACATAAGGCGACCTTCAGGATGCTGGCGGGATTTGTCCGCCCCTATAAAGGGACGTTGTGCGCCGCGGCCATCGCGCTGGTGGTCACCGCCTTGGTCACCCTCGCTCTGGGCCAGGGGGTACGCTTGCTGATCGACGAAGGCTTTCTCGCCGGATCCCAAGCGGCACTCAACCGGGCGGTGGGCATAATTTTATTGCTGACGCTGCTGATCTCGGTGGGAACCTTCGCCCGTTTCTACCTGGTCTCCTGGCTGGGAGAACGGGTCAGTGCGGATATCCGTCTGGCGGTCTTCAACCATGTGATCGAATTGCATCCCAGCTATTTCGAAACCAATCGCAGCGCAGAGATCATGTCGCGGTTAACCACCGATACCACGCTGCTGCAGTCCATTGTCGGCTCTTCGCTTTCCATGGCGTTGCGCAGCATCCTGACCTTCGCCGGCGCGCTGATCATGTTGCTGGTGACCCATTTTTATCTGACCCTGATGGTATTGGTCGCGGCCCCTGCGGTGTTGGTGCCGATTCTTTTCTTCGGGCGTCGGGTGCGGGCCCTGGCCCGAAAAACACAGGCCTCGGTCGCAGACGTGGGTTGCTGCGCGGGCGAGGCGATCCAGCAGATCAAGACGGTACAGAGCTATACCTGCGAAGCGTTGGAAAAAGCCGCCTTTGCCAAAGAGGTAGATGCGGCGTTTCAGGTTGGCCGCCAACGGGTACGGCAGCGGGCCTTTCTGATCGCGGCGGTCATTTTTCTGGTGTTCGGCGCTATTGCTGGCTTGCTGTGGGTGGGCGGGCACGATGTGCTGGACGGCAGGATGAGTGCTGGGGAGTTGGGAGCGTTTCTGTTCTACGCGATTCTGGTGGCCTTTTCAGCCGCCACCCTGTCCGAGGTCCTCGGGGAAGTACAACGCGCGCTGGGATCAACCGAGCGACTGATGGAGTTGCTGCAGGTGGACAGTGCCATCAAGGCACCCGCCTGCCCTGTGGATGCCCAAGCCCTGGCGCCGTCGCTAGCGTTGCAATCCGTTACCTTCAATTACCCCTCCAGACCGGATCAATCGGCGTTGGCGGATCTGAGCCTGGAGATCCCCGAAGGGCTGGTCCTGGCGCTGGTAGGTCCGTCGGGGGCTGGTAAATCGACGCTGTTCGAGTTGCTGCTGCGGTTCCACGACCCCCAGACCGGTACAATCCGACTGGGAGGAACCGACCTGCGTGAGCTTGATCCCAAAGCGCTGCGCCGACAGATCGCCCTGGTCTCGCAGCAGCCGGCACTTTTCAGTGGTGATCTGTGGCACAACATCCGTTACGGTAACCCCAGCGCAGACGATGCCGCCGTGATTCGGGCAGCCAAGGCGGCTCAGGCCCATGAGTTCATTAGCCAACTGCCCGAGGGGTATGCCAGCGATTTGGGGGACAAAGGGGTTCGGCTTTCCGGTGGACAGCGCCAACGCATCGCCATCGCCCGGGCGATCCTCAAGGATCCTCGTATCTTGCTGCTGGACGAGGCCACCAGCGCCCTGGACTCGCAAAGCGAACAGCAGGTGCAGACGGCGCTGGAGCGACTGATGAAGGGTCGGACCACCGTCATCATCGCCCACCGCCTGGCAACGGTGCTGAACGCCAACAGTATCGCGCTCATCGACCAAGGGCGGCTGGTGGCGCAGGGCTCGCATCAGCAACTGATGAGTGCCTCACCCCTTTACTGCCGCCTGGCCGAACTTCAGTTCGAGGCTGGGAGGATGCGGGAGAGCCGGCAACACTGACCTGGATCGGCCCGCGCGGAGTGGTCGCAAACGTCCGTATCCATTCTCTCGAGGCCGAATAGCCGCTAATCCTTGTTCACCACTCCCGTCAGCCGTCGCCAATCGAGCAGCACGTTAAGCCGCACCTCATCCATCCCGGTCACCTCACGCGCCACCTCCCGAGCCATCACCAGCACCGGGCGATGTTCGGCATAGACTTGTTTGGCGATCATCGCCCCCTGCTCTCCGATGCTACGTGCACAGGGCAAGTCCGCCTAGGAGACTGTAGGGGTTGGCCGATCGTAGCGAGGGCCTTTTAATTTAGGTCAACGTCGATCTATGCAGATTTTTTGATCATCCGAGGCGATAAATCGGCAGGAAAACCGATTTACACAGCGATAGCTGCCCGTAGGGCAAGCTGCAGGGACGCCGCTTGAGCATAGCGAGCTATTTAACGAGGGTGATCGTAAAAACATGACCCCTCTCTAACTTAAGAGAGCCGGGTTTTCCGCACGACAGCATGGATGTAGGAGGTAGAGCAACGCAGGAACGGTTGCCGAGTAGGTTAGTCTATTCTCGGTCAGCCTCCTAGCGACTCAGGTTAAGCGCGAACAACGCCCCACTGCGTCTGCAATCCTTCTTAGCGTAATCAGGGCTCCGCCCCTTTCAGGTATTAATAGAAGGAAATAGAAATTGCTTTATACGTCGCAAGATCCTGCGTATCCAGTTAATCAGCGATTCCTGCGGCGAGTCATGGATTCTCAATAACACTGTACTCTCCTCCTCTAGCTAATTTTAGCCGAAGGAGCATCATCCACAGCACAGAAATTCAGCGCGGTCGCCTGTTCGGGGCCTGCGCGACTGAAACGCTCGACCGAGCGATGCTGTTGCTGGTTGATATTCACCACCGCCAAATGCCCACCTGATTTACTCATGATCTTCAGCCATCACCGCGCCAAGTCATGGGCATACGAGCTTGCGAGAATAGATCGGTTGCATCATGGCTGAGCTTTGTGGGTAATCAGGAATGCCCATGCTTGTTGCACCAGATCAGCCAGCGCGGCTGGCTCAATAAAAGAACCCGCGAGGTGCAGCGGGTGCTGGTAGGGATCGATCCGGGCTTTGATCACAACCTCGGCCGGGTCAGCCGCCGCGAACAGTTGGTAGCCATGCTGGTAACAAGTCAGCGCCGTTTCAGAGTAAGCCCCGCCCAGTCGCAATCTATTTTGCGCGCTACACCTATCCGCAGGCCAAGCATGCGGACATGGATCAACTTTTGTTTTCCACATGCGGGAGTTGCCTGCCTGTTTTCATTAAAAAACTACTTTTTTTGCGCAACAGATTTAATTTAATGCACAGGCGCCTATTGACACGACCCAGACCGGTATTTATTAGAACTCCATTACGTTAAAGTTTTTTCAAACCCCCTATTGACTATGATAACACACTGATTAATATAGATATAAAATATGACCGCACAAAAAGCAACCGATCTGTCGGCTGAGCCGATAAACCGCGGGATAAGCCCTGTTACCCAGCACTTCCTCACAGACTTATCCACAGAAATTGTGCATAACTAGGAAAAAGTCCTAGCAACCCGTCTTTGCCTAACAAAAGCAAACGCTTGCCCTTACCTCGAGGTTCGGCCAGCTACTCAGCCTGACTCACTTCCGCGTAGGCGCGTCCACCGCCGAGACCAAAGTAACGGAAAATATCAGTCTACCCCGCTCCGCCAAGCAAGGGCGATGGCAATTCCTGAGACGCACGAAGTAGGACCTGTCGAAAATGCGTTATCTCACAATAAATAGTTTCAAACCCCGAGACGAGTCCGATACCCTTCGCCTGTCCACTGTCCTTGCTACGACTCTCTTTATGAAAATCATCTCTTTTTCGGACTAGCAGTCTGTCGGACTTGACCGGTCACAGCGCGGGGAAGTCCGACAGGCTAGACAGCACTGGCTAATTTAAATGAGAGGAAGAAAAGGTAAGACTTAATGGGATGGTCCGCCCCGCTCCCAAACGGCTTCAAATGAGCCATGATGGGTGGAGCGAAGCGAAACCCATCCTACCGTGCTATCACATTAAAAATATTCCTTAACCCAAACCTTCTCTTGTGCCGAATTAGTAATTTCAAGAATAATACCATTATTCTCTTAGTTGCTTAGTTGCTTAGTTGCTTTCATCAATTGTGCTTTTTAAATCTGGTTTATTGGCGTCCCAATCAATCTTAACTTTCTTTGGTACGCAGTTATTTTTTTGGGGGGCGTGTTCGTTACGAATACATTCGGAAAAGAAAAACTGGGCCGCTCTTTACTGGCACTCTGCGCCATGCAAGCAAAGTTCTTTTGGTTGAGCCAGATATGACGATAACGTCACTCGTATTTAGTTCTGTGCAGCCGTTCAACCTCTCGTAGGAATATAGGCGCTAAACAAAACGGGTATCTGAGCATGCGGAAATCCATTCTCATCTGGGCCTAAACCTTTCTCGCCCCCCTCTGTTGGCAATTTGGAATTCAAATCCCCATCCGGTTTTCCAGTAAGGGTTTGTGTCACTGCCTGATACGTTTGTAATCATCTTGTCAACGCGTAAACGTTTGATTTAATAATCCGGTTTGGTACTACAAGCGGTAAGTGTTAATGCAGCGGAAATCAACAAGAGTGCTACTGTTCGTTTGAAATAAGCGTTAACGCAGTGTGATGAAATAACTCTCATGAGTCGTCTCCTTGACAAATCAATTCACTGGCGCCTGCATAATTGGCGCGTCACCACCCTACGGAAACTCTCCGTATTTGAATAAATGGGGGCTAACCCCGTTTACTGATACATCTAGTAACGTTCTTTGCGACTCAGACATAACCCCTGTCCCAACTTAATCAACCCGAAGGTTGTAGTTCAATCAAGGATAGACCATAAATCCAATATAAACATGTAGATATATTAGGTACGCACAGCTCCCATTTATCAATGGCGCAATCTCGCCAGATGATCTCAAACCCCACCCCACCAGCCTTGCCGCGATCACCCTCAGTGATATTGTGGTGGTCTTTGTATTGAGTCTGAGACAAGGCGGCAGTTTTGGCCTTTTCCGGCAGGCTGCCGGTTTCGGTGTTGTGATGTAGCCAGATACCCTGCGGGCAGCGTGACCGGGACTCTACCGGGTACCACTGCGCCGGGGCGTAAACAACGCTTCAGGTTTGCGTTTTACGTGTCCTGATTGGCAAAAGGCAATACTTGACCCCGCTATTCTCTACGGAGGTGCCTAATGCACATTTCAACCACCCTGACACTCGACAGCGGCCACCGCACCTGGGCACAAGCGATCGTTACCGGCAACCCGCGGGTTGATAACGTACTGAGGGGGAGAGGTGACACCGACAAGAAGCGCAAAGCCGCCAAGCAAAAGAGCCGCGCGAACCAAAAAGGCCATGCCGAAAATTGAATATGGGCACGGTCTCCATCGGCCTAGCCAGAGGCGAGCGTGCCCTGTTTACTATCAATGCCCATGCGTAAGGGTTTGAAGTTCAGGACGAATACTTTACGAGCCTGATGCGCCAGGATCGCGGCGCACTTGAGGCAGAAGGTTGTGACTTGTCTCCGTTTGACGAACTAGGAAAGCGTGACAGTCACACGTGACGAATGGTCGGCTTGTTATGTATAGCTCCGCTCACGGCGACTCACTGGCTGGCGGTTGTTCTGAGAGATCTGTTCCACTACTTTTATCCTGTTTTTTAAGGCGCTTTTCTTCCTGCTTTTTCTTTTTTGCAAGTTCCTTCTGACGCTTTTCAAATGTGAAATTAGGTTTTGCCATTAGAATTCTCTTTTTTAATTTAAATGCAGGTGCTTCTGGCATCGAACACATATCGCTGAGCATAACAGCAGCCAGTGGCGAAGCCCCGTAGGGTATTGATACGTTTTTAGCATCAGGGTTCAATTCATAGCTTGATTTCGCTGATTTGAATTTGAGGTTGTATGTTGGTGAAGTTCGGCAGGTCAGCCATAATTTTTTCTGCGTTTGGACCA